>JAFGWS010000137.1 GCA_016937035.1 Pontiellaceae bacterium
AAATAGGCAGGCACGAACCATGGCATACAAAAACTACATTCTCGTATGTGCTGGAACCGCATGTGAATCCAGCAAAGGTGTTGCGCTTTACGAAGCGCTGGAAAAGGAGCTCAAGGCACAGGGCGTAGACGCAGAAGCTCAGTTGGTTAAAACAGGCTGCTTCGGTTTCTGCGAACAGGGCCCGATCGTTAAGATCCTTCCCGACGAAACGTTCTACGTGAAAGTCGGCCCCGAACACGCAAAAGACATCGTCTCCGAACACATCGTTAAAGGCCGTAAGGTGGAAGCCCTGCTCTACGACAAAGGCCAGGCAGCGACGGCGGAAGAAATCGAATTCTACCAGAAGCAGCAGCGTATCGTTCTTCGCAACTGCGGCGTCATCAATCCGGAATATATCGACGAATACATTGCCCGCGACGGTTACGCCGCGCTCGAAAAAGTCCTCTTCGAAATGACCCCCGACGGCGTTATTGAAGAACTCAAAGCGGCGGGTCTTCGTGGTCGCGGCGGCGCCGGCTTCCCGACCGCACTGAAATGGAGCTTCACTAAAAATGCAGAAAGCGATCAGAAGTATGTAGTATGTAACGCCGACGAAGGCGACCCGGGCGCATACATGGACCGCTCCACCGCCGAAGGCGACCCCCACTCCATCCTCGAAGCAATGACCATCGCGGGTTACACCGTCGGTGCCAGCCAAGGTTTTATCTACATCCGTGCTGAATATCCGTTGGCGATTGAGCGCCTCGAAAACGCGATTGCTCAGGCGCGCGAATACGGCCTGCTCGGCGACAAGATTCTGGGCACCGACTTCAGCTTCGACATTGAGCTCCGCCTCGGCGCCGGCGCATTTGTCTGCGGTGAAGAAACCGCCCTGCTCGCTTCAATCGAAGGCAAACGCGGCATGCCGATTCCACGCCCGCCCTTCCCCGCCGTAAAAGGACTCTGGGGTAAGCCGACGGTTATCAACAACGTTGAAACCTGGGCCAACATCCCGATGATCATCCTTAAGGGCAGCGCTTGGTTCAGCAGTATCGGCACACAAACCACCAAGGGCACTAAGGTGTTTGCACTGACCGGTAAAATCAACAACTCAGGTCTGATCGAAGTTCCGATGGGCACGACCCTACGCGAAATCATTTATGATATCGGCGGCGGCATTCGCGGCGGAAAGAAATTCAAGGCAGCACAGACCGGCGGACCTTCCGGCGGTGTAATCACCGAAGAATTCCTCGACACTCCGATCGATTACGAAAGTCTCCAATCCATCGGCTCCATGATGGGTTCCGGCGGCATGATCGTAATGGACGAAGACGACTGCATGATCGACGTAACCAAATTTTACCTCGAATTCACAGTTGACGAATCCTGCGGCAAGTGCGCCCCCTGCCGGATAGGCGGACGCACCAACTATAATATTCTCAATAAGATCTCAAAGGGTCAAGGGACGATGGAGGACCTCGACAAGCTCAAGGATCTCGCTCAGGCCATGCGCAAAGCTTCGCTCTGCGGACTCGGTCAGACAGCACCCAACCCAATCATGTCGACGATGAAATACTTCGAAGACGAATATCGGGCACACATCATTGATAAGAAGTGTCCCGCCGGTAAGTGTAAAGATCTGCTGGCATACACCGTCGTTGAAGACAAGTGCGTAGGCTGTACCGCCTGTGCCCGCGTCTGCCCGGTCAGCTGCATCAGCGGTGAAGTCAAGAAACCGCATGTAATCGACCAGAGCAAGTGTATCAAGTGCGGACAGTGCTTCGATAAATGTAAATTTGACGCAATCCTCAAGGGATAAGGAGATAAGAAAATGTCTATGATTGAAGCTGAAATTAATGGAATTCCAGTAAGCGTCCCGGCGGGAACCACGATTCTGGATGCCGCCAAAAAGGTTGGCGTTAAAATTCCTACCCTCTGCTACCACTCCGACCTCGATGCCTGGGCCGCCTGCGGCATCTGCGTCGTCAAGGTGGAAGGCTCGCCAAAAATGCTGCGCGCCTGCGCCACGGCCATCGGCCCGGGCATGAAAGTGGTCACCCACGACCCCGAAGTCGTGGAGGTCCGCCGGACCGTGCTCGAACTGATCCTCTCTACCCATCCGGACGACTGCCTGACGTGCGGACGTTCCGGCAACTGCGAACTGCAAAGCCTGGCGGCCGACTTCGGCATCCGCGAGATTCCGTTCGAGAAGCGCGTCACAAGGATTGAGCCGGACACCTCGACCGGGTCCATCGTGCTCAACCCGGAAAAATGCATCAAGTGCGGTCGTTGCGTTCTTGTCTGCCAGCAGATGCAAGGCGTTTACGCCCTCGAATTCATCGGTCGCGGCGACGGAACCCGTCTCGCGCCGGCAGCCGATGTCTCCCTGAACGACAGCCCCTGCATCAAGTGCGGACAATGCTCTGCCCACTGTCCGGTCGGTGCCATTTTTGAAAACGACCAGACCCGCGTTGTTTGGAATGCCATCAAGGACAACAGCAGACATTGCGTGGTTCAGATTGCGCCTGCAGTCCGCGTCGCGATTGGCGAAGCCTTCGGCATGGAATCCGGCGAACTGACCACCGGTAAGCTTTACGCGGCCCTTCGCCGCTTAGGGTTTGATGCCGTATTTGACACCAACTTCACTGCAGACCTCACCATTATTGAAGAGGGTTCAGAGTTCGTGAAGCGCCTGACCGAAGGCGGTGTTCTACCGCAAATCACCAGCTGTTGCCCGGCGTGGACCGACTACATGGAAAAATTTGCCAACGACTTTATCCCGAATTTCTCTTCGGCAAAATCACCGCAGCAGATGCTTGGTGCAATGGCGAAGACCTACTACGCAGAAAAGGCGGAAGTTGACCCCAAGGATATGTATGTAGTTTCCATCATGCCTTGTACGGCCAAAAAGTTTGAGGTGTCGCGCGACGACAACATGAGTTCAACCGGATTTCAGGATGTGGACGTCGCGCTCACCACCCGCGAACTGGCCCGAATGATCAAGCAGGCCGGCATTGACTTTGCTTCCCTCCCGGATGACGAAGCAGACAGTCTGCTCGGTGAATACACCGGCGCGGGCACCATCTTCGGCGTAACCGGCGGCGTCATGGAAGCCGCGCTGCGTTCGGCGTACTTCCTTATCACCAAAGAAGACCTCGAAGACGTCAATTTCATGGAAGTCCGCGGTCTCGAAGGCGTGAAGGAAGCGGAGATCGACATCAAAGGTACCAAGGTGCGGATTGCCGTTGCCCATCAAATGGGCAATGTCGAAGCAGTGCTCAACCGAGTTCGTGATGCCAAAGAAAAGGGCGAAGATATTCCTTGGCATTTTATCGAAGTCATGGCCTGTCGCGGCGGCTGTATCGGCGGCGGCGGACAGCCGCACGGCGCAACGGACGAAATTCGTCTGAAGCGCACCGCGGGAATCTATGCGGACGATGAAAAATCGGTCCGCCGCTGTTCGCACCACAACCCGATGATCACCAAGATCTACGAGGACTTTCTTGGCGAACCGCTCGGGCACAAGGCGCACGAACTGCTTCACACCAACTATCAGGAACGCCTCGTTTACAAGAAGTAATAAAGTCGACCGAAACCGCAAGCCGCCCCGCTCTGGGGCGGTTTTTTTATACCTCTGCCTTGCTTTTTCCAATTCACAAACTAGACTGCAATAAATCTAGAAACGAATGGTTATATACGCCTATGAAACAGAAATACATTACCACAGTCGCTTTCTCACTCTGCCTTTTGGCGGCTCCGTCAATCTCCCGCGCACAGCAGGAACCTGTCGGTCCTGGTGTTCCCGGCGGGAGACCGACACCGGCACCGGAAGCAGAAACTCTTCAGTCCTTTAAATTTGTCAGTGCCGACATTGAAACGGTTATGGAGATGTACCGTTCCTGGACCGGAAAAGACTACATCAAGTCGGAACCGTTAACCGCAACCATCTCTCTCTCGGTGGATAGAGCGACAACGGCCGAGTGCATCGACGCGCTCGAAACCGTCTTAGCCATGAACAATATCAAGATTGTTCCTTATCAGGAAAAATTTGTAAAAGTTGTCATGGCGAACGACAACGCCGGGCCATTACCTGGTTTAAACCCGGATCAGGAATATGAGGGAACCGACCGAATCGTCAGCCAGATTATCACCGCCCAGAATGTTTCCATCACCCAGTTACAGTCCGCTGCTCAGCAGCTGATGAATTCATACGGAAAAATTCACATATTGGAAGGCAACAACAGCATGCTCGTCACCGATACGGAAGCCAATATTCTGCGCATCCGAGAGTTGCTTGACTTTATCGATCAGGCGGCCACCGAAGTCGTCATGCGCAAATATGAAATTAAATTTACGAACGCGTCCGATTTGGCATCCACTCTTCAGCAAATCATCAGCATGGCGCAGGCCAGCCAAGAGGGTGATGGGGCGCAAGACGCAGGGAACGCCAATCGAAATGCCCCAACGCCCCAAGGAGTCATACGTGCCGGCGGAACTACAACTCGAAATACCCCGGGGGCGACGGCTCAGGCAACCGTCTCTTCGATGGCAGGAGCCGGAAGCTCTATGATGATTAGGGGCAACGTTCAAGTCACCGCCTACGAACCCTCCAATATTATCCTCGTCTTCTCACAAGAGGAAAACTTCAAGTTCTTCGACGAGATCGTCGAATTGCTCGATGTTGAGATCATACCTAACGTTAAATTTGAAGTGGTCCATCTGGAATACTCGAACGCAGCTGACATTACTTCCATCCTGAACGAATTGATCGGTGCGGCCAGCCAAGAAAGCGGAAACAATAACAATAACAACGCCAACCGGAATAATAATAATAATAATTTAATGAACATTGGCGCAGCAGCTGCGGCAACCTCAGCCGCATCGGAAAGTCTGGCGACTCTCTCAGAAAATACGACCATTATATCGGACGAGCGCTCCAACGCCATCATCCTGACCGGACGCGAAAACGACATTGCTCTCATCAAAAGTGTGATTGCGCAGCTGGACATCATGCTGGAGCAGGTGATCATTGAAACCGCCATTTTTGAAGTTTCACTAAACGATGGTCTTGAGCACGGTATAAACTGGCTCTACCAAAACCAAACCCCAAACTCAAACCGCACGGGCCAGTGGAATGTGAACAGCGTGGCAACAAACATCGTAGACTTAGCGATGGGTGGCGGCGCGTTAGGCTATTATCAGGACATCACCGGCATTGACACTCAGTTGGCCATCAGACTCTCCAAGAATGAAGGTAATGCAAAGCTGCTTTCCACCCCGATCATCATGACTACCGATAATACCGAAGCCAGCCTTTCCATTGGCGAATCAAGGCCTGTCATGACCGGAACCTCGCAAAATACCTATGGTAACAACTCCCAATACAGTTACCGCGATATCGGTATTCAGCTGACGGTAACACCGCACATTAATCCGAATCGGTTTGTCGTCATGGAAGTCAGTCAGCAGGCCGACGAGATTGGCGGATCAACGACCATCGATGGAAATGCTGTTCCGATTATTACTCAACGTTCATTTGATGCATCCGTCGCCGTTCCGGATCGCGGAACCGTGGCATTGGGCGGATTGATCAGAACCAAAACAACGGACAATGTCTCCAAGATTCCGGTTCTGGGCGATATCCCCCTGCTGGGTCGGCTCCTGTTCAGCAGTGTTAGCCAAGGTGAAGAACAAACTGAACTGGTCGTATTGATGACGCCCTATGTCATGACGAACAATGATGAGTTGTTGGGAGAAACCAAGAGAATCTTCGATAACACATCAATAAAACCGGAAGATTGGAAGGGATCGGACAGCGCACTCCAATATCAAAACTGATTTGAAGAACATTCCGCAAATTCATTTTGTCGGGATCGGCGGGGTCGGCATGAACGGCCTCGCTCAACTAGCCGCTCAACGCGGCTTTTTGGTTTCCGGCTCTGATCGTGCGTATGATCCTTCCACTTCGCTCTTTTGCCACCTGGAACAGCTCGGAATTTGTCTTTATCCGCAGGATGGCTCCGGCGTGAATGCACAAACGAGTCATCTGGTTTACAGCACCGCCATCGAATCCGACAATCCCGATCTGACTGCGGCAAAGAATCTAAACATTCCCCTGCTCCATCGCGCAGAATTTCTGAATCAGCTGATCGATCGGGATGCAGAACTGATCGCCGTCGCCGGCACCGCAGGAAAAACCACCACCACTGGAATGCTGGGGTGGATTTTTGACGCACTGGGTCTTAATCCAACCGTTTACAACGGCGCTTCAGTACTCAACTGGAAACAAAACGGGATCCCCGGAAACGTTCGCTCCGGCTCAGATAAGCTCTGGATTATTGAGGCCGACGAGTCCGACAAATCGTTCCTGAATTTTCATCCCACCCATTCCATCATCACCAACATATCCAAAGACCATTTTGAACTCGACGAGCTCCACGCCCTGTTTGACCAATTCCGGAATCAAACCTCAGGGATAATAATTGAGGGTTCTCCGCTCTCGGCAGGTGCTCCCGGAACGCCGAATGGTTTCAGCCTAAACGGAGTCGAATACATTGTTCCGATGATCGGACAATACAACGCAGAAAACGCGCTTTGCGCCGTCCGACTCTGCACCGCACTCGGAATGGATCCTGAACAAGTGCGCGATGCGCTCGGACAGTTTAAAGGTATTGAACGCCGGCTTGAACATGTTGGAAGTGTAGACGGCATCACCATTATCGATGACTATGCGCACAATCCGGCCAAGATTGGTGCCGTTCTCTCCGCCGTGGCCCAAACCACGCACCGCATTCATGCATTCTGGCGTCCGCACGGGTTTACTCCGCTGGCCACCGGTCTGAATGAATTTACAGAAACCTTCTCAAACCATTACCGAACCTACGGCGGGTCCATCTTTATTCTTCCCGTTTACTATGCCGGCGGAACCGTTAACCGCGAGGTAAGAACCGAAGATTTGATTGAAAAACTCAATTCGACTGGCATACCGGCTCAGTTTGCTCCAGACTACGAGACTTTAAAACAGGAACTGGAAAACTGTGCCAAACCCGGCGACACCATCCTCGGCATGGGAGCTCGCGATCCGGAACTGCCACAGTTTTTGAGAAAGCTGGTAGCAGAATGGAAGAAACGCAAGTAATCGAAAGCCTTCAGAATCCACGTGTTAAGAGCGCGGTAAAGCTGCGAAAAGGCAACGTGCGAAAGCAAACCGGAACAACACTCGTCGAAGGATATCGCGAACTCCTGCGCGCCACAGAGAGCGGGTGGCGTTTTAAAGAGCTCTACATCTGCCCCGAACTCTTCATCGATCCCGGCTCGGAAAAACTGGCAAAAGAAATACAAAACTCCGGCATTGCAACCTTCCATTGCACCGAAGCCGTCTTTCAAAAGATCTCTTACCGCGACACGCCCGACGGACTGATGGCGCTCTCGCCGCTGGTCGGGAAAAAACTACACGAATTGGAACTGCCCCCCAACCCGCTTCTGCTGATTGCCGAAGATTTGGAAAAACCCGGAAACCTTGGAACCATTCTCCGCACGGCCGACGCCAGCGGCGTGGATGCCGTCATTACCTGCGACCATAAAACGGATCTCAGCAACCCCAACGTCATCCGTTCGAGCATCGGCACTCTCTTTTTCATTCCGATCGCCGAAGCTGACTCTGAAGAAACGCTGAACTGGCTGAAAAAAAATCAGATCCAAACCATTGCTGCTGTTCCTGGAGCGGAAAAGGAGTATACCCAAGTTGATCTGCGAGGCGGAACGGCTATCATTGTCGGCGCAGAAGACACCGGTCTCTCTCCGTTTTGGAAGACACAGTCCGACACTCAGGTATCGATCCCTATGCTGGGCAGAAATGATTCACTGAACGTCTCCACCGCAGCAGCCATCATACTGTATGAAGCTGTTAGACAGCGCCGAAGTTCTACCTAAAAGCTCGAATACGAGTCAATACACATTGATGCTTCAACTCACATTCTTCACCATATCAAACATGAGGATTTTGCATTTAGACACACATAAAATTGCTCAAATAAATGTTCTTCTTTTTTATTGCATTATGTGATTTCTGATATATATTTCTCCTGAAACAAGAAAAGGAGGTGGATAACATGGCTACTAATCCCGCAGGAAAAGGAACAAAAACGATTGGCATTAATATGAAGATGGATATGGCAACCGAACTGGAAAAACGCGCTGCATCCATGCAACTATCAACCGGAGCCTATTGTAAGATTATACTGGGAGACTGGTTGGATTCAGGAAAAAAACTCCAGCTGAAAGAAAGCTGAGAGCTCTTTGTAGAAATAAAAAAGCCGCCCCTTCGGCGGCTTTTTCATTACCTGCAAATAACGGGTATATGCATCTTCAAACTTACAACGCACCCTTAATCGCCTGAACGAGCGCAGGCTGCTGCTGCAAACCGACAAACTGCTGTTTCACTTGACCCTCCTTAAGCAGGATCAATGTCGGAATCGAACGCACCCCGTACTTGGCTGCCAGCTCCGGATTTTCGTCTACATTCACCTTCGCAATCATGGCTTTTCCGCCGATTTCTGCCTTAACTTTTTCCAGAATCGGCCCCTGCATCTTGCAAGGACCGCACCACGGGGCCCAGAAATCAACCAACACCACACCACTCTTGGTTGCCTCGTCGTATCCGCTGCTGCTTAGTTCAACTACGCCTTCTGCCATAATCTATCTCCTTTTCTGTATGCGTTGATTGTATCCACTTTCTTCAAAAAAGCAAACAAAATGCCCACTCCATCAATCTCACCAGGCATTGTGATGAAGCAACTCCTCATCATAGCGGTATTCGGGGGGAAGCACTTCATTGGGGACACCCATTGCAACCAGTGAAAACGGCGTAATTAAGTCCGGAATGCCTAGTACTTGACGACAAATCTTAACCCGTTCTTCCAGCGGATAAACCGCGATCCAGACACAGCCAATGCCCAAATCATGTGCTGCCAACTGCATATTCTGTGCAGCACAGGAGCAATCCTGCGGCCAGAAACCGGGATAAATTTCTTTCGATTCATCACCGCAGACCAACACCATAAAAGTGGATTCCGCCAGCATTTCCGTTCCGCCCATATTGGTAAACTTTCTGATTACCTCAGGATCATCGATCTTTATAAAATGCCATGGACGTGCGTCCGCCGCCGAAGGCGCATTCATGGCGGCTTCAAGAATAGTTTTACGTTCCTCTGAAGAGACTGGCTCCGTGGTCCATGAACGGACACTACGCCGAGTCATGATGGTCTTAATCGTTTCCATATAAAAACCCTTTCGTTATGGGAGTAGAATAGCACGCATCCCCGTTCGGGCAAGGGATTATCTTGCTCAGATAAGTTGCCTGCTGCCTTCCGCTTCACTATCTTTTCCCGCCATGTACGAGAAGAAACAGATACTGGAGATCGAAATCACCGATCTAGGGGAAAAAGACCAGTGCTTTGGACGACTTGAGGAGGGAATTGCGGTCTTTGTTCAGGGTCCCGCTGCGGTCGGCGATGTTGTGGAAGCAGAAATCTTCAAGGTCAAGAAAAAGTATCTGGCCGCCCGCTTTCGCAAGGTGGTCAGACCATCACCGCATCGTATTGATCCGATTTGCCCCTACTTCGGCCTCTGCGGCGGATGCAAATGGCAGCACATGGACTACATCGAACAACTCCGCCTGAAACGCAAACAGGTACAGGATGCGCTGGAACATATTGGCGGATTCTCCGGCATTGAATGCGATGACTGTCTCCCCGCTCCGGAACGCTTCGCTTACCGCAATAAAATGGATTTTTCCTTCACCGATCTGCGTTACCTCACCCCTGATGAAATCGGTATTGAGCCGGGAAAACACGAGAAACCACTTGATTTTGCACTCGGCTTTCACGCCCCCGGCTGCTTCTCAAAGGCGATTGACATCGACCACTGCGCCCTTTCAACCCCGGAAATGAACATCACGCTCAACGCCGTACGCGAATTCTGCCTGCGTCATAAAAATGAGCTGCCGATCTATTCCACCCACACACACGTCGGCGAACTGCGCAATCTCGTGGTCCGCCAAGGAGGAAACACCGGCGAGTTTATGGTCAATCTCGTGACGACCACGCATTGCCCTGAACTCATGCAGTCGCTCTGCACAAAACTGAAAGAAGCACTCGGCGAGCGACTGACCACCTTTGTCAACAGCACCACATCCGCCAAAAACACGGTAGCGTTTGGTGAAAAAGAATTTGTACTCCACGGCCCCGGCACCATTACCGATCGTTTGGGCGACTATGTGTACCGCATCTCAGCCAACTCCTTTTTTCAGACTAACACTGCACAGGCCGAAACCCTCTACAATCAGATTCTGAAGAGCGCACAGCTCCAGCCCGAGCATGTGGTCTACGACCTCTTCTGCGGCACCGGCTCCATCGCTCTTTTTGCATCTAATCACTGCAAAAAAGTACTCGGAGTAGAACTTGTTGAAAGCTCGGTGAACGATGCCAGGGAAAATGCGAAACGCCACAACGTGGAAAACTGCAAATTTATCCGCCTCGACCTTAAGAATATCCGCGACATTGAACCGGATATGCGCGAATTCGGTCCGCCGGATGTCGTCATCACCGACCCGCCCCGCGCCGGCATGCACCCCAAGGCAGTCAAAATGTTAAAGGAAATGGCTCCACCTGTGATCATCTATGTCAGCTGCAACCCCGCTTCATTGGCACGTGATGGGCAGATGCTGTGTGAAGACGGACCATATCGACTGGAGCACTGCCGGCCCGTCGACATGTTTCCGCAGACCAATCATGTCGAGAGCATTGCTCGATTTGAACTTGTTCGGTAAACCAGACGCTACGGTGTTTTGAGTTTCTTCACACACACCCGCCAACGTCTTAACACTGAGTACTGGGCTTCCCCCTTAATTTAGGCTGTAATTGAGTCTGAATCCCGCATACTCTGAAGGCATGTCGATAAACCTGTCCAATCTATCTATCCTGGCAGCGCTGCACATCCTTGCCTTCACCGCCGTGAGCCTGCACGCTTTAAAACGGCGGAGAAATGCAAGCGCAACGATTCTTTGGATCTTTGTGGTCTGGTCCCTTCCCTTGCTCGGTGCCCTTCTTTACCTTGCTTTCGGTATTGATCGCGTCCCGAACAAAGGCCTGCGCAATCGCATGACCAACGAGTACATGATGAAACAACGCGAGAATCGACATGCCGATGAAACTTCGTTTGTTGCGTGGCATTACAACTTCCGCACGCCTCTTAGTGATATTAACAGCAGCTACAGCATAGAGTTGAATCGGTGTATGGATATCCTCAGTCCGGAACATCCTCTGCTCGAAGGCAATGTCATTCTCCCGTTGGCCGGCGGTGATGAGGCCTATCCGCTCATGCTTGAAGCCATCAAAAACGCCCGAAACCACATTCACCTGCAGAGTTTCATTATCGGCAATGACGCGATCGGAAAGGAATTCCTAAAAACCCTCGATAAAAAGGCAGCGGAAGGCGTTGTGGTCCGGCTTCTGTTTGACCGTTTAGGTTCTTCCAAAGCGCACCTTCTTGGATTGTTCCACAAATATCGCAAACAACCCAATTTCCAGATCTGTGGATGGACACAAGCCAATCCGCTTAAAAGGCAGTTCCAGATCAACCTGCGAAATCATCGAAAAAATCTGATTATCGACGGGCAGATCGCCTTCTTCGGCGGAGTGAATATTGCATCGCATAATGTATCGACGGAAGAACGCAAGGGGATCCGCGATTATCATTTCAAAGTCGAAGGCCCCATGGTTCACGAACTGCAGTTTTCTTTTCTGCGCGACTGGTATTTCATGACGAACGAACCGGTCGAAAAACTGATTTGCACAGAAAACTTCCCCGAAATGCTCTCGATCGGGGACGTACGAATGCGACTCATCGACAGCGGCCCCTCACATCCCCCGGGATTGGCTACGGAAACATTTTTCAATGCGGTTATTCTTGCCCGACAGCAGATTCTTATTGTGACGCCCTATTTCGTCCCCAACCATGACATTCTAAGAGCCCTGCGTTCTGCGGCACATCGAGGGGTGGATGTGCGGCTTATTCTTCCCAAGAAAAACAACCATCACTGTGCGGGTCTGGCCTCCCGAGCGCTCTATGAGGATCTCCTTACGGCCGGTGTTCGCATCTTTCATCGAGAACCGCCCTTCATTCACGCCAAAGCGATGGTTATCGACAGCCGTTCCGCCCTCGTCGGCACAGCCAACGTAGACATCCGAAGCCTTGAACTGAACTATGAAACGATGGCGCTGATCGATGATGAAGCAGCCGTCAACAAACTCAAACAACTGATTCATGAAGACCTGGCGGTCAGCACGGAAGTTCTTTTGGAGGAATGGCTCTTGCGGCCTGCCGTTCAGAAACTGGGCGAAAACCTCTGTTCTCTGATGACGCCTGTACTTTAAACAAAAAGACCTGCTCTCACGCAGGTCTTTCTCTTGGACATCGACGGATCGCACTATGCGCCCTGAAGCGTCATGAGAAACTCAAGATTGTTGTTGGTTTTCTTCAGTCGATTAATCAACAACTCCATAGCCTCAACCTGCGGCACATCCTTCAGCGCTTTACGCAACGTCCAGATGCGATGCAGTTCATCCGGATGAAGAAGCAGCTCCTCTTTACGCGTGCCGGAACGTTCAATGTTGATGGCCGGATAAATGCGCTTGTTCACCAATTCGCGGTCGAGTCCCAGCTCCATATTGCCGGTTCCTTTAAACTCCTCAAAGATCACTTCGTCCATACGGCTCCCGGTATCCACCAGCGCCGTAGCAATAATGCTCAAACTTCCGCCGCCCTCAATATTACGGGCGGCACCGAAAAACCGTTTCGGTTTATGCAGTGCGTTTGAATCAACCCCGCCGGAAAGAATCTTTCCGCTGTGCGGCGAAGTCGTGTTATATGCGCGTGCCAAACGGGTAATGGAGTCGAGCAGAATAATCACATCCTCCCCCTTCTCCACACGACGCTTCGACATTTCGATCACGATTTCCGCGACCTGCGTGTGCCGTTCCGGCGGCTCATCGAAGGTTGAGGCCAGCACTTCGGCCTGCGTATTCCGGCGCATATCGGTTACTTCTTCCGGACGTTCATCAATCAGCAGAATGATCAGTTTGGCATCGGGATTATTCTTCGAGATGCTGTTGGCAATCTTCTGCAACAGCACCGTTTTGCCCGTCCGAGGCGGAGCCACAATCAACCCGCGCTGGCCCTTACCGATCGGCGTAACAATATCCATAACACGCATGGAAATCTCTTTCGGATCGGTCTCCATCACCAATCGTTCGTTCGGGAAAAGAGGAGTCAAGTTTTCAAACGGGACACGCTTGCGGGCAGCTTCGGGAAGATCGCCGTTAATCTCGTCGATGCGAAACAGTGCAAAGAAACGTTCCTTTTCCTTCGGCGACCGAATGCTTCCGGTCACATAATCGCCTGTGCGCAGGCCGAATCGGCGGATTTGCGAGGGCGAAACATAAATATCATCCGGAGCCGGCTGATAGCTGTTAAGCGGAGAGCGAAGGAAACCGAAACCGTCCGGAAGCGTTTCAAGCACGCCGAACCCCAGCAAAGGGCCGCCGCGACGACCGTGCAACTTGAGGAGCTCAAAAATCAGCTGGTGTTTGTTAAATCCGGCATACTCGCTCATGCCGTACTTTTCGGCCATCGCCTTAATATCATTAATCGGCGTAACCTGCATTTCGTGGAGAGAAAGCGGAGGAAGATCTTCACGCGGCGCTTCATCCTGATATTGATAATCTCGGTGACCGCCGCGGTTTTTACGGTTATTTCTTCCGTACTTACCCCCCTTGTTGTTACGGCACTGTCCATCGTTGTTCTGCTGCTGAGCTGATTCATCTGGGTATGATTCAGTGGAAAATTCTTTATGTGCATCCGCTTTTTCAACTGAGGCATCGCCGTTATCCTGTTCCGTCACCGCTGCAGGAGCAGGTTCTTCTTTTTTGGATGGCGCTTTTTTTCTTGTCGTTTTCCGTGCCGGCTTCTTCGGCGCAGACTCTTCGGAGCTATCGACAACATCTTCTACTTCGTTTTCATTGCTCATATTTACCTTTCAAGCATAAGGCTCTCCACGACACGCCGTGTTTCCGCCTCCAGTTCTTCCACTGTCCCAAGATTATATATCACCCGATCTGCTCGTTTTTCTTTCTCTTTCAGGGGCATTTGCGCAGAAATACGTTTCAGCGCATCCGCTCGGCACAGCCCCCTCTTTTCCAACCGCTCAAGAACGGCGGATGGGTCAGAACTGATGCAGATAATTCCATCCCAATCGATAGAATCCATTCCGCTCTCAAACACCAACGGAAGCTGTACGGCCGCGTTTTCTCCGCACTGCCGCCGCTCTGAAATCCAATCATCCAGAGCCGCTTTTACCGCCGGGTGAACCAGTTGATTCAACCGGGTCCGTTGTTTAGAATTTTCAAAAACCAAAGCGCCCAATTTTGGACGCGAAATTTCACCATCGGGAGCCAACACCTCGTCACCGAACTGTTCAACAACCTTCCGGTGCACCGAAGTGCCCTTTTTCAGCAGCCCATGTGCAACGTAGTCCGCATCGCACATCACAAATCCCATGGACTCGAAAATACGACCTACCGTAGATTTTCCGCACGCAATCCCTCCGGTAATACAGAGGACTAGGGATTTGCACGGACTACTCAGCATAAATCAACAGAATGGTTTTCATGAATGGAATTACTGAAAAGAGGATGGTTTCATCTTTGAAACGGCCCTCTTTTTAGATGAAAATGTTTCTGTTGTCAACAACCGGAAGAAGGTTATTCAGAACGCCGTTGCCACCAAGCGGCCACGGCGATGCCGGAGAGATTGTGCCACAAACTGAACAACGCCCCCGGCAGTGCGGCCAACGGCATGGAAGTAAAAAGTCGGGTTGCCAGCGCAACGCCCAGCCCGGAATTCTGCATACCCACTTCAATGGCAATCGTTCTGGAATCGCGGGCGTCAGCTCCCGAAATCCAGCCGGCCAAATAACCCGCACCAAGTCCCAGCAGGTTGTGCGCAATAACGAGACCGGCAATCAACAGCGGGAGATCGAGAATACGTTCCCGATTCAGGCCAATGACCACAGCGATAATCCACGAAATACAGAGGATCGCCAGCGGCGGAAAAACAGTCAACAAACGATCCGAAATCCGACTCAGGCAACAACGCACCAACACCCCCGCAGCCACCGGAAAAAGAACCATTAAACAGATCGAAAGCAGCATAGGAAGCACGGGAATATCGACCTTCTGCCCGGCATACAACTCGACCAGCAGCGGAGTAAGCAACGGTGACAGGAGCGTTGAAACGGTTGTCATCGACACCGAGAGCGCCACATTTCCCCGTGCCAGGTAAGTAATCACATTCGATGCCGTCCCACCCGGACATGCCCCCAACAACACAAACCCCAACAGCACTTCCTTTTCCACGCGAAACACACTACACAGCAAAAAAGCCAAGAGCGGCATACAGACAAATTGAGCCGCTGCACCCACCGCAACCAACCTTTTCCGCCGCAGGACCTCACGAAAATTTTCGGGGCGAAGCGTAATCCCCATCCCGAACATAATCACTCCGAGCAGAAATGAAATTCCGGGTTTCGACCAGACAAACAGTGCCGGTTGAAACATGGCCGCCGCGCACAGCACAAAAGCAATCAGCATAAAATTACGTTCAATCCAACGACCCATGATTATTCCTCCAGAACCCCCTGCTGCCAACGCCGTACGGAGTTGATCAGATAGATTTTATCCGCCGTGCGCAGATCATCCAGCGTAACGATCCCCTCCTCCAACGCACCATCTTTAAGCAGATGTTCCCGAAAGGTTCCACCCAGCAAACCGCACTCAATCGGCGGCGTAACCCGCCGCCCGGATTTTTCAATCACCACATTGGCGATTGTACTTTCCGTCACCTCGCCGCGCTCATTCCACAGAATAACATCGTCGCAATCGCGCCGCGCTGCTTTTGCCTGCTCATATACCGTTCGGTGCGTTGTTTTATGAAAAAGAAAAACGTCATACGAATCAATAGGATTCTTTGATAACGCAATATGGAGGGGCGGGCGCTGTCCGCCCACGGGCGCAGAGGCCTGCGCTCCTCCGTCTTTCATCGGAATCCGCTGCACTTCAAACGTCCCATTCTGAGAAACCAATAATCGAATTCGATGCGGGACAACCAAATTTTCAACGACTCTTTCCAGCTCGGTCTGTATTGCACTAAGCTCCAGCGGAATATCAAAATAAGCCGCTGATTTGCTCAGCCGCTGGACATGTCTGTTGAACAAAAAAAAGCCGGACTCCGGCTCCCAAAGCATCGTTTCCAGCAATTGGAACTCCGGGCGGGGTTGCGTCAGGATCCGCGCCTTAGTGAGCGTCTCTTGATATTCCGCTTCAGCTTCTGAATCCCAAACGATTCCACCGCCCACACCATACTCCAACCTTCCCCGCGCGCGGTCAATCAGCGCCGTGCGAATGGCCACATTAAAAGAGGCCTCGCCCTGCGGTGTCACAAAACCAATACTTCCCGTATAAATTTTTCGCGGCGATTTTTCCAGCGACTGAATAATCTCCATAGTCTTCGCCTTCGGCGCACCTGTAATCGACGCACACGGAAACAATGATTTCATTACGCAAACTAATTCACCACAAAGACACGTGAAATCACCAAAATCAGCAGTCTCAGGCTTCGTGACCTTCGTATCTTCGTGGTGAATTGTTCCCCGTACAGTGGAAGTCATCTGCCAGACCGTCGGATATTTTTTGATATCGTACGTACTGAGCGTTTCAACACTCCCCGGCTTCGCAATCCGCCCGATGTCGTTGCGGATCATATCGACAATCATAATATTTTCCGCACGATCTTTCTGCGAAGTCCTGAGCGCCTCCGCCTGCTGAATATCTTCCGCAAATGTACGCCCGCGCCGCGCCGTCCCTTTCATCGGACGCGCAAGAATCCGATCACCGCTCAGAGAAAAAAAGAGCTCAGGCGATGCCGAACAGACCGAAAAATCACCCGTATCGACAAAAGCCGCGTAGTCCGCCGTCTGTCGATCGATCAGCTCACAGAAAAAGGCCCACGCATCGCCGGAAAAAGCGCCGCCCAGCCGATAGGTATAATTCACCTGATAGGTCGCGCCCTCCGCAATCCGCTCCTTAATCTGTTCGATCGCATTCACGAATTCCGTCTTGGAAACGGAAGGAGACAACTCACCGAGTGTATACTTGGCTCTGGGAATTCTTTCAATTCGATCAAACACCTCCGGTGCATTGAATAAACCCAGACAGAGCAGCGGAAACCCCTCGCTCTCCCGCGTTTTCAGCGCCGAATCAAATGCGGGTGCCGCCTCATAGGAAACAAAGCCGGCGCAAAACAATCCAGACGCCTCCGCCTCATACAGCATCGGCAGCACCTCTTCAACCCGCTCCGCCTGTAACACCTTAACCGGCTCGCTGAAATGAAGCCAGCGTCCCCCATGCTTTAATACAACCTTCAACCCAACTCCTCGTGCTTTTATATATGTCAGAGATGCATGAAGCTACCACACCCAAAACCCGACATCATTATTCATTTAAGCTAAATTGAGAGCTGACTTGCACCTTTGGATACCTCGTATCTATACTGAACCGCATGATTACATTTGAGGGCATTACATTACTGGCGCACCAAAAAACCTTATTGAAAAATACCAACCTGCAGATTGAGCCCGGTGAAAAGGTCGTACTGCACGGTGCTTCGGGCTGCGGTAAAAGCTCCCTGCTCAAATGTGTGATCGGAGCGCTCCCGCTCAACGAGGGAACCATACAGGTTGATGGACTGACGCTGTCCGCAGAAACCGTCACTGAAATTCGAGGGCGCATTGCCTACATCGGACAGGAGCCTACACTAGGCGCTCAACGGGTTGAAGACGCGCTTTTGCTTCCTTTCAGCTTTAAAGCACACCGGTACAATCAGCCGTCAAAGGAGCGGGTGCATGAACAGCTCAACCGCCTGCGCCTTTCCCCGGATATTCTCCAAAAACCCAGCGCACAGATCTCCGGCGGCGAAAAACAGCGGATCGCTGTTGCGCGGGCGTTGCTGCTCGATAAGTCTATCTTTCTGGCCGACGAAATTACCTCCGCACTCGACCCCGACAGCCGCTCCGCAGTGATCGAGGAACTTTTCCGCCCGGACATCACACTGCTCTCCGTATCGCACGATCCGATCTGGATTGAAAAAGCAGATCGAAAAATCGAGATTCAAAATCAAAACCTGGTGGAGGCACAACCATGAGCGATGATCTGTCGATTGTCTCCATGTTCGCCATGTATGGTCTGATGGTCGTTCCGCTGGGGATCTTTTTCTATTTTCAGCTCGGGCTGATTCGCGACACCCTGGAGGCCATGCTCCGCATGACCGTCCAATTGATTCTAGTCGGGCTGTACCTGAAATTTATCTTTCAATGGAACAATCCTCTCGTGAGCCTGGCCTGGGTTGCGGTGATGATGATCGTTGCGAATACGAGCACACTGAAAAAAGCAGGACTCCGGTGCCGCCTTCTCTTTTGGCGCACATTGGCGGGCATTGCGGGCAGCACATTGCTGGCCAGCGGTTGGTTCATCGTCGTCAGCATCCGACCCGACCCCATCTACGAAGCGCGTTATCTTGTCCCGATTACCGGAATGATTCTGGGAAACTGCCTGCGGAGCAATGTGCTCAGTCTGGAGCGGTTCTACAGTGGAATCCGAAAAAACGAAGAGGAGTTCACCACCTACCTCATGCTCGGCGCCACCCTGCGCGAGGCCGTGCGGCCCTACTTGCGTGATGCACTCAAAGCAGCGCTCAATCCATCGATTGCAACGATGGCCACCATGGGCATCGTATCGCTGCCTGGAATGATGACCGGACAGATTCTCGGCGGGGCGCTGCCTGTAGAGGCGATCAAATATCAGATCGGCATCATGCTCTGCATATTCACTTCAACGGCCGTCGCGGCACTGACCAACATTCTTTTGAGCCTGCCGGTGGCATTCGATGATCACCAACGCCTCAACCGCGCTATCTTTCATCCGTCTCCATAGCATCAAGCACGTCTTCAAGCTCTTCTCCAATGGCATTCATTGTATTCTTTATCCGCTCATCAACCGCATCGTTTTCCGCCTTGGCCTTATCTGCCAAACCATCGAATAAGTCGACGATCTGCAATCGGCAGGAATTTAAAGCAAGCAGGTGCTGAATGCGGCGGACATCCCAATACCGAACCCCGGGCTCAACAACGATACTGAGACTCATAAATTCGTAATAACTTTCATTCATCTCGTCCAATATATCACCGCCCTCGATGAACAGATAACAGCGATCCTGCGCAAGCTGACGCAGCACGGCCTCATCCACCTTTTTTTCACCCAGAAGAAGCCTTCCGTCCACCTTAAGCCATAGCCGCTGATCCAGAATCTGCTGAATGCCCCGAACGGAACACTCCGGGAGATTCTCGTTTCGCTGCAAATATTCTTCCCAAATTTGAGATGCCGGGGTGGGAGTTTCGTTGGAATCAAAATAATTTTGTTCTCCACGATAGTCAATCTGTACCCCGGAAGCCCCAATCAACAGCTCAACATTCCGTGCCGTTGAATAGGTAATATCCGGACCTAAATCAAGTTGAACGTAAATACGGTCGGGATCGTTGCCCAGCAGCCTCATCTTCTCAGCATATTCAGAAACCCGAGCAACGAGCACTTCGTTATCTAACAACGAAGAACCTTCAAAACAGGCCCCGGAATCATTAACACGAATCAGCAGAACTTCATCAGGAATATATGCCGACCTGCGTTTGCACCCCAAAAAGAGAAACGACAGCCCTGCCAAAAAACAAAGAAGAAGCTTCATGCCGTCACCCAATCGAAACTCCGCCATCACCCTGACGCCCCTCAATCTCATCCATTGTATTGATCAAATCAGAAACCACGGGCTTCTCCAGCGGGGTCTTAAAACAGATTCGGGCAATCCATTCCATGAATTCTTCTTCCCCGCTGAGCATCTCAATCTCCACGCGCATAAAGACAATCGGAACATCGCGCCGATCCACAAACGGGAAGCGGACCGCATCCTTCTCGGTCGTCAGCACCGCCTCTGCACCGTGGTTGATGCTTTCATTAATCGTGTCGATTATTTCCTGCTGTGTAAACCGGTGATGATCCGCAAAACGGCAGTTATAAACAATTTCAGCTCCCAGTTGACGCAGTGCATTTTCAAAACTTTCCGGCACTGCAATGGCAGAAACCGCAGCTATCTTTCTTCCATGCAGCCAACTGAGTTTGTATGTTTTTTCACCAAAAACATCCTTCAGATACTTCACCGCATGCCGACATTCTGAAATTTCCGCAATCGGATTCAATCGCCGAAGTTCGTCCTTCAGCTCGCGGGCACCGCCTTCCGGACATTTGGTAATAAAGATAAAACCGGCGCGCTTAATATTGCGCATCGGTTCGCGCAGGAGTCCACGAGGCAGAAGGTGTCCGCCGCCGAAGGGGTTCGTGCTGTCCACCAGCGCAATATCCAACCGATTTCCGAGCTTCAGATACTGAAAACCATCGTCAAGAATCAGCGTATCGCAACCCAATTCCCTGATCGCATACTTCCCGGCCTTCACACGATCCTTATCCACAACCACCGCCACCTCAGGAAGATTCGAAGCCAACATGTACGGTTCATCTCCAGCTGTCCAGGAGTCGAGGAGAAGATGTCGCCCATCCGATACCACACGCGGCGGCGATTCAATTTTACCGCTTGTAATCCGCTGCTTCATCTTTTTCAAAAACGGGAGTTCCTTACTTTTGTACCCCCGGCTCAATATCGCCACCTTCCGCCCCTGCTGCTGCAGATTCCGCGCAAATACTTCCACCACGGGGGTCTTTCCGGTTCCACCCACGGTCAAATTACCTACACTGATGACCTGACACCCCAATGTACTGGGACGAAGAATGCGATGAAAATAGAGCAGCAGACGCACCTGAACCACCGCTCCAAAAATCAGCGAAAGCCCTTTAAAAAGGAGCCGAAGCGTGCTCGGCCACTTCCCGGTGACCGTTCCTTCAAGAACAGCAAGCAGGTAGGTTTCCAGTTGTTCGAGTTTTCGTTTTTCAGCCATAAGTCCTTAAAAATGAAGATGCGCAAGCACTATAGCGCCGCGCATCGATTCTTCAAGCAGGGACACAAAGAAACGGCGGACGAGCCGCCGTTTTCCTCTTTTCCGACTGTAATTCGCACTCAGGACATAAGCGCATTCCGCAGTGCATCAACTTTGTCGGTCCGCTCCCACGGGAAGTGCGACCGCCCAAAGTGACCATACGCTGCGGAGTCGCGATAACTCCAGCCGCTCGGTGTCAGGAGACCCAAATCAGCAATCAGCGCCTGCGGACGAAAATCAAAAATTCCTCCGGATTTAACCACCTCTTCAATGAGATGATCATCCACCACTCCCGTACCGTACGTATCCACATTAATACTCAGCGGCTTTGCAACTCCGATCGCATACGCCACCTGAATTTCACATTTTTCCGCCAGTCCTGCCGCCACAATATTCTTTGCAGCATACCGGGAATAATAGGCCGCTGAGCGGTCCACTTTCGAAGGATCTTTACCGGAAAAAGCACCGCCGCCGTGACTGCCCACACCACCGTACGTATCAACGATAATCTTACGCCCGGTCAACCCGGCATCTCCGTGCGGTCCGCCGATCACAAATTTTCCGGTCGGATTAATGAAGTATTCCGTATCTTCCTTCAGCAACCCCGTCGGCCCCAGCACCTCTTTACAGACCCGAATCAAATCCTTCCGAATCTGCTCCAGCGGAACATCGGCAGTCTGATGGGAAATCACCACGGTTTCAATCGCGGTCGGCTTCCCGTCAATATGCAGAACGGAAACCTGCGATTTAGAGTCGGGGCGCAGATAATCAATCTCTCCGCTCTTGCGGATGCGCTGGAGCTCATCCAGCAGGCGATGACTGTACGCAATCGGTGCGGGCATCAGCTCTTCGGTACCGTTAGAAGCATAGCCGAACATCATGCCTTGGTCGCCGGCCCCCTGCTCCGCATAAAGCCCTTCGCCCTCGCTCACGCCTTGCGAAATATCGGGCGACTGTCCATGCAGGCGGTTGATGTATTCAAGTGTATCGCAGCAGAATTCAAGCTCGGGGCGGTCATAACCAATATCGCGCACAACGCCCCGGGCAATCGCATCGCAATCAATATTGTCAAAACCGGCGCAGGTGATTTCACCGGCATTCACCACCAGATTGGTTGTCGCCAGGGTTTCACACGCCACGCGGCTCTTTGAATCCAGCGCCAGACACGCATCGAGAATGGCATCAGAAATTTGGTCGCACAGTTTATCCGGATGTCCTTCAGACACCGACTCAGACGTAAACACATGATCTACTCGAATTTTACTCACGGAAACACCTCTATTCGTTTATTCGGATTTATGAATATAGTCCAGAATCTACCGAACTCCGTCCGCCAAGACGATCAGAAAAATGAAAAAATCTCTACCGCTCTCAGCCTCAGAATGCACAACGAAGCAGGGATGCTCCGTCTACGTTGCGTACACTACAGCGCGGCCAGCTCACCCACTGAAATAGTTGACCAGCCGGGCTGTTTAAGCAAATGCTCCAAAAGCATCGCTGAGGCCACCGCATCATAGAGCGCGTCGTGTGCAGAACGCGCCGGACACAACGCATCAACTTCCGGTTTCAAACCCAGCAGAACCACCAAATCCCCTAACGCATACGACAGACAGCCCGGCCAGACTTTACGAGCAATCCGCAGCGTATCGATCCACACACCGAACCGATGCATCGGCGCCATCGCACGGGTAAACTTTTTCTCCGTGGCCACATTATGCGCACAGAGCGGAAAAGCGGTGAGCCGATGCATTATCCGCGGCCACAGCTCCTGCGGCGTCGGGGCCGCAGAAAGCTCCTCGCGCAATAAGGCATGGCGCCCCGGCGCATGAGGATTAAAGGGACGATTAATATCCACCTGCATCAAATGCTCAAACATAGAGTCCGCCGCAACCCGCCCGCCGATCAGCGAAACCATGCCGAGCTGCCACGGTTCATTTTCATAACCGCGTACCGAACCGGTGGTCTCAAAATCGAGCACCGTGATCTCGGCATCAATAATGGGGACGGACAACTCCATCAGGAGATCCGACTCAGCGGGTCATGTGGTTAACGGCATTGCGGAACAACTTGAGACCCAGCCCCTCCTCCGGCAGCACGCCGTCGATCTTCTGCTGATCCCAGTTCGGATGATTTTCCGGGAAAAGATAGGCCTCCGGATGAGGCATCATTCCAAAGATGCGTCCAGTCGGATCAGTCAACCCGGCAATCGCGTTGAGTGATCCATTCGGATTTGCCGGAAAATCCTGCGTCGGCTGATTCTGCGCATCCACATAACGTGCGGCCACGCAGCCTTCGGCCTCAATCCGCGCCAGCAGCGCATCATCCAGTGTAAAGATTTTTCCTTCCCCATGACGAATCGGCAACGGAATGGTGCCCACTCCCTGCGTAAAAACACAGGGCGAATTTTCCTCAAACCGGATATCGCACCAAAAATTCTGAAACGTGCCGCATTCATTCTGCATCAGCGACACCGTCGGTTCAAAATAGTTCCCGTTCAGCCCCGGCAGCAGCCCCATTTTCGTCATCACTTGGAACCCGTTACAAATACCCATGATCAGCTTGCCGTCATCGATAAACTGCTGCAGCTCCGCCTGCATATGGTGCTTCACCCGCAGAGCAAAAACATGACCGCTGGTCATGTGGTCGCCGTACGAAAAACCACCGATAAACATCATCGCCTGAAAATCGGCCAACCGCGACGGCTGCTCCAGCAGATCATTCAGATGCACCATTTCCGGCTCGGCCCCCGCCATCTTCCATGCATGAGCCGACTCTGCCTCGCAGTTGACCCCGTATCCCGTAATAATCAAAACTTTTGGTTTGCTCATCGCTTCAGTTCCTCATTTTCGATTTTGGAATCTTGATTTCGGATTTAGTGATGGACTTCACCCACACCTTTTCCCCAAAAGCTGCGGAAGCCCAAAATCGATAATCTGAAATCATCAATCTAAAATTATTTATTCATATCTTCAAAAACGGCTACGGCAGCCAATATCGGGTCGTCGGCCTGAAGAATGGGACGGCCCACCACCAAGTGCGTTGCCCCCTGCGCCACCGCAAACGACGGGCTGGCCACGCGCTTCTGATCACCCACATCGCCCTCCGGCATACGAATGCCCGGCGTCACTAAAATGGCGTCAGGAAACGCTTCGCGCAGCGCCTTCGCTTCGTGCGCACTCGTCACTAGGCCGTCGATACCCGATGAAATCGCCAAACGTCCCAGTTCAATCGCCTGCTCTGAAATCGTACGTTTAATCCCCAGATCTTCAAAATCGTCCTGGCTCAGGCTTGTCAGCGTTGTTACCGCCACCAGTTTCGGCGGATTTTCACACTCTGCTGCCGCTCTGGCCGCTTCTTCGAGCATCGCGCGGCCGCCGATTGCGTGCACCGTCATCAGATTAACGCCGTGCTCCGCAGCGGTTTTGACCGCGTTGCCGACGGTCCGAGGAATGTCGTGCAGCTTCAGGTCCAGAAAGATTTTCTTACTGCGCTTTTTAAGCGGCTCCAGCACCGCAGGACCTTCTGCACAAAAGAGTTCCAGCCCCACTTTATACCACTCTATAAACTCCGGCATCTGTCGGAGTTTCGCCTCCATTGCCGCTGCATTCGGCACATCCAGCGCCACAATCAAATCTGCTTTACTCATCCAAAAAAATCCTTTCTGCGTTCGAAAGATCCTGAACTTAACAGATAATCTCCAGCGGCGGGAACTCAATTTGCCGCGCATTTTTCCACCCTGCGAATATTCTCGATCATAATCTGACAAAATGTACGAACACAAAAATATGCACACCACAATATTGAGTATTTATTAATACAGCGATACATTCCGACGATGTCAAACAAGGAGAGATCGTGAATAAAATCATTCCTATTGCTTTGTTGTTGTGCACCACCGCCCCGACCTTTGCAGAAAGCACAGAGGAAATCTGGAAAAACCTCGCGGTACACAGCCAAAACCTGGCCTATAAATTTCAAACCATGGGAGGCTACAGCTCCGATGAAGGTTCACGGGACATCCACCATTACACCAACGAACTCGACGCAGTCGAAAACGACCTAAAGGCTTTGGTGAAACAAAACGTAGTGAACGAAGAAACCTTGGAGCTCAGTGAAGCGGAGATAAACACGCTTTGGGGTGACGATGAATATCAGGAACTCATGGAAACACTATTCGATCGTTACGGCGGCTACACCGCCAGAGAAATGTTGGATATCGGTACCCGTCTGCGCCTGCAGAACACCAACTTGCCGATCCAAGTCTCCATCAGGCTGCCCGAAAATGAATTAACCCAGTTCAAAAAAATCGCTGAATCATATCTCCTCGAAGATCCGCCTAACAACTCCAACGCGCCGAAGGAATAACCTTAAGCCGCACGCGTAAACATCTCGCCAAACCGAAGACAATCTGCTTACGTACTCAACAGGAGGTTGTTATGAGCATATATACACTGACAAAAGTATTCGGATGGATGACCGCAATCAACTTGGGAATGTTTATTTTGGCGGCGATCATGTGCATTTTCGCCAACAACTTTATTGCCCGGGTGCACGGTAAAATGTTCGGGCTTGCGCCGGAAACCATCAAGACCACGCTCTACGGATTTCTCGGAATCTACAAGCTGCTCTTTATCGTTTTCTGCCTCATTCCGTGGATTGCGCTGAAGATCGTTAGCTAAGGAATCTCCCAGCACACGACCGTAGACGAGAGTTCTCTCTCATAAACTTCAGAATGGATTCGCGCCGGCTTCGTTATGCACCATTTCAACGCACACAATGGAGCTGGTCGCGAAGCGATTCCTGCCGAACGAAAGAGAACCGACATCAACATTCAGCAGAGCAGGCTGCACGGCATTGAACCCAAGGCTACGCAATACAGGTTCAGCAAATGCACGTAGTTCAGTCTTTAGGCTGTCAGGAAAAGCCCCCCCCCGCGTGTTGGCCTGATGCCTTCATCGGGCGCACCGGGTGCGGAGACCCGGCCTACAGTAGTGAGCGGGCAGAACGCTTTCACCATAAAGTGCAATGGTTCGAGCGGCGTTATGGCGCAGTACCTGTTGGTCCGGCGGGTTTTCCGTCTATTTTAATCCATGGTTAATTCGGGGATGTTCGTTTAATGGGAATGAATAAGGAAAAGAGTCTGGGGGCCGTCCCATCGCACAGGAAAATGTCGGTTGAGTCGGTGGCTATCGTACTGGTCGCCTGCATTTGCGGCTGGTTCATGATGCAACTGGAAATCCTGGGGGTCCGCATTCTGGTGCCCCACTTCGGCAGCTCGGTCTACGTATCCGGCAGCGTGATCGGGGTTTTCCTGCTCAGCCTTTCGGTGGGCTACATGCTGGGCGGATGGTTGAGCAGCAGGCGCGATGCATGGATCATGCTTGGAAGCGCGATGCTGGCGGTGGGGATCTGGAAATGCCTGATTCCCTTGATAGATAAGCCGCTCTGCGATTCGATCTTTAATACCGGGGTCAATGAAAAATGGGGATCGCTTCTGGCCTCCCTTGCCCTGTTTGGCTTTCCCACCGTATTGCTGGGGACGATTTCGCCGGTGGTGGTTCATTGGTTGACGACTCGCACCGGCCAATCTGGATTCAGTGCCGGCTTGGTGCTTGCGACCTCCACCATGGCCAGTTTTGCGGGGTGTTTGGTTACGGCATTCTATCTTGTGGAGCTTTCGTTGAGGGACACGCTCTACGTTTCGGGGGGGATCATGGTGGTCTTGGGTTGCGTTGCGTTGGTTGTTGCAGCGATAAGATCTCGAATGGTTCGAGTTGGTAACAAAGGAGTTGAACAATGAAAATTCGGTTTACGCGTAGCGCGCTGCTGGGATGTGTCTGCTTTTCTTGTCTCTTCCCGCAGGCGTCGACCCTTGCCTTCAATCCCGACTTCGGGGAAATGGCACATGAAAAGAATTCGCTCTACACGAGCATCTATGTCTACCAGTCCGGAACCATGGCCACGCTCCAGTTCGGCAAGCGGCAGACATCCACCGTACAAAGCCAGGTCGACCTGGCCAAGCCCCGCGTCCACATGCTTGAATATTCGGAAATGACGTTCAGCAGCCTGCTGTACAATGCCGAACCGAAACGACTGCTTGTGCTGGGCCTGGGCGGCGGCGTGATTCCCCGCGAGATGCGGCACTATTTCCCGGAGTTGGAGATCGACGTCGCCGAGATCGACAAGGCAATCGAGCCGATCGCCAGCAAATATTTCGGGTTCAAGACCGACAAAAAACTCAAGGTGCACGAGGTCGATGGCCGTGTGTTTGTCAAGCGGCAGCTCAGACTCGATCCGGTCCCGAAATACGACATCATCATTCTCGACGCCTTTAATGGCGACTATATTCCCTTCCATCTGATGACGAAGGAATTCTTGGAGGAGCTGAAGGGATTGCTGTCCGACAAAGGAGTGGTGGTTGCCAATGTGTTTTATACGAACCAACTGTTTGACGCCGAATTCAAAACGTTTCTGGACGTGTTCGGGCGCTGCCAGGCCTACTACGGAGAAAACTCCGGGAACGCCATGCTGGTTTCCCTCGCTCCGGGAATTCCGCTCCTGACCAATACCGAAGCGGTTTCCAAGGCAAGCGAAGTTCAGAAAAAGGTGGGCTTGTCCTTTGATCTGGTTCGTATTGCAGGAATGCTGAACACAGAGCATAAACCGGACGCCTCGGTCAAGGTGCTCACCGATGACCGCGCGCCTGTAAACCAGTTGAAAGAGCGGGAAGCCAAGGTCGACAAGGATTGATCCTGGATTCGACAGTGCTCTAGCTGACGTCAATCAGTTCGAGCGCAAAGTTCAGATTTTTTCCAGCGAGCTGATGATTCGCATTGATGGTGATGGTGGTTTCCTCAATCGAAGTAATGTAAACCGGAATCGGAAGCCCCTTCGGACCCTCCATATGGAGCGTCATTCCGACTTCCGGCTCCAAGCCTTCGGGGAGTTGAGAGCGCTCGAGCTGAAGAACCAGATCCTCACGATATTCCCCATACGCTTCGGCTGCAGGAATGTGAATGGTCTTTTTTTCACCCACCGCCATATCAGCCACGCCCTTCTCGAAACCGGGAATAACCTTACCGGCACCCATTTCGAATTCGAGCGGCTCGCGCCCAACGGAGGAATCAAACTGCGTCCCATCGTCCAGCGTTCCTGTGTAGTGGATTTTCACCGTTTTGCCGTTTTCGATCATAATAAGATTTCCTTTCAGGTTTCCCTCGCAAGTTAAAGGTGTAACTGACTTACACCCTAAAAGCAACAGCTAAACCAAACGCTTTCTACACCAGCGGTTTAAAAAGGATTTATCTTCAGAAAGTTCGCCTAAAACCGTCAGCCGCACTCGCCCAACTCCTCAACCGTTGTTTCCCACTCGGATTCAAGCTGTTGGATCCGTTTCTGAATATCAGCAAGGCGCGTGTTGATCGCGGCAAAATCAGCATCGCGCCGACTCATCATCTCTTCAGTAAGCGCAGCCTGCTCCTCCGTCAATGTATCGATTTGAACCTCAATTTTCCGAAGGGCCTTTTCCGCCTCACGCTGTTGAGCGCGCGCCTTACGTGCATCCTTGCCTTTGGCGGCAGGTTTAGTCGCCTCCTGCCCCGGAATTTTTTTCAGGTTTCCAGTTTCAGGTTTCAGGTTTCTTTCTTCCTGCTTCTCTAAATAGTAATCGTACCCGCCGGGGAACCGCGATACCCCGCTGTCATCAATCGCCACAATATGCTCAGCAATTTGACGCACAAAAGTCACGTCATGGCTGACCACACACAATGCGCCTTTATACTCCTTCAGCGCCGACTCCAGCGCCTCGCGCCCGTTAATGTCCAGATGCGTCGTCGGTTCGTCGAGCAGCAGAAAGTTGGGCGGATCAATAAACAGACGAGCAAACGCCAACCGGATTTTTTCACCGCCGCTGAGTACTTCACATTTTTTATCGACGTAGTCGCCGCTGAAGCCGAACCCGCCGAGCAGACCGCGCACCTGTGCGTCGGATGCCGCGGGATTCGCCTCCTTAACGATGTGGAAGGCACTCTTTTCAGGCGGCATGGTTTCTGCAAAATCCTGGCTCTGGTAACCGATAACCACCTTATGGCCGAGCACCCGTTTTCCTTCCACCGGCTCCAGTTGTCCGGCCAGTGTACGCAGCAGTGTGGTCTTCCCCATCCCGTTATACCCCACCAGCGCGACCTTCTCTCCGCGGTTAATATTCAGGCTGAGTCCTCTGTAAATCCACCGTTTCTGATCATACGTAAATCCGGCATTTTCCAATCGAATAATTTCATGCCCGCTGTGCGGCGGCTCAGCCAATCGGATCCGAGAAAGGTTTGGCGCCGTCGTCGGCGCTTCAATGGTTTCCATCTTTTCGAGCTGCTTAATCCGGCTCTGTACCTGCGAGGCCTTCGTACTCTTGGCGCGGAAACGACGGACAAAGCTTTCAATCCGTTCGCGTTCGCGATCCTGGTTGCGCTTTGCCGCCAACTGATGCTCCATGCGCGTTACGCGTTCCTTCAGGTAATAATCATACCCGCCCTGATAACGCGTAGCGTTTCCGCCGGCGATTTCCAGCGTCACCGTCGCCAGCGAGCGCAGTAGATAACGGTCATGGGAAATCAGCAGCATGGTTCCTTCATAGCCGCGCAAAAATTTCTGCAGCCACTCCACGGCGGGCAAGTCAAGATAGTTCGACGGCTCGTCCAGCATCAGCAGATCCGGATGGGCAATGAGCGTACGCGCCAGCTCCGCACGCATCTGCCACCCGCCGGAAAAGGATGCGAACGGCCGACCGAACTCCGCCTCATGAAACCCGAGTCCGCCCAACGCCGCCTCCGCCCGTGCGCGCATTTCATATCCGCCCAAATGCTCGAAGGTATGCTGAAGTTCACCGATCCGGCGCAGCGACCGCTCCTTCTCCTCCAACGTCATCGAACCGATGCGCGACTCCAGCGTATGAATCTCCACCGGAATCGTCTTGAGCTCAGGAATTGAATCCTCGGTATACCCGAGCAGCGACTGATTAACTGCGTGCGGATTGAGCTGCTGATGCAGGTGCCCCAGACGCACGTTCTTCGGCAGTGTAATGTCGCCGCCATCCACCTCCGCCTCGCCGCAGAGCAGATTAAAGATCGTACTCTTCCCCGCCCCATTCGGCCCAACCACACCAACCCGCTCGGCCGCGTTAATGCGGAACGTCACATCGCACAGCACCTCCTGTGCGCCAAACCGCTTCGTTACCTGTATAAAATCGATCATAATGCAAAGGAGGAGAACGCTACCGAACCATGGCCCCGCTGAGTAGCTTAGAATTTGATTTTCTCTTTGCGCCCTCACTTCTACCGTTCCCCCTATTGGGATATACGTGCACCACCTTAAAGTACGCACTGCGCAGATTGACCGAACTGAATACCTTGTCGGTCAGGCAAATCCATTTCGTTTCCTTTCCAATTCCTGGTGAACCAGCACATAGTTATCGCTCGCCGCCGCCTCTTCCCGAGCGCCGTCTTCATGGTAAGCAGCCGTTTCAGCGAATCAAACGTACGCGTTTCCAGCACTCAACCCGGATAAATCCGTTTGATCAGAAACGTTCATCCTCCCGAAGATAACGCCACTGGCCGTTCGGGAGGTTGCCGAGCATAATTTTCCCGATGCGAATGCGCTTGAGGCCAACCACCTGAAGCCCGACCATCTCGCACATACGGCGAATCTGTCGCTTCTTGCCTTCGTGCAGAATAAAACGCAGCTGATCGTTGTTCTGCCAGCTTACCTGCGCACGCTTGAGCGGCTTTCCGTCTAACTCCAGCCCATGATTCAACAACCGAAGCCCTTCCTCCGAAAGCGATCCATGAACGCGTACGAGATATTCCTTATCGACCGATGAATCCTCGCCGATAATTTGACGGGCGACACGGCCGTCCTGTGTAAGCACCAGCAGGCCGTTTGAATCAATATCGAGCCGCCCAGCGGGGGCCATTCCGCGGAGTTGCGCCGGGTTAAATTTTCGAGGAAACCGATCTTCGCGCCATCGGGTTTTGGCAGAGATCAGCGAAACCGCCGCCTTATACCCATCCTCCGGCTGACCGGAAACATAGCCGATGGGTTTATTCATCAAAATCGTCACCTGTGCGTCGCGCCGTTTGCGCCCCGCTTCAGCCAGCTCAATGACCGCATCCGGAGGCACGCGCGTCCCCAGCTCAGAAACCACCTCGCCGTCCACCAACACGAGCCCGCGCTCAATATAGCGATCGGCCTCCCGACGGGAACACATGCCCCGCCCCGCCATTATTTTTGATAATCGTTCCATCTGCATGTAGAGGAGTGTCGAGATTTGATACACAATTTTCAAGCGGCGAGCGCACGGATTTATCAAAAAAAATAAACTGGTAAAACCCCGAGTGGTTTAGTAACCATTGGTTCGTTAATATGTGGCACGCAACGAACCAAACCATTGAGGGGGAATATCAGTATGTTACATGAACCAGCCACGAAGACGGAGAAGGACAATGCGTCGGAGTGGAAATCGAAATTGGGCATTAAGCTGTTTTGGCTTTACTGCATCGTATATATGGGCTTTGTTGGGATTGCTGTATTTGCACCCGACGCGATGAAAACGCCTGTTCTCGCGGGAACAAACCTCGCGATCATCTATGGAGTGGCATTGATTATTTTCGCGATCATTCTCGGGATCATTTATAATCATGTATGCACGAAAAAAGAGGATGAGATGAACAACAAAGACGAGGAGGCTGAATAATGAATTATACAGCAAACCCTCTTGCCGTCG
>JAFGWS010000019.1 GCA_016937035.1 Pontiellaceae bacterium
AAGCTGAAAATTAGAGCATTTTTACTCCTCAAGGTGGTACACTTTGAATCGACCAGGGGTGGTACACTTTAACCGACCGCCGACACTGAAGGGGGAACTACGAACTGTATTTAAGCGACGAGGACGTGCGCTTCTGCGATTTCGATTGCTCTTTCTGGGACGTCCTGCTCAGCGACGTGGCCGCCAAGATGGCTGCGGTACGGAAGGGCAAGGCAGCCAGGATGGCTGCGGTACGGTGGGCGGGGCCGCCGAGACGGCTGCGGTACGGGCAGCGCCTCCGCTATGTCGGTGGCGTTGTTGGGAATAGGCCGAATGATACGTAATTAGTGGGCTACGCTCATAATCGTACTCCTACTCGTAATCATTATCTTAATCGCAATCTGACTCGTTTCATCGGTGGGGTATTAAGATGAAGATTATGATTAGGATTATGAAAACGATCTGTGATCAGATTGCAAGGAATGAATGTAATGCAGCGAATTGAAAATCATTCTGTCACCCAATCATTGTGCCCAGATATCTCTATCCTGTCTTGCGCCTTGGCGGCTTTGCGTGATTTAAACTCTGAATCTCCGAGCCTCCGAGTCCTCGAGCGCAGCGGGTGGTGAATAATTTTGACCGCGAAGAAGGAAAGACGCGAAGTGCGCAAGGAAATGAATTCAGGCAGGATGATGAACCGCGCCTTCGGCGCTATTGAACCGAGCCTTCAGCTCTATTTGCATTCGCAAATTATTTACCACTACGTTTTCAGCCATTGGAAATTATCGGCGCTTCGCTTCGGGCGCTTGCCAACGTTCGGGGTTAATGGTGGTTGGCTGATTTTTTATAGTTTCGGTTCTTTGGGTAATCGTTTCAGGTTCTTCAAATATCGATCCAGATTGAATTCCTTCTGATGTTTCATGATGTCGAAAATTTCCACGCTGACTGCTTGTGCAATGAAAATTTTCGCATCCTCCTCGGTCATGCCTTGATTCATCAGTCGGTCAAAAGTTTCCCTTGTTTCTGGGGGATCATTGTCCGCAAGTTGATTGTCAACTGTTTCGAGAAATGCCGCTTTGAGATGGAGATTGCCTTCTTTCATATTTTTCCTTTCTGCAGCCAACGCTTCAATCAGCCTGAAATGCGGCAAGCATTTTTAGGCTGCATTGTGTTGTTGGCTTTTCTCTTATGCTACTCGGCGTGTTTGATCTCGAATACCGAGGAGAAGGTTCTTTACTGAGATGTCTTCGTCCAGTTCATCCCAATGCAATCCTGATCCACCACCACTAATGATAAAGTTGTCTCGTTCTTCAGGCTTAGCCTGAAGAAGGCGAGGGAAATAGGCTAATGGGACGCCTAGCTGACGGCCATCTGATAAATCCACCCACATTGTGTCCGCATCGAAATGAACATGGACTGCAGAAGCATCAACGACTAAAGTATTCATTTCAGTACCTCTCAATTTCATCTTTATGCTCTAACGCAACATCTAGCAACTCTTTTAGTTCGTGCGCAGACAAGCCATGCGAGTCTGCTACCGACGGATATGGAACCAACCAGAGTTAGGCTGCCGCCGCACCCTTTTGCACATGAATATGCAAAGGCTCCAAAGGGGCGCCTTCATTGGAGTAGAAGAAAAACCTATATCCGCGATATCTGAAAACAACTGGCATATCGGAAAGCTACACAATGACTGTTGCGTCGTCTATTCATTTTCCGAAGAGTACGAGGACGATGAAGCTTGGTGGACTTTGTTCCTTGAGCGATGTTTGTGTTTTTAAATCGTCACTGGTTACGAAATAAGCCCAGAAATTGCTTTCATATCGTCATTTGTTGCGATATAGGTCTTGTTGTTTGGAGGGCTGAAATGAAGATTGAGAGTTTGATGACGGATGATGCGGTGTTGGCTGAGCTGGGCGGGCGGCTGTCGCAGCGCCGGATAGAATCGGGCCTGTCGCAGGCCGAGCTGGCCCGTCAGGCGGGTGTATCGAAACGGACGGTCGAGCGGGTCGAGTCGGGGGCCACGGCGCAGACGGCAACGCTGATCCGGATGCTGAGGGCGCTGGAACTGCTCGACCGGCTGGAGGCGCTGGTTCCCGACTCGGGGCCGCGTCCGATGGATCTGCTGAAGCTCAAGGGCGAAGAGCGGAAGCGGGCACCGCGGAAGAAAGCGGAGCCAACCGGACAACCTTGGCAGTGGGGGGATGAGTCGTGAGCACGGCGGCGGAGGTCAGGCTGTGGGGGCGGACGATCGGCGCGGTGGCACTGGCCGACGACGCGTCCACGGCGACGTTCGAGTATGATCCGGCATTCGCGCAGAGCGGGATCGAGGTGTCTCCGCTGATGATGCCGCTCTCACCGCTGCTGTATTCGTTTCCGGAGCTGAATCCGCAGACCTTTCGCGGACTGCCGGGGATGCTGGCGGATTCGCTGCCGGATCGCTTCGGCAATGCGCTGATCAATGCGTGGCTGGTTCGCGAGGGGCGTGCGGAAGGGTCGTTCAACGCGGTGGAGCGGCTCTGCTATACGGGTGCGCGGGGAATGGGGGCGCTGGAATATGCACCCGCCATCGGCCCGAGGGCGCGCGCCGCGTCGCGGGTCGAGGTAGACCGGCTGGTGGAGCTGGCGTCGGAGGTACTGACCCACCGGAGCAACCTGCGCGGCTGGCTGGACGAAGAGGGGCGCGACGCGGCTTTGCGGGATATTCTGCGGATCGGGACGTCCGCCGGCGGAGCGCGGGCGAAGGCGGTGGTTGCTTGGAACCCGCAAACCAACGAGCTGCGCTCGGGGCAGGTGAAAGCCGGCGAAGGGTTTGAATATTGGATGATGAAGTTTGACGGAGTCGGCGGAAACCGGGACAAGGAGCTGGAGGATCCGAAGGGATACGGTGCGATCGAGTATGCCTATTCCCGGATGGCCGTAGATGCAGGGATCGCCATGAGCCCCTGCCGCTTGTTCGAGGAGGGCGGCCGCCGCCATTTCATGACCCGCCGTTTCGACCGGCTGGAGGGCGGCGGTAAGCTGCATATGCAGTCGCTGTGCGGACTGGCGCATTATGATTTTAATCAAGCGGGGGCGTTCAGCTACGAGCAGGCGCTGCAGGTGGTCCGGAAGCTGGGGCTTTCGATGGGGGCCGTGGAGGAGCTGTTCCGGCGCATGGTGTTCAATATTGTCGGGCGCAACCAGGACGACCATGTGAAGAACATCGCGTTCCTGATGGACAGGTCGGGTGCGTGGTCGCTTTCGCCTGCGTTCGACGTGACCTACAGCTACCAGCCGACCGGCCAGTGGACGTCGTCCCATCAAATGACGCTGAACGGGAAGCGCGACGGGTTTGTGCTCGACGATTTCAAGGCGTGCTCCAAGGCGGCCTCCATGAAGCGAGGGCGCGCCGAAGCGATCATCGGCGAGGTGCGCGAGGTGGTTGGACGGTGGCGCGATTATGCGGACGAAGCCGATGTGCTGCCCGAGCATCGGGATCGGATCCAAAAGACGCTGCGGCTCGCGCCGTTCGTTTGAGGCAGGAGGAGCGCTCCGCGCTAAACTTTTTTGATGGGCAGGTCGCGCCGCGTGATCCCTCCCTTCCGCTGGCGGATGTGTCCGCACATGAGCAGGAAGAGTTCCGCTGCGATGAACGCGTCGCCCTCGGCGGTGTGGCGATCGTGGAGCGGAAGGCCGAAGGTGGCGCAAAGGTCTTCGAGCGACGGCGGCTTCTGGTTGGCGTACCCGCTTTTCCTGAAGCGTTGCAGCTCGGTCATCGCCAGCGCGGCGACATCGATGATGGGATTGCGGAACGGGATTCCAAAGTTGCGGCGAAGCGCTTCGTCGAGCATCAGGGCATCGAACCAAGTCTGGTGGCCGACCACGATCGATTCGGAGATGATGGGCAGCAGTTCGGTCAGCATCTGCTTTTCCGGCATACCCTGCAGGATGTCGGACGGGAGGATGCCGTGGATTTCCGTGGCCTTGTTGGCGACCATGTTCGGCTGGTAGACCAGCCATTCGATCCGGTGGTCGAGACGGATATGGGTCCAGTCGATATCGATTACAGCCACCGAAAGCAGGCGGTCCTTTCCGATTTCGAAGCCGCTGGCCTCCGTATCGAGCGCCACCACGCGCAGTTGATCGAGGGGTTTTTTCCGCGCAATGCCCGGATGGGTCCGCTCGAGATAGTGCTCGACGAACGCGGGATGCTTTTGACGGGACCAGGGCATTAGCGTTGTGTTTCCAGGTTAAAGTGGCGCCGAACGGCGTTTTGCACCATGCGTTGAACGTCGAACACGTTGGCCAGCTGTTCGCGTTCGAGCCGGTCCAGGTCGCTGGGATCGATGAATCGTCCGTCATCCTTGCGTCGCAGGCCGGTGAGGGTTCGGAAGCGGAGCAGCAGGTCGTAGCCGCTGCGCGCCAGGTTGGCGACTTCCTCCAGCTCGGGATGCGTTGCCGCCAGCTCCTGCAGGCGTCCGCCGGTCGAATGGTGGCTCTTAAGCCCGTAATAGAGCGCAAAGACACGGGCTGCATCCCGCAACGGGGTCAAGCCGCGCTTCTTTAGGTCGAACTCGCCTTCGTTGATTCCCTTCTTCTCGACGATGAACTTGCCTCGGAAGTTCAGCGGCGGCGGCGTGGCAACCACCATTTCCGCCAGATGCTTCAGCGCGCTCGACCGGTCGGCGGTCGCCGAAAATTCAAAGACGGTGTTGCGGACCTGGTGGCAGATTTCCCGGTCTCCCGCCACGTAGCGCAGGTCGTAGAGGACCAGAGCCCGCAGCAGATTGTCACCGGTGAGCAGGTGGTCGACATCGCGAATTTCGTCGATCCACTCCTTTTCCGTTTTGCACCAGCGGGGGTTCGATGCCATCACGCCGCCCTGACATCGCGAAAAGCCGGCCTCAATCATCAGGTTGATCACCTGCGTCGCCATTTCAAGGAGGATGGCGCGGTGTTTCTCGTCGGTCTTGGCGTCTCCCGAACTCTTAAAAACCAAGGCGTTGTCCATGTCGGTGCGCAGGACCTGTTCGCGGCGTCCGTCGCTGCCCACCGCCATCCATGCCCACGGGATCGTGGGCAGAGAGGTTCCCTTTTCGGCGAGCTTTTCCTCGGCGATTTGAATCATGCGGGCAACGAGGGTATCGAAAAGCTGGGCGCAGATCTGGCCCATGACGATGCCCGAGATGCCCGCTTCGAGGTAGGAATAGGCGATCGCCTCGATATCGTCGCACAGCTCTCTCAGGCGGGCCGAACTGCGTGCCCGCTGAATACTGTTGGCGATCCCGACCGGATGGCGGCCGCTCTGGGCAAGCAGATCCTTCGGCGTGCAGACATCGATGGCCCGACTCTCGGGCGTTCCATCCTCGGTGACGCAGATGTGGTCGATGCGCTCGGTGAGCATGGTGAGCAGGGCCGCTACGGTACTCGACTTGGGCGTGACGGTTGCCACGGGAGTGAGCATAACGCGGGCGACCGGGCTGGTCGAAGCATTGTTGCCGACAATCACCTCCCGTACGAGCTGGCGGTTGGTTACAAAGCCCAAGGGACGGTTTTTGGTGTCCACGACGAGGATCGACGACAAATCCCGCGAGACCATCATTTCGGCGGCGGTTCGGATCGGAGTGTCGGGTTGGCAGGAGAGGAGGCGTTCGATCGGCCGCGGCTGGATCACCTGCGCGCCGTCGAGATGCGCCTCCAGGATATTGCGGCTTTCAACGGGCGTGTCGAGGTTGAAGGAGGGGATTGAGCGGCCGACGCGGGTTCCCCAAAAGAGATGGCGGCGGACATAGTTCCGGGCCTGGTCGTTGACCTCGAGGATGAATCGCACATCCGACCAGGGCAGGACGTAGAGGATGCTGTCCTCTTTGACCTCGGCGGTGATGCGGTAGGATTCCGCCTCGTGCAGGGCGGAGAGGCCGAGGATGTCGCCCACGTCGCGCACGTCGACCAGCTCGCTGGTGCCGTTTTCGAAGCGATAGTATTCCACGCGGCCCATGGCGAGGAAGAGAACCTCGTCGCCCGGCGGGTCGCCTTGTTTCCAGACGAAGTCGCCCTGCACGAGAATCTTGACGAAGGCCTTTTCCGCAAGGTTGGCGACCGTGGGGGCGGGAAGCATGGAGAACGGAGGAAATTTCTGCAGTGCCTCGGCGATACGGGCGGGAATCCTGTTGGCTTTATTCATCGTCTGGTCCTATGTTGGGTTCGGATGCTTCTAAGGCTCTTGCATAACCTTCGGTTCTGCAAGAAGCAGTTATCAGTTGTTCGTTGTCGGTTGTTTGGTAAAGTACATTCCATTAACTGTTTGCACTAATAACCATCAGCAGATAACGAGTAACCGCCTCATTAAAGCCGAAGGGTTTGCAGGAGGCTCTCCAATCAATCAGTTCAAAAATACGCAGAGCGCATCAACAAGCAAACTAAAAAGCGGTTGTGTTCCTTCTTTCCGACGGCGGCATAGTTTTGTTTAATGGAACTTTCATAACCAACGGAGAAAAAATGGGCAGGAAATTTAACAGGGTGGCGGTTTTAAAGGGCGGCGTTTCTTCGGAGCGCGAGGTGTCGTTGAAATCGGGTGCAGCCGTTGCACAGGGGTTGCGCGAGGGCGGTTATGAGGTGGTGGAAGTGGATGTTGATTCGCGGAGTCTGGAGCTTCCGTGTGGGGTGGAGGCGGTTTTTGTAGCGCTTCACGGACAGTTTGGAGAGGATGGAGAAGTTCAGGCTTTACTGGCGGAAGCGGGGGTTCCTTTTACGGGTTCCGGTGCAGCATCGAGCCGCCTCTCATTTGATAAGGTTTTAACGCGCGTTCGACTGGAAGAAAACGGTGTGCCCGTAGCAAAAGGCGAAGTGCTGAAGTCCGCTGATGCACGAACGCTGTCGTTGCCGGTCGTGGTGAAGCCGCCGCGCGAGGGCTCGAGTGTGGGCTGCTGTCTCGTCTTTGCAGAATCGGACTGGGAGGCTTCGTTTAAAGAGGCGGCACAGTTTTCGGACAATGTGCTCGTGGAAGAATATATTCCCGGACGTGAGCTGACGGTGGGGATTGTGGGTGATCAGGTGCTGCCTGTCGTGGAGATTAAGCCTGCGGAGAAGTGGTATGATTTTGCAGCCAAATATGTGACCGGCGATACAGAATATACCGTTCCGGCGAAGCTTGAGCCTGAAACGGCAGAGCAGCTTCAGGCGATTGCGCTGAAGACATTTACATGTTTGGGCGCGGAAGGTTTCGGACGTGTCGATTTTCGACTTTCTCCGGAGGGAAAACCCTACGTGCTGGAACTGAATGCCATTCCGGGATTTACCGCAACCAGCCTGCTTCCCAAGGCGGCTCAGGCGGCAGGAATCGGTTTTTCAGCGCTTTGTTGTCGAATCATGGAGCAGGCCCATCTATAGTGAAGGCTTGTTTCAGGGGTGCAGAGAATGGCGGTTAAAAAGTCGAATACGAATCGAGGGAATATCCAGTATGTGAAGGACCGGAAACGCGCAGAGCGGCGTGGGCCGGTCGTCGCGCGCCGTGTTGCCGCAATCCTTGTTCTGTTGGTGTTGGCCGTGTTTCTCTGTGCGGGTATTGTTTGGTCTTTTTTATGGGCCGAACGCGCGCTGTTTTCTGAAAATCCAACGTTTAAGATTCGCGCCATTGAGGTCTCCATTTCAGGGAATAAATTCAGTGAGTCGGATATTTGCGAAATGGGCAAAATACGCGAGGGGATGAATCTGTTTGCGCTGAATTTTAAGGATCTTCGTAAAAAATTCATCGAATACCCTGATATTGTTTCAATTGAGTTTAAGCGGCTGCTTCCGGATACGTTGCGGATCCTGGTGCGCGAACGCGTTCCGGTGGCCCGGGTGAATTCTGACCATCCTGATTCGAAAGTCCGCTGTCTGATCGATGCAGAAGGGGTGTTGTTGCCCTTCGAAGGTCGGCGGGATGCGTGGAGTCTTGGCTACATCATAGGGCTCTCCGAAAAGTTAGTCCCCGGAAAGCGATTAAATGATGAAAAGATCAAGGTGGCGTTAGGCATCATCAAGCTGTGCAACAGTAATCCTCAATGGGATAATTATATTGAGTTACTGAATATTGATGTTTCTCCGTACGATTATGTCATTTTGAACCTGAGGGAAAACAACATCGCAAAAATACCGTTGCATTCGCTGGAGTCAAAACTGTCAAAGCTGGCAGCGGCCGTTGAGACGGCCATCACGCAGGGAAATCCTCCGGTCAATATGAAAATTGATCTGACACCAAACGGAGACTCCGCATTTATAGACAGAAGATCAGAATAGAAGCAAAAAACAGTATGTCATTAGAAGCAACAGCAGTTTTAGAAATAGGGACGAGCACCATCCGCGTTTTGGTGGGTGAGCTGCGCGATGACGGTGTGGTTACCGTGGTCGGCATGGGCGAGGCGGAGTCGAAGGGCATTCGTAAGGGCGAAATTGTGGACCGCGATGACGCCATTGACTGCGTGCGTGCGGCGCTGAAGGCCGCAGAGGAAAATTGGCGCAAGACGATTCAGTCCGTCATCCTGATTACTTCCGGCGGTCAGGCGGAAGCAAAAAAGAGCACCGGGGTCCATCGCGTGGTCGATCCGGGCGATAACCGTTTGGCGGAAATCGGGGAAGCGGATGTGGCGGAGGTGGTCGAAACGGCCCGTAAAGTACTGCTCCCCGAAAACCGGATTCGACTTCATACGCTTCAACAGTTTTTCCAGGTGGATGATTCGCTCCATGTGACGAATCCGGTGGGAATGGCCTGCGAGGAGCTGCGGGTGGATGTGCTGACGATTCACGGAAAGCGAAGCGCCGTGGATAATTTGCGCAAAATAGTCGATGATGCGCCGATAGCTTGTGAGGACGCGGTTTTCAGCGGATTGTGTGCTGCCCGTGCGGTCGTCTCCGATGAGCAGAAAAAAGCCGGCGTACTGGTCATTGATATCGGTGCCGGCACAACCGATTTTGTGCTCTATTATGACGGCTTTGTTATGGCCGCCGGATCGATCGGGGTGGGGGGCGAACATGTGACGAACGATATTTCCTCCGGGCTTCAGATTCCGATGGTTCAAGCGGAATTGCTTAAGCAGGACAAGGGCAGCGCAATCACTAATCTGATGGAGCGCGATCATAATATTTCAGTGCCGGCATCGTCGCAGGGTTTCGGCGGAAAAATGGTGCGCGCCATTACACTCAACACCATCATAAATGCACGCATGGACGAACTCTTTGGACTTATAAAAGAGAGTGTCGATCACAGCTGCCCGAATGTTCCGCTGGGGGCAGGGGTTCTGCTGACGGGTGGCGGTTCTTTTTTGAGCGGAACGCGCGATCTGGGGCAAAAGGTGTTTAATGCACCGTGCTCGCAGGGGAAACCGTTTGATGTTCAGGGATTATCCACCGTGAAAGAGGGTTCGCTCTACGCCTGTCACATCGGTGCAATTCGGTATGCTTCGGATATGAAAACAGTGGAATACAAACCCTCTTTGGGTCGGCGCTTGCTGAAGATGCTCTGGGGAGGTGGCCGTGACTGATCCATCCGAAAAACGACTTTCTAATCTGCATGTTCCCCGCATATTGATCATGGGGGTGGGATCGAGCGGAAGCCTCGCGGTTTCCGGCCTTTCCGGTCTTTCTGATGAGGTGATGATTACTGCGGTGGATACCGACAGCAAGCTGCTTTCCGCGTTGGAGATCGATAGTTTTATTTGTGTCGGCGAAAGCATAACGCACGGCCTCAGTGCGGGCGGTGCGGTTGAGTTGGGGCGGCAGTCGGTGGAAAAAGATTCATCGGGCATCCGCCGAAAACTACGGGACGTGGATTTAGTGATTCTCGTGGGCGGCCTGGGCGGCGGAACGGCTTCCGGTGCGTTGCCGGTGGTCACTCGTATTGCCCGTGAGGCCGGTTGCCTGATTCTGGCGGTCGTCTCCATGCCGTTTGATTTTGAAGGGAAAATGAAAAAATCCGCCGCAGACGATGCGATGAAACGCGTACGAACCCACGCCGATGCCGTCATTCGTATCTCCAACGAACGACTGTTGAGCCGCGCCGATGCCGAGATTTCGGCGGAGGATGCATTTTCCAGAAGCCATCAGGTGATGCGCGACGGCGTGGCTATGCTCTGCCGTCTGATTTCCAGCGTTGGCGTGTGCAGTCTGGATTTTGCCTGTATACATACCATGCTTAAAAACTGCGATGGTTTCTGCAATTTTGCATTCGTGCGCGCCGCCGGTCCGACTCGGGCCGAGGTCGTGGCGGAGTCGTTACTGACTCATCCGCTGCTGGGCAATGTGGAGCCGTGGTCCAGAGCTCAAGGCGTTATTGTCGGAATAACCGGTGGCTCGGGCCTCGCACTGAGTGAGGTCGAAACGGTCATGAAAAAGATTCAAGCTGAACTCCCTGCGGAGGTCTGGTTTAACTTTGGGCTTCTGGTTGATCCGGATTGCGGCGATGATCTTTCAGCTATGGTTTTGCTTGCGGAGCAGTGGAAAGAGCCGTTGGTGGATAGTGCCGGTCGGCAGATTTCGCTCCGCGGAAGAGGCGGACAGGGGGAATTTGCGCTCGAAACGGTTGGAAAAGGACGGTTTGCCCATGTGAATCCGACCATTTACAACAACCAGGATCTGGATGTCCCCACCTATATCCGCCGCGAAATTAAACTGCCGCGATAGTGCCCGTAGACAACGCAGGAGAACCCGGGCGTTGACCCACTGAAAACGGACTGAGGTTTAGTAGCCTTTGGGATGGGCCTGATGCCAATTCCAAGCGCTTTGGACGATTTCCTGAAGGTCGGCGTGCTGCGGATTCCAGCCGAGGACCGTTTTGGCCTTGGCGGCATCGGCAACGAGCGCCGTACAGTCGCCGGGGCGACGGGGCTGCACTTCGGCGGGGATCGGATGGCCGGTCACTTTGCGGCAGACATCGATCACTTCTTTGACGGTGTAGCCGTCGCCGTTACCGAGGTTGAAGGCCCCGGAAATACCCGGCTTGAGGGCCAGAATATGCGCCTGCGCCAGATCTTTGATGTGGATATAGTCGCGGACGCAGGTGCCGTCGCGCGTTTCATAGTCCTCGCCGAAGATGAAGATTTTTTCGCGCTTTCCTTGCGCGACTTGGAGCACAAGGGGAATCAGATGGCTTTCCGGATCGTGCGCCTCGCCGTATTGTTCGGTAGCGCCGCAGGCGTTGAAGTAGCGCAGAAAGACGCATTCAATGCCGTGGATTTCCTGCCCCCACCGGAAGATTTTTTCGCAAATCAGCTTCGATTCACCGTAGACGGATTCGGGTTTCTGCGGGAGTGTTTCGTCCATCGGAATACGCTCCGGCGTTCCGTAGGTGGCGCAGGTGGAGGAAAAGATGAGCTTTTTACATCCGGCTTCCACCATCGCGGTCATCAGGTTGAGCGATCCGCTGACATTGTTTTCAAAGAACGGCATAGGCGTTTTCATCGATTCGCCGACTTCGATGTAGGCGGCAAAATGAATGACCGCCTCGGGGCGTTCCGCGAGCAGCGCGTTTTTGATGTCGTTCTTGTTACGCAGATCGCCCTGAATGAACGATGCGCGAGGATCAACCGCCGGGCGATGTCCGCGTTCGAGATTATCGAAGACGACAACGTCGTGCCCTTCGTCGCAGAGCATTTGGGTGGTAACGCTTCCGATATATCCGGCTCCGCCGGCAACGAGTACTTTCATTTGAGAAACTCCTTATTGCGTATTTCTACTCCACCACCGTTGCGCCGGCGGAAGGAATGATCGTTTCCGCCGTAGGCTCAAAGCCTTTGGTTTTGCAGATTTCAATGATTTTTGCGCAGACGGCGTCGGCCTGGTCGGCGTGTACGAGCGCGATGGCGCTGCCGCCCCAACCGCCGCCGGAGAGGCGTGCGCCGAGTGCGCCGGCCTCGCGGGCGGCTTCAACAACGAGATCCAGTTCCGCACAGGAATTTTCAAACGCGGTGCGCGAGGTTTCGTGAGAGTCATAGAGATATTGACCAAAGGCTTCAAGCTTCCCTTCTTTGAGCAGCTTCACGCCTTCTTCCACGCGATAAATTTCGCCGACTACGTGGGTTGCGCGCTGGGCGGCCTCGGGATCGATCTTCTCTTTGTTGGCTTCAAAATCTTCGAAGGCAATGTCGCGCAGCGCGGAAATCTCGTAGTCGACGAGCGCGTTAAGTTCAGCGGCCGCCTTTTCGCAGCTTTTCCGTCGTGCGTTGTAGGGCGACTCGGCGAGGGCGTGTTTGACGTTCGGGTTGATCATCAGAAAGACAACATCGTCAGGCAGTTTAACGGGATAGGTCTCCAACGTACGGAAGTCGGAGTGAATCAGCCCATGGTGGACGCCGTAAATGCTGGAGAATTGGTCGAGCAGACCGCAGCTGCATCCGGCAAACTCGTGCTCAGCGCGCTGACCGATCTTGGCAATGTCGATTTTATCAATCTTCTTGCCGGTGTAGGCGAGCACGGCATACGCGGTGGCGACTTCCAGTGCGGCGGAGCTGGAGAGTCCGGCGCCCATTGGAATGGAGCCGAGAAACGTGCAGTCAACGTTGTTGATTTCTACACCGAAGTCGCGGAGGTAGTGCATTACGCCTTTTACATAGTTAGCCCACTGAAATTTCTTTTCCAGCGCATCGCCGTTGGAAGGATCAAACTCGGCGGTCTCTTTCAGGTCGCCGGCGGTCAAACGTACGCCCGGTTTGTCGGAGGCGGAGATGCAGAAGCAGTGCCCCATGTTGATGGCGCAGGAAAAGGTGGTGCCGGCATTGTAGTCGGTGTGATTGCCCAGCACTTCAATGCGACCCGGAGCATAGGCCGCCGTGGTGGGATCCTTTCCGTAGATTTCCGCGTGGATGGCCTTTGCTTTCTTCACAACCTGTTCATCATACATGGGTTTTCCTCCGGTAGAGTTAAAATGAACAGGTGACTATAGGTTCAGCAGCGAAATAAGTCCATAGGCTAAACCCGCAAAAGAAATCATCTCTTCATTCGGCCCTGGCGTGAAAAGAGGATTTTTTTGGGATTGCCAAGGCGGGTATCTTGGTTTCCAATCCGCACTTTATTTGGAGGGCCGATCGAGGAAAAAATGAACGGATTTCTGGAGTTTAAGGGTATAACGAAAAGCTTTGGCGACCTGACGGCGCTCGACAATGTTTCGTTGAGTATCTGTCAGGGCGAAATCTTTTCCCTGTTGGGTCCAAGCGGTTGTGGGAAGACCACGCTGCTGCGGATCTGTGCAGGGTTCGAAACGCCGGACTCAGGCCGTGTTTTTCTCGACGGGAAAGATATTACCGACCTCCCGCCGAACCGTCGCAAGGTCAATACGATCTTCCAAAACTATGCGCTTTTTCCCAACATGACGCTGCGCGAAAATATTGCCTTCGGACTTCAGGTGGCCAAGGTTCCCAAGAAGGAAATTGCTGAGCGCGTGGAAGCGATGCTTCAGCTTGTTCAGCTCGAACCACACGCCCACAAGCGTCCGCACCAGATCAGCGGCGGCCAGAAGCAACGGGTCGCCATCGCCCGGGCGCTGGTCAACCGCCCGCAGGTCCTGCTGCTCGACGAGCCGCTGGCCGCTCTGGATCTCAAGCTGCGCCAACGCATGCTGGTCGAACTCGACGGTATCCATGATGAAGTCGGAACCACGTTTGTTTATGTCACCCACGATCAGAGCGAGGCCATGGGCCTTTCGGACCGGATTGCCGTGTTCAACCACGGGATCGTCGAACAGGTCGGGACGTCCACGGAAATCTATGAGGCACCGCGCAGCAGCTTCACGGCGGCGTTTATCGGGGATACCAACTTTTTCAATGGACGGGTTTGCGAGGTCGTCGATAACGAGTATTGCCTGATCGAGATCGAGGGGATCGAGCCGCGGCTCCGCTTCTTCAACGACAAAAACCTGCGCGCCAATGTCCGGGTTGACGTGAGCGTCCGTCCCGAAAAGTTTTCGATGGACCGGACACCGCCGGTTTCCAGTCCGATGCACAACACGCTCCGCGGGATTGTCGAGGATATCATCTACCTGGGCTCGCATTCCAAGTGCTGGGTTCGGATCAACGATGATTACCTGATTTCCGTCACCAGCCAGCACAGCCGTTTCCTGCTGGATCGCAAACCCATCCGGTGGAACGAGGAGGTTTGGATCAGCTGGCATGCGGACGATGGCTACATGCTGGAACGGTACGACGAGAACGACGAGGCGCTGCTGGCCCTCCCGTCGGATACCGATCTCATCGAAGAATCCGCCGCAGTCGACGACGTGGAGGCGGAATAATGTCGAGGCGGCTGAAGGAATGGCTTCTTTCCATCCCCAGTCTTGCCTGGCTGGTGTTGTTTTTCCTGCTGCCGACACTGATGGTCTTTGTGATCGCCTTCAAGCCCGCCAATCCGCTCGGCGGTCTCGGCGATGGATGGACACTTCGAACCTGGATTGAACTCGGCAACCCGAATTATCCTGCTATCGTCTGGCGTACGCTCCGGCTCTCTTTCTACTGCACCGCCATCTGTATTCTGTTGGGAATTCCCTTCAGCTACTATATCGCTCGTGCACCAGAGCGCCGCCAGCACCGGCTGCTCATGTTGGTGATTATTCCGTTCTGGACCAATTTCCTGATCCGCGTTTTCGCGTGGAAGGCCATTCTTCATCCGGAGGGATTTCTCAAGAAGGGGCTGGTCATGGTCGGGCTGGCCACGCCCGATACGATGCTGCTCTACAACGAGGGGGCCGTGCTGCTGGTGATGGTCTATACCTACCTCCCATTCGCGATTATGCCGCTGTATGCCTCGATCGAAAAATTTGATTTTTCGCTGATTGATGCCGCGCTCGACCTTGGGTCCACGGTGGCGACCGCCTTCCGGCGCATTTTTGTCCCCGGCATCCGGCGCGGCATACAAACCGCCATCCTGATGGTGCTCATTCCCGCCTTGGGCGCCTATGTCATTCCCGACATCCTGGGCGGACCGACGAGCGAAATGCTGGGGAACAAGATTGCCCAGCGGGCCTCGACCGACCGGAACCTTCCGCACGCCGCCGCCTTGTCCGCATTGCTTTGTCTGGGGGTTATGCTGCCGATGCTTGTCAGCACGCTGGTGCTGCGCCGGAAAAAGCGAGGCGAGCCATGAAGCGTTCAAGGCTGCCCGCAGTTACGCTGGTGCTGGTGATGGTTTTCTTCTACGTGCCCATTGCCCTCCTCGTCGTCAACTCGTTCAACGAGCACAAGTATGGCGGCGCGTGGTCTGGCTTTACCCTGGAGTGGTATCTGCGCCTGAAGGAGGATCCCCGCATCTGGCATGCTCTGCGTAATTCGCTGCTCGTTGCGTCGGTGAGCACGGTGGTCTCGACCGTGCTCGGAACCGTGGCAGCCTATGCCCTCGATCGCTTCCATGGAAAACTGCAAAAATTCCACAACGGGCTGATCTACATGCCTCTTGTGATGCCGGACATCCTGATGGGGATGAGCCTGCTGCTCTTCTTTGTGGCCGTCGGCTTCAAGCTGGGGCTGGCTTCGATCTGTATTGCCCACATTACGTTCTGCATCAGCTATGTCGCGATGGTCGTGCTCGCCCGGCTGCAGGACTTTGACTTTTCGATGATGGAGGCGGCCTACGATCTGGGGGCAAATGGCTGGATCGCGACGACGCGTGTCCTGTTGCCCGCCCTGGCTCCGGGAATCGCGGCCGGCGCGCTGCTCGCCTTCACGCTTTCCATCGACGATTTCGTGATCACCTTTTTCGTGGCTGGTCCGGGCTCCAACACGCTCCCCGTCCACATCTACAGCATGATGAAACACAGCCGCTTCATGCCGGTTATCAATGCGCTTTCAACCCTGCTTCTGCTGGTTACCTTTGTGGCCGTCGGAAGCAGTCAGCTGATCAATAAAAAGAAAGGAACGGAACTGCCATGAAAATTCTGAAAAGTCTGTCTATTCTCACGCTCGCCGCCGTCACCACCGGGCTGACCGGATGCGGAAAAGACACTTCGCCGGTACTCCACGTTTACAACTGGGCCGACTATGTCGATGAAGATCAGCTGGCCGCCTTTGAAGAGGAATTTAAGTGCAGAGTGGTGGTGGATACCTTTGACTCCAATGAGTCTATGTACGCCAAGCTCAAGGCCGGTGCCACCGGTTATGACGTAATTTTCCCCTCCAGCTACATGTGCAAGCTCATGGACGATCAAAATATGCTGGTGCAGCTCGACCATACCCGGCTGCCGAATCTGATGAACCTTGATCCCTCCTTCAAAACCCTGCTTATAGACAAAGAATGCGCCTACAGCGTGCCGTACGCCTTCGGTTATACCGGCATTGGATATCGCACGGACAAAATGAACAACCCGGAAGCAACTTGGGATCTCTTTGCCAATACGCAATATTCCGGGCGTACGACTCTGCTCAACGATATTCGCGAAACCATCGGCGCCGCGCTGATCAAACTCGGCTATCCGCTGAACTCCACCGATGAAAAACAGATCAAAGAAGCCGCCGACCTCGTGATCAAATGGAAAAAGCAGATCGCGAAATTTGACAGCGAGCAGTACAAAACCGGTATCGACTCCGCCGAATTTATTCTCGTCCAGGGCTATTCTTCCGACCTGCTGATGGTCATGGAAGAAAACGACGATATCGACATCCTCTTTCCGAAGGAAGGTATGGCCGCCACCTGCGATGAAATGGTGATTCCCGTTTCTTCCGACAATCAGGATTTGGCGCATGAATTTATCAACTTTATGCTGCGACCGGAAGTCGCTGCCGCCAACATGGAATGGAACCTGGCGCAGATTCCCAATCTGCCGGCCTATGATCTGATCGATAAAGAAATCCGCAGCAATCCCGCCATCTTCCTTGCTCCTGAGGTGCTGGGAAACTGCCAGATTCTGGAAGATGTCGGCGAATCGATCGCGCTCTACACCAAAGCGTGGGACCGCATTAAAGCCGCTGAATAACCGCGCCAAACTCCTCTTTTCGTTTCGTTAAAGCGAAAAGAGGACAACAACGATGAGCAGGAACAACCATGTTTGAACAGGCTTTCAAGAATATTGACGACGTGCTCTGGAAGGATGCCGGGTGCACGAGCGAACTGGACTACACGGAGCAATCATCGTGGTTGCTGTTCCTGAAATATCTCGACGCGTTGGAGGCGGACCGCGCCATGGCGGCGACGCTGGGCGGCAGGAGCTACACCCATATCTTGGACAAGCCCTACCGCTGGGGCGTCTGGGCCGCGCCCAAGGACAAGGACGGCAAGCTCGACCACAACGCCGCGCTGACCGGCGACGACTTGATCGCCTTCGTCAACGGCAAGCTCTTTCCGTATCTGCAAGGGTTCAAGCAGAAGGCCAGCGGGCCGAACACCATCGAATACAAGATCGGTGAGATTTTCGGCGAGATCAAGAACCGCATCCAGAGCGGCTACAACCTGCGCGAGATCATTGACCACATCGATGAACTGCGCTTCGCGTCGCAGACGGAGAAGCACGAGCTTTCGCACCTCTACGAGGCGAAGATCAGGAACATGGGCAATGCAGGGCGCAACGGCGGCGAATATTACACGCCGCGCCCGCTGATTCGCGCCATCGTCGCCGTCACCGCGCCGAAGCTGGGCGAGACCATCTGCGACCCCGCCGTCGGCTCGGCGGGCTTCCTGTGCGAGGCGTTCGAATATCTGCGGAAAGAGAATCCGGAGCGCACCACCGCCCAGGACCGCGCCCTGCAGGAGCACACCTTCTACGGAAAGGAAAAGAAGTCGCTGGCCTACGTCATTGCGATCATGAACATGATCCTGCACGGCATCGAGGCGCCCAACATACTCCACGTCAACACGCTCTCCGAAAACCTGGCCGACGTACAGGAAAAAGACCGTTTCGACATCATCCTCGCCAATCCGCCCTTCGGCGGCAAGGAGCGCAAGGAGGTGCAGCAGAACTTTCCCATCCGCACCGGCGAGACCGCGTTCCTGTTCCTTCAGCACTTCATCAAGGTGCTCAAGGCCGGCGGCCGGGCCGGGATCGTCATCAAAAACACCTTTTTGAGCAACACCGACAACGCCTCCGTGAGCCTGCGCCGGAAGCTGCTCGAAGAATGCAACCTCCACACCGTGCTCGACTGTCCGGGCGGCACGTTCCAGGGCGCGGGCGTGAAGACCGTCGTGCTGTTCTTCGAGAAGGGCACGAAAACGCCCAAGGTGTGGTATTACCAGCTCGACCCCGGCCGCAACCTCGGCAAGACCAACCCGCTCAATGATGGTGACCTGGCTGACTTCATTGACAAGCAGAAGACGTTTGCCGACTCGGAGAAGAGCTGGAGCGTGGACGCAACGTCGATCGACCCCGCAACCTACGACCTGTCGGTGAAGAACCCCAACGGCGGCGAGGAGATCGTCCACCGCAGCCCGCAGGAAATCATGGACGAAATCGCCGCGCTGGATGCCGAGAGCGCCGAGGTGCTGGCGAAGATCCGGGGGCTGCTGGGATGAGAAAGGGGTGGGAAAAGAAGAGGCTGGGGGAGGTGTTCAAGACGGGGTCAGGCGGGACGCCGTTGAGTTCGCGGGAAGAGTATTACGAAGGCGGGAACATTCCATGGCTTCTTAGCGGTGAGGTGGCTCAAGGAAATGTACGAGAGGCAAGGAACTTTATCACGAAGGCAGGTCTTGAGAATTCGGCTGCCAAGCTCTTCCCAAAGGACACGGTCTTGGTCGCAATGTATGGCGCGACGGCAGGGCAGGTTGGCATCCTGCGATTTGAAGCGGCCACAAATCAAGCGATCTGCGGAATCCTGCCAAATGAGAAATTTGTTCCTGAGTTTCTATTTTACTTCCTGCTGGCGAAGAAAGATGAATTGGTGGCGCAAGCAACCGGCAACGCGCAACCAAACATCTCGCAGATTAAAATCAAGAACACAGAAATCCCCATCCCCCCGCTCACCGAGCAGCGGCGGATTGTGGGGATTTTGGACGAGGCGTTTGCGGGGCTGGCCACCGCCGTAGCCAACGCCGAAAAGAACCTCCAAAACGCCCGCGCCCTTTTCGAAAGCCACCTCAATGACGTCTTCACCAAAAAGGGCGAAGGGTGGGTGGATAGAAGGCTGGATGAAGTTGCGGCGGATGATTGCTCTCTTTCCTACGGTATCGTTCAGCCTGGCGACGAAGTCCAAGGTGGCTTGCCCGTGGTGCGGCCGACGGACCTCACCCAGAATACGATCACGCCTGATGGATTGAAACGCATCAATCCGAAACGGGCTGAGTCATACCAACGCACAACCCTGCAAGGCGGTGAATTGCTTTTGTGTGTGCGAGGAACAACAGGCGTGGTCTCAAAAGCAGCGCCGGAGCTTGCTGGTGCTAACGTGACACGAGGCATTGTCCCAATTCGTTTTAAAACCGAACTACTGATGGTGGATTTTGGCTTTCATCTTCTACTTACAGAATCAGTGCAATCGCAAATCCGAGCCAAGACCTACGGAGCTGCTCTCATGCAGATCAACATCGGCGACCTTCGACAGGTCTCGCTGGCATTTCCAACCCTGAATGAGCAACGAACCATCGCCGCCCAACTCGACGCCCTTTCCGCCGAGACGCGGCGGCTGGCGGGCATCTATGAGCGGAAGCTGGCGGCGCTGGGGGAGTTGAAGAAGTCGCTGCTGCATCAGGCGTTTGAGGGGGAGTTGTGAAATGATGACCGAGTTGACAAAGATAACGGTACGGACCAACATGACCGTGTTGAGAATCGGGTCAATGCGGTCAACAGGGTCCCAACACCACACAGGAGTGCGCCATGCCTGAGCTTTTCGATAAACACGGCGGTTTCCGGCGGCTGCATTCGTTCACGCTGGCGACGATCGTACAGCTCGATACGCTGCGGTTCTGTCGCCGGTTCCTAACGCAGGATCATCGCGAGGCGGGTGCAAAGTTCTACGACCCCAAGGGCCGCCAGTATGACCAGATGACCCAAGCCGCGCGCAGCGGGCGGCAAAATATTATCGAAGGCTCGGAGCGCTCCTCGACCTCGAAGGACACCGAAATGAAGCTCACCGATGTCGCCCGGGCGAGTTTGAGCGAACTGCGCGGCGACTACGAGATCTTCATTCTCGATAACGGCCAGCTTCCGTGGTCGGTGCATTCGCCCGAGGCCAAGGCTGTCAATGCCGTCTCGCTCGACGATCTGCCGTTCAGAGACGACATGGTCCACGAATCGGCCAAACACGCGCTGGACCAGCGCAAGAAATACGCCCGCTGGCTCGATGCCGCCGACCCGGTGGTGGTGGCCAACGCGATGCTTATCATCATTGGCCGGGCGCTGAACATGCTCAAGAGCCAGATCGAGGCGCAGGGAAAGGCGTTCGAGAACGACGGCGGGTTCAGCGAGCGGCTCATGGCCAGGCGCATCGAGGCGCGCGAGGAGCAGAGGAGTGCCGACGCCCCCGACTGTCCCCAATGCGGCAAGCCGATGCGCAGGCGCAAGTCGGCCAAGGGCGATTTCTGGGGGTGCTTCTCCTTCCCGGAGTGCAAAGGAACGAGGCCGGTATGAGAACGAGATTGAAGACCACCGCGTTGACGACAGGGATGGCAATGCAGTCAACAAGGTCAGCCAGGTTACCTAGAAAGGTGTTGCCATGAACGAAGCCGAAACCAGAGCCGAACATATCGATCCCGCGCTGAAGGCTGCGGGATGGGGCGTCATCGAGGGCAGCCGCATCCGGCGGGAATACGCGATTGCTCCCGGTCGCATCGAAGGGCATGGCAAACGCGGCAAGCCGCTGACGGCCGACTATGTGCTGGAATACCGCAACCTCAAGCTGGCCGTGGTCGAGGCCAAGGCGTGGGACGAAGAGCTGACCGAGGGCGTGGCGCAGGCCAAGAACTATGCGGACAAGCTGGCCATCCGCTTCACCTATTCCACCAACGGCCGGGGTATTTACGCGATCGACATGCAGACGGGCAAAGAGGGCGAGATCGCAGTCTATCCGTCGCCGGACGAGCTCTGGGCGCTGACCTTCGCCGAGGAGAACGCGTGGCGCGACCGGTTCGCGGAAGTGCCGTTCGAGGACAAGGGCGGTTCACATCCGACGCGGTACTATCAGGACCTCGCCGTCGAACGGGTGATGGAGGCCATCGCAGAAAACAAAACGCGCATCCTCCTGACGCTCGCCACCGGCACAGGCAAGACCTTCATCGCTTTCCAGATCGCCTGGAAGCTGTTCCACGCCCGCTGGAACCTCGCGCGCGAAGCGACGCGGCGGCCGCGCATCCTGTTTTTGGCCGACCGGAACATCCTGGCGAATCAGGCATACAATGCGTTTTCCGCGTTCCCCGAGGACGCGCTGGTGCGGATCGAGCCGGGCGACATCCGCAAGAAGGGCAAGGTGCCGAAGAACGGCAGCCTGTTCTTCACCATCTTCCAGACCTTCACGACGGGCACGGACGAGCACGGACAGTCAGCCCCGTATTTCGGGGCGTATCCGAAGGACTTCTTCGACTTCATCGTGATTGACGAGTGCCATCGCGGCGGAGCGAACGATGAAAGCACCTGGCGCGGCATTCTGGAGTACTTCGAGCCGGCGGTGCAGCTCGGGTTGACCGCCACGCCCAAGCGCAAGGATAACGTGGACACCTACCGCTATTTCGGCGAGCCGGTGTTTATCTATTCGCTCAAGGACGGGATCAACGACGGCTTCCTGACGCCGTTTCGGGTGAAGCAGATCCAGACGACGCTTGATTACTACGTTTGGACCTCGGACGATGCCGTGGTGGAGGGCGAGATCGAGGCAGGCAAGCTTTACGAGGAGGAAGACTTCAACCGCAGCATCGAGATCAGGGAGCGGGAAAAGAAGCGCGTGGAGATTTTCCTGGAGCAGATCAACCAGAACGAGAAGACGCTCGTCTTCTGCGCAAACCAACCCCACGCGCTGCTGGTGCGCGACCTGATCAACCAGCTCAAGACGAGCCATGACCCGAACTATTGCCACCGCGTCACGGCGGACGATGGCGGCATCGGCGAAGAGCATCTGCGGGATTTCCAGGACAACGAGAAGACGATCCCCACCATCCTGACCACCTCGCAAAAGCTGTCCACAGGCGTGGACGCCCGGAACATACGCAACATCGTCCTGATGCGGCCCATCCGCCAAATCATTGAGTTCAAGCAGATCATCGGACGCGGCACGCGGCTGTTTGAAGGCAAGGATTACTTCACGATCTACGACTTCGTGAAGGCGCACCAGCATTTCCTTGATCTGGAATGGGACGGGGAACCCCTTGAGCCGGAGCCGTGCTCGAAGTGCGGCTGCCAGCCGTGCGAGTGCGAGAAAGCGCCGCGTCCGCTTTGCCCCGTCTGCGGGCAGGTGCCCTGCGTCTGCCCGCCGGAGCCGTGCCCGGAGTGCGGTCAGCGCCCTTGTGTATGCAAAAGGCGGCGCAAGGTGAAGGTGAAACTCGCCGACGGCAAGGAGCGGAACATCCAACACATGATGATGACCAGCTTCTGGCATCCCGACGGCACGCCCATGTCCGCCCAGCAGTTCATGGAGCTGCTCTTCGGCAAACTGCCTGATTTCTTCCGGAATGAGGAGGAACTCCGCGCCATCTGGAGCGTGCCGGACACACGCAAGAAGCTGTTGCAGGGGTTGGCCGAGAAGGGCTTCGGGCATGAGCAACTGGCGGAAATGCAGAAGATTATCGACGCCGAGAAGAGCGACCTCTTCGATGTGCTCGCCCATGTCGCCTACGCGTTGCCGCCGGTCACGCGTGAACTCCGGGCGGCAAACGCACGGGTGTATATCAACAGCCGGTTCAGCGCCAAGCAACAGGTGTTCCTCGACTTTGTCCTTCAGCATTACGTCTCGGTCGGGGTGGAGGAACTCGACCCGGAAAAGCTCACCCCGCTGCTTCTGCTCAAATATCACAACTCCCTCGCGGATGCCGTGGCCGACCTCGGCGGGCGGCCCGAAGAGATCAACATGGCTTTTGCCGGTTTCCAGAAATACCTTTACCAGCAGACGTCCGCAGCATGACCGTGAAGAAAAAATGTAGTGCAGACGGTTGATCGGAAATCGAACAAACAAGCCACTTTTACCCTCAAACAGCGAAAAACGGGTTCGTGGCTTTTTCTATTCCGATGGTAGTGTCGGGGCCGTGGCCGGGATAGACGCGGGTGGTATCCGAAAGCTGTTTCAGTTTCTGCAGCGAGGTTGTCATTTTCCGGGGATTTCCGCCGGGCAGATCGGTGCGGCCATAGGTTCCCCTGAACAAGGTGTCTCCGGAAATTAAGAGTTGTTCTTCAGAAAAGAAGAGGCAGCAGGAGCCGGGCGTGTGGCCCGGTGTTTCGATGCATTGAAACACCGGAAGGTCTCGCTGCCATTTCTCCGCATCTTCCAAGGGAATATAATCCGCATTGATCGGTCTTTCAGGAACACCATGAACGGGGAAGAGATGATTGACCGGTTCAAAGGCCCAGCTCAGGTCTGCCGAATGAATGAGGATTGGAGCCGGGAATAACCGGTGCAAATCGGCCAACGCTCCGATGTGGTCGGTATGACCATGTGTACAAATAAAGGCCGCGACGTTTAATCCGCGGTCTTTAATGAACATTCCAATGCGCTCGGCTTCTGCCCCCGGATCGATTACCAACGCCCGCTGTGGATCATTCCACAGCAAGTAACAGATTTGTTGGAGGGGTCCGGTAATGAGGGATTTAAGTTCCACAGAAGAAGATTAACTTTGAGGGGGAACACGCATGTAGGTGCAGTTGACATCCATCGTTCCGCTCAACATGCCCGGCTGAGCACCTCTTCCGCTCTGCGGCGCAATGGTAAGCGTGGTGATATCAAATTTAAGGCCGGTGCCGGAGCTTTGAATTCCATGGAGTGAATTGACGAGCTGTTCGGTCGTTCCGGTCCATTGAAGCCGAATGGTCTGCTCATAAAGGTTTCCGGTTTTTTCCTCTTTTTGGGGGGTGGAACTGGAAATGTTGAGTCCGCATAAGGTGGTGATCGCCTTAATTTCAGTCGTAAGCCTCGGAGCAACAGACATCGGTTCTGCGGGGTAGGCATCTCCACTAATGCTTGCCTCCAGTATGTTCAGGTTGGCTTTCCAGTTTTTCTGTTGATCAATTGTAATTAGATGATTTTCAATATTTTTGTCGATTCTGGGTGTTTCTTCCCCCTGTTTTTTATACGTCGCATACATCTTTCCAACAACAAGCCAGGTTGCTCCGAACAGCACGCAGGTCAACGTCGAGACCGTCAGGATCATTTCGCGTTTTGATATTTTCATTATTTCCCCTCCTGATCCATCAGCAACGTGACCGAAAACTCAGTCACAACAGTAGTAGTCCCATCTCTGCCGCGAACATTTCTGGTGCTGCTGTTTTGATTGGCTATGTTTACAAACAACTCAGATCGTGTCAGGTTGTTGAAAAAAGTGTCAACCGAACCTGAATTAGTTGATCCTCGAACCTGAACCTCACCTTTTTTCTTTTCATAATTGAAGCGGGTTAAATCACTGATTTCACCCTCTCCCGGCCAGAGCATCACAATTTCACGCAATCCTTCGAGAGCGGAATTCTTTTTATCCATCTTCATCTTCAGCTTTTCGAGCTTCAGCTTATCCTGCCTTGCGAGCGATGCCCCTTTGAAATATTTCTGCTCCTTTGCCTTGAGTGCACTGTATTCATTGTCTCTGATCTTGAAGAGAGTGAGCAGAATGGCGAGTGCACAGAGCCATACACCAACGATAACCGATGATGCGGTGATGATCTGTTTTTTCAGCTGTTTGTTTTTTTCGTGTTCAATCCATTCGCTCGGGATAAGTTCAATTCGGTTGGCTTTGTCCCGAGAGCGTTCCGCTATGCCTTCCGAAAGAGGCGGCAGTTCCGTCAGGCTATGTACGTTGGGCTTCAGGCCGACTCTTTCCTTCAGGCATGCCGTGGTGGACGCAGGCAGTTCGTCCATGCTCCAGAAATCGATCGATTCGGGAGAGGGAAGATCATGTTCAGCATCAAGTGCCACTAAGGTGTATTTAATCTCCTCAGCCAATGCTTCGCAGAGATTTTCGTTATTCACGGCATTGTCCAGAGAATGAATGGAGAGCGGAATGCCGTCCAATAGAACGGCGAGCGCAAAGTCAATTCCGTCTCTGACCACCAGGATCTGACTGCCGGTTTCAACAATATGGCCGCCTTTTTTCAGAAGCTGCAGCCATCCAAGAACACGGGCATCGATGCTGTGGATGTGAATGTCCCGCTTCTTAAACGTTTCACCGATCGCATCAATGCAGGTACGCTTTGCTGCGGCCATAAGAATTCGTGCACCGTTTTCTGTTTCTTGCAGGATTTCGTGAGAAATCGCCATTTGATCCATAGGGTAGGGGGCAATCTTATCAATCTGAAAGCCAACCATGGATGCAATTTCATCGCGATCTGATGAAGGAACCTCAATCGTTCGCATGATGAGCTCAGAGGTTCTGATCGAGACGGTAATATCGCCTTCCATGTTTCCTGCGAGATTTTCCGGCAACACGACGGTTGCCATGGTTGCTCCCTCTTGCTGCGGTTCGGAGAACGGCAGGGATTGTCGTTCTTTTCGTTCGGTCTTTCCCTGTCTGATTTTCAGGGAAGTCCACTCGATGCCTTCGGGGAAAAGGCAGACTGCTGTAATGATCTTATCGCGTATTCGCATGTTAATTGACCGGTCCTTCGTTCCAATAGAGCACCGTTGACTCTCCTGTTCCTAGCAGAAAGACCGCGGTGACTTGGTATTTGGTTTTCGATGATTCTCCAATAGACGTTACTTTAATGTAATTGCTTTCCAATTTAAAATTTGTGGTGTCGGCACTGACTTCGTTGAGCGACTGAATGCCGTCGTCAAGCGTGCCCTCTTCACCATCCAGCCCCGCGCGGGCGAGCATGATATCTTCCAATTGCCAGTCTTCATATTCCGGAAAGCTCAGCAGCGTGTTGGTAGGGGCGGTATTAATGTTTACTTTTCCATCGCCCCATACTGTAAGGATGTCGGCAATTCCAAATACCTCATCACTTCCATCTTCTGCAGAACTTCCGTAAAGAATTTCCGGAGTCCATCCTTTGATCAGCAACAGTTCTTCCACGCTGTCCAGCTGCGAATTCTTTACGGGATAGCCCTGCTCTTCATAGAATTCGTCGTCGCTTTCCGCGCCGTTCAGCTCATGCAGATCATTGTCATCGATCCAGTCGGTAAGACAGTCAATCAGCTCTTCCCACTGGGTGGAGGGAACATTGGCCATTTCAAAGATATCCATCCATTGGTCGCGGGTCAGCAGATTGACATTTCGTCCGGATTCTGCCGACTCAATCGTAATGGTGAACATTTCGTTTGTACTGTCTCCCGGATAGATAGTTGATGATGTGGAAAGTCCGCGCTGAGCGTACAGCGCCATCTGCATAAACCCGTCTCGATCCTCTTGGCCCAACTCTTCAACGTCCGTCTCTGATACCTGAGACTGTTGGGCCAGAATGGCTTTAGCATATTCGATCCCGGAATAAGCCAGTGTTTCGGCTTTTAATTTTTTCTTTTTATAGGAAATGAGTTGCGCTTCAAGTTTGGCATCAAAGGCAATGGACATCACAATCAACGGCAGAATAAGCAGGACGCCCAGTACGACTAACAGCGCAGCGCCTTCCTTTGAATGGTTATGGATTTTGCTGTTCATGATCTAACGAGCTCCTCTACCGCCGCCTTGATCACCGCCGCCCATGCCGCCCATGCCGCC
>JAFGWS010000020.1 GCA_016937035.1 Pontiellaceae bacterium
TCCGACGTTCACAAAGCCGGTGATATCGGAAACATTGGTATCCATCGTCAAGACGATCAGATGATCATCAATCACCTTCTGAACGCTTACCACCAGCGAAACCCCGGCTTTCTGATATTCCGTGATCGAAACCAGATTACGTCCGGCCGCCTTGGTCGACTCATACGGGATCTCGGTCTCGTTGCTGAGCGTTGCCATGTTATTGGCGCCCTTTTTTTCATCATTCAACTCGGCATCAGAAACCTCGGAAGAGGTGACCACATTATACGGCTGACTGAGAATCCGTACGGTTCCCGCCCCCTCCAGCGCCTCAATAACAGCATCAAAACTTCCTGCAGAAGTATCCAACTTGTCGAAAAAGAGCCGCGCAGCGGAACCGATCGGTTGATCAGACATGGTCGTCACCCCCGCGCTCTGAAGGGCAGAACCACCGCCCTGGTCCCGCTTATAGGCCACAGCAAAATCGACATCAAGTTCTCCCGAATGCTGCCACTCCAATACACAGGCCTCAATACGGACCTGCGGCTTTTCTTTTTCCTTCTCCTGCGCAAACAACGACAAGGGCAACGCGAATGCATACACCACCGCAATCCGCAGTGAAGCTTTCAAATATCCTGCCCTTAATAACGTCATAAAATATCCTTAGAGCCGTCAGTGCTCCCAATGCAGTTCCACATCATAACTTACAATGTTATACAGGTTATCGTAGCTGTCTGCCCGAGAAAGAAACGTTTTCACTTCGCCGGGACCCAGAGTTCCGATTTTAACATAATCCACATCCAGAACACTTTCCGTGATATCCCTATAAATCACCTCGACTTCGAGTCCGCGAAGCAGCTCGTTTCCCTGATTTCGAACACTGCCGGTCAGGTTATAAAACTGTATATCTCCTCCGGCATCTCCCGATGGGCTGCGCGAAGTGTATGTATGCATGCCATACACCCGCAAGGGTCGACGCCTCACATCCATCTGATTCAAAATTTCAGGGGTCAAGGGAATCGGTTGTCCGTCATCATCCAGAATCAGCTTACTGTTGTTCAGATTGCGCTCCTCGTGCGTTGAGACGATTTGATTGGCCTTGTAATAGTACGCTATCGCCTCTTCATAATTACCCAGCTTCCACTGCGTATCGCCGATCGCTTCGAGCACGCGCGAATCGGTTGGGTGGTCTGCGAGCAGAGCAAACAGTTCATTCAGATCCGCCCGAGTCCGTAAATCCGCCAACCTTTTTGCTGCAGCAGGAGTGGCTTTTGACATGAGCAGATCGATCTTCCGCACATATTCCTCAACGTCTTCAAGATACTGTCCGTGTGGATATTTCTCAAGATAGCCCAGAAAAACGATCCGGGACTCGTGATATGCTGATGCTGAATAGAGGGCAATGCCCTGCCGAAAGATAATGTCCTGTCGGATCGACGTCTCGGGATACTGGTCCTGGAGCGCTTCATAGCGCGCCGCTGCCAAAATATATTCCTGATTGTGAAACGCCCGGTCCGCTTCCATCCGTCGCTCTCTATACGGAAGATCACTAAGCCATACGCACCCCGGCAGCAATAACGAGACGACAACACAGAGAGATAACTTGGACAACGAACGATACATAATCAACCACACGAATCAACGGTGTTGTATCAAACTGCTATACGGCATGAAAGCTAAAACGGGAAAATATGGGGGGACATCGCCAACCCGTTGATTCTCTTTTTTCACTCATCCAGCAATGATCTATAAAAAAAAGGCGCCCACTCGGACGCCTTTTCTGAACAACCTCAATGAGGCTCTACCCCTCTTCGGAGCTTTCTTGGAAGGCGAGCGGATCGCCACCGAGAACATCCTCAACGGAGATTTCTTCGCCAAGTTTTACCGGTTTGATATCGCGGTACATGGGGAATCCGGTACCCGCCGGAATCAGACGTCCCATGATTACGTTTTCTTTGAATCCGCGAAGCTGGTCAACCATACCGAATGCGGCAGCCTTCGTCAGTACCCGAGTGGTATCCTGGAACGATGCGGCTGAAATGAACGATTCGGTTTCAAGCGCGGCCTTGGTGATGCCCAGCAGCACCGGAGAAGCTTCCGCCGGACGACGGCCTTCCGCCTGCGCCTTTTGGTTGACTTCATGGAAGGTCTGCTTTTCAACCTGTTCACCCCAGAGAAACTCGGTGTCGCCGGGATCGGTGATTTTAACCTTACGCAACATCTGGCGAACAATCACTTCGATGTGCTTGTCGTTAATTTCCACTCCCTGAAGGCGGTAAACCGCCTGCACTTCGTTCACGAGATACTCCTGCAGATCCTGCGGACCGCAGACTTCGAGCAGTTCCTGCGGAACAATTGGACCTTCCGTGAGCTGTTGTCCTTTGTGTACAAAGTCGCCGGAGAACACAATCACGTGTTTGCTCATCGGAACCAAGTGTTCTTCCTCGGCACCGGTAATAGTGTCGCGGACAATCAGCTTGCGCTTCCCTTTGGTGATTCCGCCCAGCTCAACAATCCCTTCAATCTTGGCGATCTCTGCGGCTTCCTTCGGCGTACGGGCCTCAACCAGCTCGGCCACACGCGGAAGCCCCCCGGTAATATCCTTGGTACGAACGGTTTTGCGCGGTGTACGGGCAATCGCATGACCTGCGCTGATCGGATCGCCTTCTTGAATCATCACCTGCGCACCGGCCGGGATGGAATAGAACCCTTTATTGCCCTGGGCATCCACAATCACAATCTGCGGATGGAGGTCTTCCTTATGTTCCATGACAATAAGACCTTTAACGCCCGTCGTTTCATCGACGGTCTGCTGAACCGTTACGCCTTCAATAAAGTCATTGAATTCAAGCGTACCTTCATGCTCCGAGAGAATCGGAACGGAATACGGATCCCATTCAACGAAGATTTCGCCAGCCTTAACCGATCCGCCATCATCAACCGAAACCAAGGCACCGATCACAGTAGCGTAGCGTTCGAGCTCGACACCTTCACTGTCAACAATGATGATGTTCCCGTTTTTGTTCAGGACAACGTTTTTGCCGTCAACCTTAACCGCGCGGACGTTTTCGTATTTAACCCTTCCGTCGAATTTTGCCGTAATTTTGGGCTGTTTAAATACAGAGCTGGCGGTACCCCCAATATGGAACGTACGCATGGTCAGCTGCGTACCCGGCTCACCAATCGACTGCGCGGCAATAATACCCACAGGCTGGCCGAGCTGCGCCGGCAGCCCCGTCGCAAGGTTTTTACCATAGCACTTGGCACACACACCGCGGCGGGATTCACACGTCAGCACACTTCGGATCAGCACCCGTTCCACACCGGCACTTTCCACCTTGGCTGCGGAATATTTATCAATCAGCTCACCTGCGGCGACGAGCACTTCGTCGGGCGAGTGCGGGTTGCAGATATCCTCTGTAGCCGTACGACCAATGATCCGCTGCGCAAGCGAAACGAGTTCATCGTCCCCTTCCGTAATGGCCGTAACTTCAATACCGTTGAGCGTATGACAATCCTCTTCGGTAATGATAATATCGTGAGAAACGTCGACCAGCTTACGAGTGAGGTAACCGGAGTCGGCGGTTTTAAGCGCCGTATCAGCCAACCCTTTACGGGCACCGTGCGTTGAAATAAAGTATTCGAGAACGGACAGCCCTTCACGGAAGTTCGACAGAATCGGACGTTCAATAATTTCGCCGGACGGCTTCGCCATCAGGCCGCGCATACCCGCCAACTGACGAATCTGCTGGCGGCTTCCGCGAGCACCGGAGTCCACCATCACAAAAACCGGATTGAGCTCGTCTTTCGACAGTGCGTTCAATGGATCATCATTGTGCTCCAGTACGCCGAACAGCTTATTGGTCAACTTATCATTGGTATCGGTCCAGATGTCGATGATCATGTTATAGCGCTCGCCTTCGGTAATCAAACCCTTGCGGTGCTTGTTCTCAACATCTTCAACCTCTTTACGCGCCTTGGCAATCATTTCGCCCTTTTCCTGGGGAATGATCATATCGCACAAGCCGATGGACATGCCCGAATGGGTGGCATGCTCATACCCCATGCTCTTGAGTGCATCAAGCACTCGGACGGTTTCGTTATGACCGGAAATTTCGTAGCACTGCTCGATCAGGTCTCCAACCACCTTCTTGTTGACGGTCTTATTGATAAAACCGAGTTCGTCGGGCCATACTTCATTAAAGAAGACCCGACCGACGGTAGTAAGAATCACGGAACGATCTTTGTCGCCGTTTCGGGTTTGACGCTGATAATCCGGATTGCGGTAACGAATACGATCATGCAGAGAAACAACCCCCTCGTCGTACGCTGTATGCACTTCGTTAATATCGCCCATAACCATCAGCCGCTGATCAGAAGGCTTTTTGCTTTTTTTGCGCTCCATCAGATAGGTCTGCGACTCAGAGGTCATAAAATAACAACCCAACGCAATGTCCTGCGTGGACGTTGTGACCGGCTTCCCGCTCGAGGGGGAGAAGATATTGTTACTCGCCAGCATCAGGCTCTTGGATTCCACCTGCGCCTCAACCGACAGCGGAACGTGTACCGCCATCTGGTCACCGTCAAAGTCGGCGTTGTAGGCGGTACAAACCAACGGATGGAGCTGAATGGCGGACCCTTCAATCAGAATCGGCTCAAATGACTGAATGGAAAGCCTATGAAGCGTCGGCGCGCGGTTAAGCATCACCGTATGGCCGCGGGTAACCTGGTCGAGAATATCCCAAACCACATCTTCCTCGCGCTCAATCATACGCTTCGCGCTGCGAACCGTGTGCACAATACCGCGCTCTTTCAGCCGGCGGATAATGAAGGGTTCAAACAGAACCAGGGCCATCTTCTTAGGCAGCCCGCATTGGTTCAGCTTAAGCGTCGGACCAACCACAATGACGGAACGACCGGAATAGTCCACCCGCTTTCCGAGCAGGTTTTGACGGAAACGGCCCTGCTTACCCTTGAGCATATCGCTCAACGATTTCAGCGGACGATTACCCGGACCGGTTACAGCACGACCATGACGACCGTTATCGAACAGCGCGTCAACCGACTGCTGCAGCATCCGCTTTTCGTTGCGGATAATGACTTCCGGCGTCTTCAGGGCCATCAGGGTGCGCAACCGATTGTTACGATTGATGACGCGACGATACAAGTCGTTCAAGTCGGAGGTCGCAAAACGGCCGCCTTCGAGCGGAACCAACGGGCGAAGATCCGGCGGAATAACGGGAAGGACTTCCATAATCATCCACTCGGGCCGCGAGTTGCTCTTGATGAACCCTTCCATCAACTTCATCTGGTTGACCAGTTTCTTGCGGGTCTGTTTGGAACGCGTGTTCATCATCGCTTCTTCGAGTTCCTGAAGCATCTTGACCGGATCGATCTGAGTTAGGAGTTCGCGGATCCCTTCCGCACCGATGCGAGCCTTGAAGCTCTCAGCACCGTAGTTCAGAACGGCTTCGCGATATTCTTCTTCAGAAAGAAGCTGCTTTTCCTTCAGCGGGGTTTCACCGGGGTCCACCACGATGTAGTTGTCGTAGTAAAGAACGCGCTCAAGATTGCGCATGGTCATATCAAGAATAAGACCCATCCGGCTCGGCGTGGCCTTGAAGAACCAGATGTGCGAGACTGGAACGGCCAACTCAATATGCGCCATGCGCTCGCGGCGAACGCGCGAAAGCGTGACTTCCACGCCGCACCGGTCGCAGATTACGCCTTTATGCTTTATGCGTTTATACTTACCGCACGAACATTCCCAGTCTTTGGTCGGACCAAAGATCCGTTCACAGAACAGTCCTCCCTTTTCGGGCTTAAAGGTCCGGTAGTTGATGGTTTCGGGATTGCGTACCTCTCCATGACTCCATGAGCGGATCGCCTCCGGCGACGCGAGCGTAATGCTCGCGTAGTCGTGCTGCTCCTCCAGATTCATTCCAAAGATATCGGCAACGCTGCTTGACATATTTTCCACGGGTATTACCTCCTGCGGGCTATAAATAGTGATCGTGTAATGCGGAATGCTAGATGGTGGGCAAAGGCTCGCCGTCCTTATTTTTCACCTGGAAGTTGAGGCAGAGCCCTTGTAATTCCTTGATCAAAACATTGAACGATTCCGGTCGGCCCGAGTCGAGGACGTTTTCACCCTTCACAATGGCCTCGTACATCTTCGTACGTCCGGCGATATCATCACTCTTCACCGTCAGAATTTCCTGCAGCGCATGCGCCGCACCGTACGCCTCAAGAGCCCACACTTCCATTTCCCCGAAGCGCTGACCGCCGTACTGCGCCTTACCGCCGAGCGGCTGCTGCGTAACGAGCGAGTAAGGACCAACCGCACGGGCGTGGATCTTTTCACTGACCAGGTGGTGCAGCTTCAGGATATACATGACCCCCACAACAACACGCTGTTCAAAGCGCTCGCCGGTACGCCCGTCGTAAAGAACCGTCTTGCCGTCTTCTGCAAAACCGGCTTCTCCGAGGAGTTCACGAAACTGGTTTTCTGAGATCCCATCAAAAATCGGTGTGGCCGCATAAATGCCCAGATGCTTACAGGCCCATCCCAAGTGCGTTTCAAGAACCTGACCCACGTTCATACGGGAAGGTACACCCAGCGGATTGAGCACCACATCGACCGGCGTTCCGTCCGGGAGGAATGGCATATCCTCTTCCGATACAATACGGGAAATAACCCCCTTATTCCCGTGGCGCCCGGCCATTTTGTCGCCCACCGAAAGCTTCTTCTTGGTGGCAATATACACCTTCACCGACTTGACGATCCCCGCGTCCATCTCTTCGCCGCTTCCGGCACGGTCCATCGAACGCTCTTTGTCTTCCTTCGCTTCGGTGAACTTGGTGCGATACTCATCAATGATGCCCATGATCTTAATACGGATCGGACTCGGATCAATTTCGACGTGCTCATAATTCGCCGCCAGCTTGCGCAGCAGCGTTTTGGTAATCTTACGGTTGGCCGGAATGATGATATCCTTGCTCTGCGCATTAATCACATCCAGCGGTATCTTTTCACCCAGCAGAATGTTCGAGAGCGACTCCGTCAGATCTTCCGTCAGCTGAGCCACCACATCTTCATGGCGGTCCTGAATTTCGCTCTGGAGCTTCTTCAGGTCCGTCGGCGCACTCCCGCCGGAGGCCGCTGCGGTATTCTTTGAAGAAACCTTAACGTCCATCACAATGCCGTACGTTCCCGACGGAGCTTTGAGCGAAGTATCACGGACATCGGCCGCCTTTTCACCAAAAATGGCACGCAGCAGCCGTTCTTCCGGAGCGAGTTCGGTTTCGCTCTTCGGCGTAATCTTACCAACCAGAATATCGCCCGGGTTTACTTCGGCACCTACCTGAATGATCCCCTCACGATCGAGGTTTTTCAGGGCTTCTTCGCCGACATTGGGAATATCGCGGGTGATTTCTTCCGGGCCCAGCTTGGTATCGCGCGCTCCGCATTCAAATTCTTCAATATGGATCGAAGTGTAAACGTCTTCGCGGACCAGCTTTTCGTTAATCAGAATCGCATCCTCGAAGTTATAACCGCCCCACGGCATGAACGCGACAACCACATTCTTCCCGAGGGCCAGTTCGCCCTGATCCGTACCCGCACCATCGGCCAGTACATCGCCGGTTTTTATCTCCTGCCCCACTCGAACAAGCGGCCGCTGATTCAGGCAGGTGCCTGCGTTCGAACGCATAAACTTACGGAGTCTATAGCTCTGGCAATCCGCCGCAGGGGCTTTCTTGGCGGGCATTTTTCCGTCCTTGGAAACCACGATGCGGTCAGCGGATACATAGGCCACAATGCCGTCGTTCTTTGCGGTAATTAATACACGCGAGTCGCGTGCCAGACGCCCTTCAATACCGGAACCCACAAACGGACGTTCGGATTTCATCAACGGAACCGCTTGGCGCTGCATGTTTGATCCCATCAACGCACGGTTCGCATCGTCGTGCTCTAGGAAAGGAATCAAGCCGGCAGCAATGGACACCACCTGTTTCGGAGAAACGTCCATATACTCAACGCGCTGCGGCAGCACTTCAATAAAGTCGCCGTGCACACGAACCATCACGCGGTCGTTCAGAAAGCAGTTTTTTTCGTCCAACGGCGCATTGGCCTGTGCAATAACATAGCGCTCTTCCTCGTCGGCGGTCAGCCAATCGATATCCTTAGAAACCTTGCCGTTGGAGACCTTCAGATAGGGCGTAACAATGAATCCGTATTCGTTGACCTTCGCAAACATCGACAGCGAGGAGATCAGACCGATGTTCGGTCCTTCCGGCGTTTCAATCGGGCATATACGCCCATAGTGCGAGCTGTGTACGTCTCGAACTTCAAAGCCGGCACGGTCTCGATTCAGGCCGCCCGGCCCGAGTGCGGACAAACGGCGCTTATGCGTGAGCTCGGAAAGCGGGTTGGTCTGGTCCATAAACTGCGACAGCTGGCTGCGCCCGAAGAAGTCTTTGATCACGGCAGACAGCGCCTTTGGATTAATGAGCTTCTGTGAAGAGAGGCGATCGACCGTCGTATCAAAGATGGTCATACGTTCTTTCACAAGGCGCTGAATACGTGCCAAGCCCACGCGGCACTGCGCTTCGAGCAGTTCACCAACCGTACGAATTCGGCGGCTGCCCAAGTGGTCGATATCGTCGAGTGTGCCTTCGCCCTTTCGGACCATCAGCAGATAACGCAATGCCTCAACCACGTCTTCAACTTCCAGCGTGAGGGAATCGCTCTTAATACCCAGCTTCTGCTGGATTTTATAACGTCCCACGCGGCTTAGGCTGAAGCGGGCTTCATCAAAAAACAAACGCTTGATCATCTGGCGCGCAGAGGCAGTCGTCGGCGGATCCCCGGGGCGCAACTTTTGGTAGAGATCTTTAAGTGCTTCATCCACCGTACGGGTCGTATCGGCCTGAACGCTCTTGAGAAAGAGGCCCTGATCCCAGGAAACATCCACCACAGAAACTTTCTTGTATCCAGCCAGCTTCATGCGCTGGATCATGTCCAACGTCAGCGTATCGTAGCGCCGGCCGATCACCGATTCTGAATCGGCATCAATCACATCATCGCGCAGAACGATGTTGTCAAACTCTTTTTCGTTGTAGCTTTTCTTGGAAAGCGAAAATTCGTTAAACGTGTAATACAATCCAAGAATTTCTTCGTCAGAGGCATAACCCAACGCACGCAGAAAGGTCGAAGCAAGAAACTTACGGCGGCGGCGCTTGCGGTCGAGGTAAATATAAATCAGGTCGCTTGTATCAAACTGTGCCTCAATCCATGATCCATGATCCGGAATAATGCGGAACGAATGGAGCACCGATCCGTTGGCGTGCGGGGTCTGCTCAAAACAGATGCCCGGCGAACGGTGCAGCTGACTCACGATCACGCGCTCAGCGCCGTTAATCACAAAACTGCCGCTGTCGGTCATCAGCGGGATTTCACCCATAAAGAGCGTGTCTTCGCGCAAATCTTCGCCTTCACGCAACTTAAACGTTACGTAAAGCGGTGCCGAAAAGGTCTCCCCTTCCCGAAGCGATTCGAGATGGTCGAGTTTCGGTTTCTTAATTTCATAACTGACGAAATCCAGCGCAATCTGGCCGTCATAACTTTCAATCGGGAACGCTTCGCCCAAAACAGATTGAAGGCCCATCTTCTTCCGTTTGGAAGGAGAAGTGCCCTGTTGCAGGAAGTCCCGGTACGAATTCAGTTGGATTTCAATCAAGTCA
>JAFGWS010000138.1 GCA_016937035.1 Pontiellaceae bacterium
TGATTATTTCCAGACGCCTATGGAGGTGCAGATTTTTCGGAAGTGGTGACCATAAATGGCTAGGGTGACTGCTGTTTGCAGCAGGGCCGGTCGGTGGAATGTGGTCCAGATGAGGAGTCGCCAATATTGAAGACGTTCGCGTCCCAACAGACCCAGATGCAGATTCGTATACATCAGCGTTTTAAATTTGCTCCACGTAAGCGGAGTTGCAACTCGCGGCGGATGATATTCGTGTAGAAATGTGCGGATACGCTGGTAATACGGCTTTGGGGCATAGATGCGCTGCAGAATATTCTTGTAGCCGGAGAGCAGGGCATCCAGCTTCATGTGCGGGATAAAATTCATGGTCCCGTCCACATTGTCGCCGCTGGGATTCCGTAGGATGCGCCCCTCTTTCTGAAGACGTTTATAGAGCCGCGTGTCGGGGATCGCCTGCAGCAGTCCGACCATGGCTGTGACGATACCGCTGCTCTGGATAAATTCCACCTGCCGTTGAAAAATCGACGGCGTATCGTGGTCGAAACCCACGATGAAACCCGCCTGAACCTGTATGCCAGCCCGCTGGATGGTTCTTACATCTTCCAGTAGATTTCTCCCGCGATTCTGCTTCTTGTTGCATTCCGCCAGACTTGATTCATCCGGGGTTTCGATACCGATGAATACGGTTGAGAATCCGGCTTGCAGCATAAGGCGCATCAGCTCGGGATCATCGGCAAGGTTTATCGAGGCTTCAGTGTTGAACGTTATGCCTGGCTTTCCTTTTCTCCATTCAATCAGTGCCGGGAGCAAATCCTCTTTCAACTGCCGTTGGTTTCCGATCAGGTTGTCATCCACGAAAAAGACATCATCCCGCCATCCGGTTTGGTAAAGGGCGTCCAACTCCGCAACAATTTGAGCGCCGGTTTTTGTGCGGGGCCGGTGGCCGAAGAGCGCGGTGACATTGCAGAAATCGCAATCGAAAGGGCACCCGCGGGAGAATTGGATGCACATTGCTGCGTAGCGTTTCAGGTTGGCCAGTTCCCACATGGGTACCGGCGTCTTTCGAATGTCGGGAAACGCATCCGCGCTGTAGATGTGCTGGGCGCATCCCTGTTCAAAGTCCCGCAGAAAATCAGGCAGTATGGTTTCAGCTTCCCGCAGGATAAAATGATCCACGGCAGGAAATGCCTCGCGCTCCATACTGAACAAGGGGCCGCCCGCGATGACGATTTTTCCTGCCGCCTTACAGCGTGCAATAAGCTCGTGAGAAGAGTCCCGCTGCGCCACCATGGCGCTGATGAGCACTACATCCGTCCATTCCAGATCGGCATCGGTCAGCTTTTGAACATTCACATCGACCAAGCGTTTCTGCCAGGTTTGCGGAAGCATGGATGCGATCGTGAGCAAACCCAAAGGCGGCAGGGAGGCCCTTTTCTTGATAAACTTCAACGCATGTTTGAAGCTCCAGAATGTCGCCGGAAATTTCGGGTATAACAATATCGCTCTCATAGCTTTATGATCCCCCTGAATCAGGAGGAACACAAGCGTTGATTTGCGGTTTAGAACGGCTTTCCACTCCGCAGGATATCGTCGAAAAAGTTGTGCCCTTTATTGTCGACGAGGATGATGGCGGGAAAGTCGACGACCTTAATTTTACGGACGGCTTCCATGCCGAGCTCTTCCATGTCGACGAGCTCGACGGATTTGATGCACTTTTCGGCGAGCAGCGCGGCGGGGCCGCCGACGGAGCCGAGGTAAAATCCGCCATGTTTTGCACAAGCGGTGGTGACTTCCGGCGCGCGGTTCCCCTTTGCGAGCATCACCATGGAGCCGCGGTGGCTCATGAATTCATCGACATAGGGATCCATGCGCTGAGCGGTGGTGGGGCCGAAGGAGCCGGAGGGTTTTCCTTTCGGCGTTTTGGCCGGGCCAGCATAGTAGACCGGATGGTTTATAAAGTAGTCTGGCATCGGCTCACCGCGATCAAGTAGTTCCTGAATTCGGGCGTGGGCGGCATCGCGCGCAACGATGAGCGTGCCGTTGAGGCGCAGGCGTGTGCGGACAGGATACTTGGAAAGGTCGGCGAGAATCTCGTCCATCGGGCGATCAAGATTGATTTCCGGTGCGTTGTCGGCTTCGGTGTTGATATTTTCAGGAAGATAGCGCGCGGGGTCGGTTTCGAGCTGCTCGAGGAAGACGCCGTTGCGGGTAATCTTTGCTTTAATGTTGCGGTCGGCGGAGCAGGAGACGCCGATGCCGACGGGGCAGGAGGCGGCGTGGCGCGGCATGCGGATGACGCGGACATCGTGGCAGAAATATTTCCCGCCGAACTGAGCGCCGATTTGGGAGTCCTGCGCCATTTCGAGGATTTTCTTTTCCCATTCCACATCGCGGAAAGCGCGGCCTGAGGCATCACCGGAAGTCGGCAGGTCGTCGAGTTCGCCGCAGGAGGCGAGCTTGACGGTTTTCATGGTGGTCTCAGCGGAGGTTCCGCCGATGACGACCGCCAGATGGTAGGGCGGACAGGCGGCAGTGCCGAGATTGAAGAGCTCGGTTTTAAGGAAGGCTTCGAGGCCCTCTTCGGTCAGGAGCGATTTGGTTTTCTGGAAGAGCATCGATTTGTTGGCCGATCCGCCGCCTTTAGCCACGAAGAGCAGGTGGTACTCTGAGCCGGCGTCGGCGTAGAGGTCGATTTGCGCGGGCAGGTTGTTTCCGGTGTTCTGTTCTTCAAACATGGAAAGCGGTGCGATTTGGGAATAGCGCAGATTAAAATCCTGAAAGCATCGGTGAATGCCAGCGGAAAGCGCTTTCTTTTCGTCAAACTCAGTCCAGACCTGTGCACCCTTTTTCCCGACAACAATGGCGGTGCCGGTGTCCTGACAAAACGGGAGTTCGCCGACTGCGGAAATGACGGCGTTTTCGAGCATACAGCGGGCGACAAAACGGTCGTTCTCGCTCGCTTCCGGGTCGTCGAGAATGGTGGCGACCTGAGCGGAATGTGCGGAGCGGAGATAGAATGAAACATCGCGGAAGGCTTCATAGGCCAGACGCTCAAGCGCATCGGGTTCGATCACAAGTACTTCTTTGCCGTTGAACGATTCGGTGCGGACGCCGTCGGTCGTTATCAGACGGTATGGTGTTTGGTCGTTCCCTTCATGCTGAATGGTTGGGCTGTATATATAATCGCTCATCGTTGAATGCTCCGTCTGTTGGTAATGCGTATTGCGTAATGCGTAATGCGTATTGTGTATTGCGTAATGCGTATTGCTTGATGCGTAATTCATACAGGAGTGTGGGGATTGTCTCTCAAGTTTCAAGTTTCAAGTTTCAGGTTTCAATTTTGACGTTTCACGCTCTGCGAATTCATTCGCTAAAGGAGTTGCCCGTACGAAGTGGATTCTTTAGGTTTCCCACCTAACAAGAGGGAGGCAAAATGATGAAAAAAGTGGCTGGGTTGATTGGTTGTATGGTGTTGGTTGCGGGCAGCGCGTTCGCGCAGATGGCGGATACCAATGTAACATGGAAGAGCAGTGTTTCGCTGGGGGCTTCGTTCAAAAGCGGGAATACGGATAAAACGCTCTACACGATGAATATTAAGCTCGATCGCTTTTCTCAGCGCTGCGATCTGATCAGTTCGCTCTATGGTGAACAGGGAGAAACCGAAGGCGAACAGACCGAGGGCCAGCTCCGTGGACAGGGTGACCTCCGCTATAAGTTTGCCGAAAAAAAATTCTATGGCGGTGTTTTTACGGAAGCCTATCATGATGCGATCAAAGAGGTGAACGCCCGGGTAAAGGTTGGTCCAAATCTTGGGGTTTATTTGATTGATAACGATAAAATGAAACTGGATTTCAGCGTTGGTCTTAATGAGGTGTATGAGCGGACAGCGGCTGATGAGCGATCATTCGGTGAATGGCGTATTGCTGCGAATTATTCCTGGGATCTGTCGGAAAGCGCCGACTATTACCTGCGAGCAGAATACAGTGCCGACGTTGAGGATGCGGAAGACGGAACCGGTCTGCTCGTGACCGGACTGAAAAGCAAAGTCAGCGACAAACTTTCTCTTTTTGTTGAACTGCGCGATGAATACGACAACATTCCCGATGGCGCCGGCATGGAGTATAACGACGTTACCGTACTTGCCGGACTGACGTTCGATATTATGTAAGGCGGACGCTTAAAACCCTGGTCCTGAAAACGAGGTTAAGCGCAGTTGGCGTTGTGAAGAGTTTTTTATTGAGCTCAGATTCATTATAGTGCAATCCTGACTCGGTTGCTGCATTTCATATGTTGATATGGTCGGTTGTTAATAACAGAGATGAGAACAATTGGCTTGCAGTATGGGTTTCAATAATTGTGTAAAACCCCTTTATTTTGCGACTTAATCAGCCCCGGTAGCTCAGCTGGACAGAGCACAGGATTCCTAATCCTGGGGTCGGAGGTTCGAACCCTCTCCGGGGCACCATTTTTTCCCTTTAGATGAATTGTTATGGCTCGGTTCATGGGGCGTGGGACTTATTTTCTTGTCTGTACACTCCCTAAAGAATGCCAGTTCGCTTTCATCGGAAAAAAGTCGTTTTGGGAAGATGATCCATCGCCCATCTTTGTGGTGAAGGGTGATAACCCGCTTGCCTTCATCTTTTTCGGTATAATCCGACCAGATATGTGTTTGACGGTCTTTCTTCGAGTTGTATGTGATTCCTTCGGCGTTGATCTGTACGTCAATGGATGCTCCCATGGAACGGGATTTTGAGTATATTCTCCACGTAACCGCAGGGATAAATATGCAGCGAAAGACGGGTTTCAGGAGTACGATAAAAACGATAACCGAACCCGTAATTCGCCCGCCGATGCCGGCTTGGTCTGAAAAGCCATAGCAGAGTCCGATCAATGCAAAAGTATACAAAGAAATGCGGAGCGGCCAGCGCATTGACTGAGCGGACCGTATTTGCAGATTGATGCTCTCTAGGTATTCACGATAGGTTACCTGTCCTTTGAGATGATTATTCATGATTGGTCCTGAGTTTGGATTGTATGTTCAATATCGCATTAAAAGTGGTGAATCGTTATCGCCATTGCCAGAAGAACGAGTCGGAGAATGCTGTCCTTATGTATGTTTTCGCTGATGCAAAGTACATCGCTGAAGCCTTCTCTGAAAAAGTCGGCGTGTCTGCTTTTCCATTGTTGGACGATAATGGCGGCACGTTCTCCGTCAAATAATAATTCACAACCTCTATGCGTATATTTCAGTGTGACTTGAATGTGCTTATTTCTCTCTGTATCGATCAAACAGTATTTTTTATTGGATAAAATGTCCTTCTGGAGGGTGAAAATAGGTCGGTCAGAACCATTGAAAATGGTGATTTTAGGTGAGCGGAATTTAAATGAGGCTGAGCTGCGCGATATGCGAAATACGGCTTCCCTGGATTTCGGATTTACAGCAACCAGATTAAATGGACCATAAGTGTCGGATATGCCGTCGTGAAAGTGAGATAATTTCGTGAAAAAGTTGGTATTTGGTTCTCTGCATTCCAAGATCAATTCCCTGTTTTCCGGGTCATACACGTCAAGTTTTTGAGTCGTTTTGGGCTGATGAGGCTGAACCAGATTGCGAATGAAAAACAGGTTTTGGTTCAGGTGGTTCTGTTTAATTATTTTATCCATTTGGTTTCTCTTGAGGGTTGTGGATTGAAGAACTTAGATTCGAGCCGCGGCGAAGGCTGTCGGGGCCGTATTTTTGCTTAATATTGTCGGTGGTTTGGCTGAGCCGCTTGCGTTTGTCATGCGCTCTGGTATCAGGGAGCTCAAAAAGGTCGAGCTGTGCGCTGTTTGACTGGTCGCTCGGTTGAAGTTTTCCTGCGCCGAATCCGATGAGACGGACCGCTCGGTTTTGAAGATGGTTGCGGAGCAGTTCCATGCCGATTTCGCGCAACGTGATGTCGTCGTTGCAGGGCGGTGTGAGGCGGGTCTGACGAGTAATGGTGGAAAAGTCGCTCCAGCGTATTTTGAGGTGGAGTGTTCCTGCGTAAAAGCCGGCTTTACGAAGTCTGGCGGCCACCTTTTCAATAAGCTGTTTATAGGCGGATTCTATTTCTGTGCGTTCGGAGAGGTCCTCGCTGAAGGTGATTTCGTTGGAAATACTTTTTTCGATAGATTTGGTTTCGATTTTGCGCGGATCAATGCCGCGTGCCAGTTGAGTAAAGGCAGCGGAAGCGTTCGTTCCTATGGCCCGCTCGAGCCGAGCGGGGTCGCATTGCTGAAGCTCCCCGATGGTGGTTAATCCCAGCGAAAGGAGTTTTTTTTGTGTTACTGCTCCAACGCCCCACATCCGTTTGATCGGCAACGGCGCGAGAAATTGTTCAATGGCGCTTTGTTCTGATGGAACAATGGTCAGGCCGTCGGGTTTATTCATGTCGGAGGCAATTTTGGCGAGAAACATGTTCGAGGCGACACCGACAGAGGCGGTCAGGCCGGTTTGTTCGCGGATGTCTCGGCGTATTTTTTCTGCAATTTCGGGGCCGCTTCCGAAGAGGCGTTGTGCACCAGTGACATCGAGGAAGGCTTCGTCGATGGAGAGTGGCTGAACGAAAGGCGTGTAGGATTCAAAAATGCGCATGATATGGCGGGAAACCTCTTTGTAGCGGGCCATATTGACGGGAAGAAAAACGGCGTGGCGGCATTTTTGGTAGGCGGTGCGTGAAGGCATTGCGGAGTGAATTCCAAACTTTCGGGCTTCGTACGATGCGGCAGAAACGACACCGCGTTGATCGGGCGGCGATCCTACGACAACGGGTCTCCCTTTAAATTCCGGATGATCGTGCTGTTCTATGGAGGAAAAAAATGCATCCATATCAACATGCAGGAAGATAGGTGTTTTTTGGGGCATGGGTAATCTATGTAAGGGTTAAGGCTTTTCTTTGGGCGGTAATCGTCTAAAATCGGTCTTCGAATTGTATAAACACACGGTTGGCATTATGGAAGATAAAAGCAAAATGCAGAGTGAAAACTCGAGTTCGCGGGATCTGGTTCTGGATCTTAATTTTGTACCTCAATGGGCGCGTAAGCCGCCGGGAGAGAGTCATTACGCGCAGAAGGAGTATACGGCAGAGACCTACGAAGGCGAAGAGCGCCGCGAGCGCCGCCGGACCTCTCGACCGGAACGGCGCCGTGATGATCGTGTCCGCCCGCCGCGCAGGGATCCCCATGAGCAGCATGAGCGAAGGCGTCCGCCGCGGGAGAGGGAACCGATTGAGGAGCTTCCGATTGATGTGTCCTTTCTTCCGGAGCAGAAACGGCTGGCTTCGCTGGTTCGACAGATTCATCATTCGCGTCGGGCGTATCCGCTGATGGATCTTGCGAATCTGCTGATTAGTGATCCGGACGGATATTTGGTGAAAATTGAGGCAGATAAGGAGTTTAAACTGTTTCAGTGTAAGCAGTGCAAGACGGTGAGTCGCTCTGAAGAAGAGCTTCGCCTGCATATTTTAGGGGAACATTTGTCCGACTTTTACGAGGAAGAGGAGACCCTGAGCGACCCGCCCAGCGGAAGTTTTCCCGGCGTTGCCCGTTGCCGAATAACGGGCATTCTGTTGGGGCCGCCGAATCACCACAGTTATCTTGAAAAGCTGAACGAACTGCATCAAACCCGTTTTGCTCATATTCCTTTTGAAGAATATAAGCGCAATATAGAGGTGCTTAAGGATGAGGAGCTGATTGAGCAATGGAGGGAAGAGAGTCGGAGACAGGTGGTTTATCGTCTGAAGTCTGATCCCGAGGCGGAGCCGATGGATCGGCGAAGGGCGGAGGTTGCCTTTTCCGAAACGATAGATGGGCTTATCGAAGCTGTTCACCGTGCGGTAATGCCTGCTCGGATGGCGCAGCAGTTGAAGGATCGGAGTCTGATGCACGCGATTCACCGGGCGTGGTTGAAGGAAAATCGGTTTCCGCTGACGATGTCGTTTGCCATGCGGGCGGCATTCAGGCATATGCATCTGCACGCGTTCAAGGCGGGTAAAGTAAGCTTTGTCACGCACATCAAACCGCACCCTGTTCCTCCGGAAGATACGGTTCCGAATATTGCCGAGGTGCTTATTTTTCTCGAACAGAATCCAGGATCAACTCGGCAGCATGTGCTGGAAGTGCTCTATCCGAAGTTAGATCCAAAGTCAAAAGAAGCGATGGAGGCGCTTCAGCCGTTAAGCTGGCTGATTGAACGAGGGCATATCATAGAGTTTTTCAATGGAACGCTCTCCATTCCATTACGGCGTCGGCTGAAGGCATAAGCTTTCTGCGGTCGCAATATTCAGGTATTGTTGTGCGTTCTTGTCCATGGACTTCGGTAATACAGTGGCAATAATTTCTTTTTAAAAGGCGGATTTATGAGAGCCATTAAGTCATGTTTGTTTTGTGCTGGTGCGCTGGTTTTACTTACCGGAGTTTGCTGCGCAGAGCAGGAGTACAGTCGAGAGCGTTATCAGATCATTATTGAACGTGCGCCGTTTGGAAAGGCGGCGGTCGTAATTGAATCTGAAATGCCCGCCGGTTTCAATAATGCCGATTTGCCCAATCTGGAAAGTCAGTATCGACTCAGTTTTCTCATGAAATCGGAAACGGATGGAGAAATCCGCGCCGGTTTCCAGAATCTAAAACCTCAACCCGGTGAATCGAGGAGCGAAATTATTTCCGTCAACGAAACCTATAATGGAATAACGCTGATTGATGTTGATCTGAAAAAGTCAACCGCCGACGTGGAATACGGTGGCAGCGTGATGACGCTTACGATGAAAGCGGTTAAACAGCCCACGAGAGGCCGAAACACAGGAAACAATCCAGATCAGGAGCCGATGGTTGCCGTTGAGGTTGTTCAGTTGTCCCCAGAGGAGCTGGCTTTGCGGAGGGAGGAAAATCTTATCCGGAGCCAAGAAATCCAGATGGATGTTTTGCGCAAAGGACAACCGCCTCTTCCCGTTCCATTGACGCAGGAGATGGACGATCAACTCGTTTTTGAAGGGGTGTTGCCGCCGTTGGAGTAAGGTCTTTTGCAGAGAAAGCAAGTTGATTCGGCGAGATGGTCAGGCGAATATCAGCGCCGGCTGAGACAATATTTTCAGTAAAATTTCCGTTGTATTCACGCTGCAGCATTGTATGCAGTTATTATTCGGAGGACAGAATCATGAAGATTGAAAAAAAATACATCATTTTATTTTTTGGACTTGCCTTGTTTGGTGAGATTGCCGTGACATCTTATGCGCAAGAAGAGTATTCAAGAGAACGGTACCAGCTCATTGTTGACCGGGCACCCTTTGGTGCGGCTGCTGAAGAGATAATCCTTCCCGGCGGTGTCGCCAACCCTGAGGTTGTTCAGGATCTGCAAGAGCAGGTTCGTCTCAATTTTTTGCTTCAATCTGAGGACGAGGGAACGATTAAAGCCGGGTTTCAGGTTCTTCGCCCAGTCGCCGGACAGCCGAAGAGTTTTGTTCTGGAAGAGGGTGAAAATTATCAACAAATACGGATTAAATTAATCAGCGTTGATTTGGAAAACTCGATTGCCAATGTGGAATATAATGGGCTTTCCGTACCGCTTGAGCTGGGGGCGACGCCAGCGAATGCAGGACGCAACGTCCGAGGACGAACGACGACAACATCTGTGGCCGGAATTACAAGACCGACCGGCACTGCCGCAACAAGCGTTACGCGACGCTTTGAAAATGGGTTTCAACCGACGATGACAGGCAACACTGCGCAGCCGCCGATACCGACGACTACCACCACCACTGGACAGCCGCCGATGCCCGGCGGAATGGAAGGCGGTTTCCCGGGGATGGAAGGTGGTTTCCCCGGAACGGAAGGTGGTTTCCCCGGGATGGAAGGTGGTTTCCAAGGAATGGGGGGGGGTATGGGTGGTCAAGGTGGTCGTCGCGGCCGATAAATATATTGATGGTGTGATTTTAGATTTAGAAAAGGCGAGGTTCATGGACCTCGCCTTATTACATTGCACGAGTCTACTTTAATGCATCTGTTGATCAGCGGTTTTTGAGGACTTGAATCAATGCTTGGAGTGCAAGCGTGTAGCCGAAGCCTTTGAATCCCATAATCTGGCCGACACAGGCTGAGACCGTCAGGTTTGTCTGACGGATTTTTTCTCGGGTGTGCGTGTTGCTTAAGTGGATTTCCACGGCGGGAACAAGATTGGACACGGCTTTGAGCGCATCGTACAAAGCGAGGCTTGTATGCGTCAGTGCCGCCGGGTTAATGATAATCCCGTCATATACTCCCCGCGTTTCGCCAATCCAAGTGATCAGCTCTGCTTCTGAGTTTGATTGCCGGAATTCAATTTCGATGTCGGCTGAAAGCTGTTCGGCGCATATCCGCAATTGAGTTTCAATATCCGCCAACGTTTCTTTTCCGTAAATTTCAGGCTCACGCGATCCAAGCAAATTCAGATTGGGGCCGTTCAGCACAAGAATCTTCATATGTTCCTCCAAATGCGGCTCAAGATAATTCAGCCGCAGCTCGGAAACAAGCATAACCCGCAGTAGTCCTTAACTTCCCAAATCCAATGCTTTCAGATGGAATAGCGTCAAACCGTTAGCAACGGTGTTAGCTTACAACACTCCTCTTGGGCGGGTTGTATTTTTTCTTTTGTTTAAATTTTCTGGCTCGAAGCTTGGGCGGGTTGTCGCTTTAAGAAGTGGAAGCGCTGTAGATAAATTTGGTATACGGTGGAGTTGAATGATTTTGAGGTTTTGGGCGAGCGTTTTGCGCAACTAAGTTGGCGGTTGATTGGATCTGTGAACGCTAAGTTTGAGGGTGGAATAATGAAAACAGGATTGGGTGTGAAAGGGTTTTGCATCGCGATTGCAGTTGCGTGTTTATGCAGCGGCGGACTGACAAGAGCTGCCGATGAAGTGCTGCAGTTGGTTTCGCCGGACGGGAAGAACGTCATTCATTTCTCGATGGCCGAAGGCAAACCCATGTATCGGGTAACCCGAGTGGATAAGGATATAATTGATCCTTCGGCGATGGGATTTGTGTTTAAGGCGGGGCATGCTTCGCTGGGCGCCATGGAGTTGGCATCGGCCAAGGTGACGAGTCTGGACGAAGCTTGGACGCAGGTTTGGGGCGAGAAGCAGGAGATCCGCAACCATTTCAACCAGTTGGCGGTTTCGCTGCGCGAGACCGGCGGAAAGAAGCGTACACTCAACATTGAATTCCGCGCGTTCGACGATGGTATTGCCTTCCGCTATCTCTATCCTCAGCAGGGCGAAAGCGATTTGGTGATTATGGATGAGCTGACCGAATTCAACCTCTCCGCCGATGGCGAGGCCTGGTGGATCGGCGCATATCAGGATAACCGCTATGAATATCTGACAACAAAGTCGAAGGTCAGCGAATTGGATAAGGTACACACGCCGTTGACCATTAAGAGCGATAATGGGCTGTACCTCAGCTTCCACGAAGCCCGTCTGGTGGATTTTGCCGGCATGGCGCTGGCGCATACGGATGGAGCGCACCTTAAGGCGGATCTAATCCCGTGGGCCGACGGAGATCGGGTGAAGACGACGGGAGAGTTTGTCTCGCCGTGGCGCACGTTGCAGATTTCGGAAGATGCCGCCGGGCTGATTACCTCCTATTTGATTCTAAATCTGAACGATGAACCGGTGCTGGAGGACACATCGTGGATCAAGCCGTACAAATATCTGGGCATCTGGTGGGGCATGCACATTGGAAAATACACGTTCTGGGAAAGTGAAAAGCAGGGCGCGACCACCAAGAACGCGTTTGAATATATCGATTACTGCGAGAAGCTGGGCATCGACCATCTGCTGATTGAAGGCTGGAATAAGGGATGGACGGAGGCGTGGTATGAAAATGCCATGCATATGTTCAGCTTTACCGATGAGGCCGACGGTTTTGATCTCAAGAAAGTAACCGACTATGCCCGCGAAAAGGGCGTCAGCATTATCGGCTATCACGAGACCGGCTCCAATATTATCAATTACCGCAAGCAGATCGACGACGGCATGGTGCTGTATAAATCCATGGGCATGCACGATATTAAGATCGGCCAGGTCGGCTCGCGGCTCAATATGGAAGAGTGGCACCACGGTCAGTTCGGGGTGAACTATTACCGCGAGGTGCTCAAAAAAGCAGCGGAGTATCAATTAGCGGTCAATTTCCATGAGCCGATCAAGGATACCGGCGAGCGCCGAACCTATCCGAATATGATGTCCCGTGAAGGTGCGCGCGGTCAGGAATATAATGCATGGAGCGAAGGTAACCCGCCGTCGCACACGGCCACGATTCCCTTTACCCGTATGCTGAGTGGTCCGATGGACTTTACACCGGGCATTTTTGATGTCGGTATCTCGCAGGGCTATCCGGGGCGCGATGTGCACACCACGCTGGCCAAGCAGCTGTCGCTCTATGTTGTGCTCTATTCGCCGATTCAGATGCTGGCCGATCTGCCGGAAAACTATGTGGACCACCCGGCGTTTAAATTCCTGCAGGGTGTGCCGGTTGATTGGTACGATACGAAGGTGCTGAACGCGGAGATCGGCGAATATATCACGACGGTGCGGAAAGACCGCAACAGCGACGACTGGTATCTGGGCAGTCTGACCAACGAAGATCCTCGCAGTTTTGAGGTTTCACTCTCGTTCCTTGATGAGGACGCGGAATATACGGCCGAAATCTATGCGGACGCAGACGGGATTACCTGGCAGAACAAGGCCGATCAGGTGACCATTTCCAAGAAGATGGTCACGTCAAAGGATACGTTGAGTCTCACACTCGCTCCGGGCGGAGGTGCTGCGGTTCGATTCACTAAAAAGTAGAGGCTCGTTCAGAGCCGGTTGCAGAGAGAAAACAACATGAAAAAGATCGCCATTATTTCGTTACTTGTGGTGTGGGGCGCTGTTTCCGGTGCACAAGTACATGATAATCCGTTTGCGGTGAAGCCTGATCCGTCCGAGCCGATCACCTATAATAATCCGGTGATTCCGGGCTTCCACTCCGATCCAAGCATCTGCCGCGCCGGGGAAGACTATTATCTGGTGACTTCCACCTTCGAATATTTTCCCGGCATTCCGGTGTATCACAGTAAGGATTTGGTCAACTGGGAGCTGATCGGCCACTGCATTCATCGCAAGGAACAGTTTCCCCGGGGGATGAATATTTATGCCTGCACGATCCGGTATCACGAAGGCACCTTCTATATGATCACCACCGATATCAACGGACTCGGCAATTTTTATATGACCGCTACGGATCCGGCGGGGCCTTGGTCCGATCCGATGGCCATCGATCTTCCCGGCATTGATCCGGATCTGTTTTTTGATGACGATGGAAAGGTCTACGCCATGTCGTCGGAGTTTTATTTGTATGAGATCGATGTGAAAACCGGCAAACGCCTGACCGAGGGCAAGAAGGTTTGGTGGGGAACCGGCGGACGTTATGCCGAAGGTCCGCACATCTATAAGAAGGATGGATTCTACTACCTGATGGCCGCCGAAGGCGGAACCGAAGAGGCGCACTGCGAAAATATTGCCCGCAGCAACACGATATGGGGCCCCTATACTGAAAATCCGGCCAATCCGATTCTGGCGCACGCAAACGCCGCCGCGCAGGGAAATCCGATTCAGGGCGTCGGCCATGCCGATATGGTTCAGGCACACGACGGCTCGTGGTGGATGGTTTGTCACGGCTACCGCAAGGTCGTCGATTATCCCGTCCACCATATTCTTGGACGTGAAACCTGTCTGGTGCCGGTCAACTGGGCAAAATATGCCTGGCCGACGATCAATGGAAACGGAACCGTTACTATCGACATGAGAACGCCGACGCTGCCGCTGAAGCCGTTCCCAACCAAATCTCCGCGCGATGAATTTGAGGGCTCCAAGCTCGGCCTCGAGTGGAACTTTATCCGCATCCCGACCGACTATTATACGATCAGCGACGGCGTGCTGCGCATCAAAGGACAGCCGCAGCGTATCGGCGAACGCGGTTCTCCCTCATTCATTGGCCGCCGGATTCAGAGCAATGATTTTACGGCCGAAACGACGATGAATTTTAACCCTGCAAAGGAGAATGAAGAAGCGGGCTTTATTCTGCTCCATGAGAGCCAGCATTTTGATCTTCGCGTCAAAAAATCCGGTGATTCCCGTGTGCTTTATGTGCAGCTGAAATTCGGATCGGTGGTTTATAAAACCGAAGAGGTTGTTCTTCGTCCGGGGCCTGTAAAGTTGCGGATTCAGGGCGCGCGCCAGCGCCTCAATTTTGCCTATGCACAGGGGAATGATGCGTTCAAGCAGCTTGAAAGCGTGGAGGCACGTTACCTGAGCACAGAAACCGTCGGCGGCTTTACGGGAATCTATGTTGGGTTTTATGCCACCGGCAACGGCTCCGCATGTGAAGACGAGGCCGTGTTTGACTATTTTGAATACCGCGCCGATTAGAGGATGGCCGCTTGTTTGGGGTTGCCTTTTCAGCCCTTATGACTGAAAGTTTTTAAAATGATGGTGGGCTGGAACGTCTGCTGAAAAAGCGGGGAGGAATGGGGTTTATGATTAAAAAAGTTACTGTTTGGTTGGCGGTCGCACTGGCGGCTGGATGCGTGAATGCAGAAACAAAGTTCAGAACGTGGGCGGAGACCCCTCCGCTGGGCTGGAACAGCTGGGACTGTTTCGGTACGACGGTGACGGAGGCGCAGACCAAAGCGCAGGCCGATGCGATGGCGCAATATCTGAAACCGTACGGCTGGACCTATCTGACCGTGGATATTCAGTGGTACGAACCGAATTCGAAAGGCCATTCTTACACGCCCGGCGCAAAGCTTCAGATGGATGAATACAGCCGTCTTACGCCCGCGCTGACCAAGTTCCCCTCGGCGGCCGACGGCAAAGGCTTCAAGCCGCTGGCGGACTATGTGCATTCCAAGGGATTGAAGTTCGGCATTCATATGATGCGCGGTATTTCCAAACAGGCCGTGCGCGAAAATACGCCGATTCTCGGAACGCATGTCCGCGCAGTGGACATTGCCAACCAGCGCAGCACCTGTTCGTGGAATCCCGATATGTTCGGCGTGGATATGAGCAAAGAGGGCGCGCAGGAATATTATGATTCGCTCTTCGAAATGTATGCCTCGTGGGGCGTCGATTTAGTGAAGATCGACGACATTGCCCGCCCGTATGACGCGGTTCAGCAGGCGGAAATTGAGGCCATTCGTAAGGCCATCGATACCTGCGGACGTCCGATGATTCTGAGCCTTTCGCCCGGCGATACGCCGATTGAAAAGGGTGAGCACGTGATGAACCACGCCAACATGTGGCGTATCTCCGACGACTTCTGGGACCGCTGGCTGCCGCTCTACGGCATGTTCGGTCGACTGGAAAAGTGGACGCCGTATCGCACCGAAGGCTCCTGGCCGGATGCGGATATGCTGCCGTTCGGGATTGTTGAATTTGACCGCGAAACGCGGTTCACCCAAGACGAACAGATCACCTGCATGAGCCTGTGGTGTATCGCCCGCTCGCCGTTGATTCTCGGGGCCGACATGACACAGATGGATGATTTTACGCTCAAGCTCCTTACAAACCCCGAGGTGCTTTCCGTGAATCAGAAGAGCAGCAATAATCGCCAGCTTTCGCGTGAAGATGATTTGGTTGTGTGGGTGGCGGACGTGCCCGACAGCGACGATAAATATGTGGCGCTCTTTAATGCCCAGAGTAACGAAGATCCGTTTGATCTCTCTGTGGAGCCGGCGTATACGAGCCGCCGAATCGGCGGAGAGCCTAAATCGGACATCATTGATATCGAGGTGCCGATCACTGGCGCACGGCGTCTGGTGCTGGTCGTGGGCGACGGCGGTAACGGAGCTTACTATGACCACGCGGTTTGGATTGAACCGACGGTCTCCGGTCCGGCGGGAACGCTTAAACTGACGGATCTGAACTGGGGCGTGGCCAGCTCAGGCTGGGGCGAGGTGCGAAAAAACCGTACGGTGGATGATCGTCCGATCACCCTGAATGGAGAGCAGCTCGAAGGCATCGGTGCGCACGCGGTGTCGGCCGTCGAGTTTGAGCTGCCCGAGGGCTACGATGCCTTCACTGCCCGAGGCATGATGAGCGAAGGCAGCGGCGGTTCCGGGCGTGTAGAGTTCAAGGTGCTGATCAATCCGGAAAAGCATCTGAAGCCGGAACAGAGCTTGGTGTCGGTTGATTTTGAGGACCTCGGGTTTACGGGAAAAGCGGAAGTGCGCGATCTGTGGGCGCAGAAAGATCTGGGCGAATTTGAAGAGTCGTTTGGTCAGAAGCTGTCGCTGCACGCCGCCGGGCTCTATCGTATTTCGCCCGTGCGTTGAGCGGTTTGAGGATCTGTTTCTTTAGCCACATGAGCCCCGGATCTTCCGGGGCTTTTTGCGTTCATGAGGGCGTAAAAACAAATCAAGGACGAGCAGCGCTTCACTCCGGACTGTGGAGCAGAAGTTCGTAGAGCTGGCGGTAGTATCCGTTGTTCGCCATCAGTTCGTTGTGTGTACCTTGCTCGATAAGTTCGCCGTGACGCATGACGAGGATGCGGTCAGCGTTGCGGATGGTGGAGAGCCGGTGCGCAATCACAATGCTGGTGCGGTTGGTCATGAGTTTGCCGAGCGCATCCTGAATGAGCATTTCGGTGGCGGTGTCGACGCTGGCGGTGGCTTCGTCGAGCACAAAGAGCAGTTCGGGGTTCTGCGCCAGTGCGCGCGCCATGACGAGGAGCTGTTTCTGGCCGAGCGAAAGACCTGCACCGCGTTCATTGAGGAGCGTGTCGTACCCTTTGGGTGTGGCTTCGATAAACCCGTGCGCGTTAACGGTGCGGGCGGCGCGGATGATGTCGTCGCGCGAAACGCCGGGCGTGTTGAGTCCAATGTTGTCGGCAATGGACGCAGTGAAGATGAAGGGATCCTGAAAGACATAGCCGAGCCGCGAGCGGAGTTCGTTTTTAGCGAATTGGCGGATATCGACGCCGTCGATGGTGATGGAGCCGCGCTGGATGTCGTAGAAGCGTCCGATCAGGTTGATAATGGTGCTCTTGCCGGCGCCGGTGGCACCGACCACGGCGAGGACCTGTCCGGGTTCGACGGAGAAGGAGAGGTCTTTGATCACCCAGTTTTCGTCGTTGTAGGCAAACCAGACATGGTTAAAGGCGATGGCGCCGGCGATCCGTTCGGGCGGCATCGGTGATTCGGGTTCGGGGATTTCTTCTTCGGTGTCGAGCAGCGCAAAGACGCGCTCGGTTGAGGCGAGGGCGACTTGGAAGGAGCCGGCCTTATCGGAAAGGGAGCCGAGCGGGTGAAAAAAGTTCTGTACGTAAGCAAGAAACGCAATGAATGTGCCGAGGGTAATGGAGGCAGATCCGTTCAGGATGGCAAAGCCGCCGACGGCGAGTGTGATGAGAATGGAGAGCGTTTGGCCGATTTCGATGGTGGGGAAATAGAGACTGAACCAGCGGACTTCGTCGAAGTAGGCCGAGCGCAGGTGTTGGTTGCGCTGGACAAATTCTTCCTGTGCCTGCGCCTCGCGGTTAAAGAGCTGGATGGTGGTCATGCCCGTCAGGTCTTCTTGTACGAGGGCGTTGATGCGCGATTGGCGGTCGCGGATGTCGCGGTTGGCATTGCGGAGTCGCGCGTTGATGTAGACCATGGCAGCAAAGAGGAACGGCAGCGTGGTAAAGATGGAGAGCGACAGGAGCGGGCTCAAGTAAATCATGTAGCCCATAATACCGAAGAGCATGGCGAGGTCGGCGATGGAGCCGACGACCGCTTCGGTCACAAAATGCTGGAGCCGCTCGATGTCGGAGGTCGCGCGCGACATGAGGGTGCCGACGGCGGTTTTGTCGAAGAAGCCCTGATGCAGACGCAGGACTTTTCGGAAGATGTCGAGCCGCAGGTCATAAATAATTTTCTGCCCGATCCATGCGGTGAGGAGCGATTGGATGTAGCGGACAAAGTGACCCAGAGCGGCAAAGGTCAGATAAATGAGGCCGAGGAACGAGAGCTTACGGATTCGCTCTGCGGCCGATACGGTTCCATCAACCAGACAGTCATCGGTCATGCGCTGAAGGATCAGCGGCAGGCCGTTGACCAGCAGGGTCATGCTGAGAATAAGCGCGAGCGAAAACAGGAGGCCGCGCCAGTGGGGCAGGGCGTATGCGAGGAGGCGTTTCGCGATCTTCATTCGTTCGCCTCCAGTTTTTCCTGCAGTTGCTGCATGGTGTTGAGTTCGGCATAGTAGCCGGGCACCTGAATGAGCTCCTCATGGGTGCCGTGCTGCGTGATCCGCCCATTTTCAATCACCACGATTTTGTCGGAATAGCGGAGTGTGGAAACGCGGTGGCTGACAAACAGCGTGGTGCGTTCGGCCATAACGGGCTGAAGCTTCTTCATGATGGCGGCTTCGGTCTGTGTGTCGACGGCGGAGAGCACGTCGTCGAGAATTAGAATGTCCGGTCGCCGGGCAATGGCGCGGCTGATCGAGGTGCGCTGGCGCTGGCCGCCGGAGAGGGTTACGCCACGTTCGCCGAGGATGGTTTGATAGCGGTCGGGGAAGGTTTCAATGTCGCCGTGCAGGTGAGCAATGTCGGCGGCCCAGCCGATGGTATTCATGTCGGGATCGTCGATGCCGAAGCCGATGTTATGCTCTAAGGTTCTGGAAAAGAGAATGGGTTCCTGTGCCGCATAGCCGATCATGCCGCGCAGTGCACGGAGCGGCAGCGTACGAAGGTCCTTGCCGTCAAGAAAAACTTCGCCGCGCGTAGGGTCCAGCAGGCGGGCAATCAGCGAGGTCATCAGCGTCTTTCCGCTGCCGGTGGGGCCGGTAATGCCCAGCGTGGTGCCCATCGGGATATCCAGATTGATCTCCTTGAGCAGCAATTGTCCGCCGATTTCAACGTCGACATTCCGGAAGCGGATGGAGGCTTTCGGTTTTCCCGGGTTAGTTGCATCGACGTTCGGCTCGGCAATTTCCGGTTGGGTGTCGAGGATATCTTTCACACGAATCCAGCTGACTTTTCCGCGTTGGACCATGCTCATGACCCAGCTCAGGGCCAGCAGCGGCCAGCGTAGGAAGGCAAGATATTGAATAAACTGCATCATTGTTCCGATGGTCAATGTGCCTTCAATAATCCGCTTCCCGCCAACAATGAAGGTGAGGATGGTACCGATATTGAAGCAGAAGTCCATGAAGGGCCAGAGAAGTTGTCGCGAGCGCTGCAATCGCATCGTCTTGTGGATGAGTTCGCTGTTGAGCGCTTCAAAGTCGCGGTTGCGGCGGCGTTCGAGTGCAAAGCCTTTCAGGCAGCGGATGCCCGAGAAGCTTTCATGACAAAAGTTGGAAACCTCGGAAACGTGCTCCTGAAGCGCCTGCTGATGGCGACGCAGAAATTGAAGCACCAGAAAAAAGATGAGCGTCATCGGTGCAAAAATGGAAAACATAATTCCGGTGAGCTGACGATCGGTCATCAGCATAACGACCGCTGCGGAGATCAGCGTGATCAGTGTCCGCGAGCCTTGAAGCAGGCCTTGGCCGATGGCATCGCGGATAATATTAATGTCCGACGAGAGTTTGGTCATCAGATCGCCGGTGCGTTCGCGGCGATAAAACGATTGGTCGAGCCGTGTGAGGTGTTCGAAAAGGTCGTTGCGCAGTTCATATTCAATCACATGCGAAAGTTTAAGCGGGATTTTGCGGACCAGCCGGGAAAAGATAATCGCCACGGCACCGACGGCGATGAAGAGGCCGATACGCCGCCAGAGCCGTTCGGGGGTCAGCGTCCCGTTTTCCAGATCTTCAATCACCAGCCGCATGATGTAGGGCAACGTGAGGCTGCTCCATACCGTCAGCACGCCGCAAAGTGCCGTGGCCGCAATCGCAAGTCGATGCGGAACAAAATAATGCTTCAGACTGGATTTTTTCGTGTTAATGCGGAGCTGGCCTTCCAAAAGCGCTTAAGGGTAATTCCTTCCGTTTGTTTTACAAGCCCGCAGTTTCAGCGGGTTCAACGAACTCATTTTTAGCGCAGCGTCTTACAATGAAGTTCTGGCGAAACACGTTGGCCCCGAGTCCTGTCTCGACAACCCGCGAGGGCGCGGGACACGAAATGAGGCTGGACCGCCCCTTATGGATTGATGGCGGTGATGACGCCGTTTTGGATCTGGAGGACGTCGCCCGTCTTAAGGGTGTAGTTGTTTGTGGAAATTGCGATATAATTTACGAAGCGTTTGACTTGTTTCAGAATAAAGGGTTGCCTACGGCCCAAGTTTACACGGAAGTCAGTTTTCAGGAAGGGTGTTCATGAAGTGCTGTATTGTTACATTGGGTTGCCAGATGAATCAGTCGGATTCCGAGCGGATCCGGAGTGTGATCGAGGGCATGGGCTATGCCATGACAAAAAATGAGGAAGAGGCTGATTTGATCGGCGTGGTGGCCTGTTCGGTGCGTCAGAAAGCGATTGATAAGGTGTATGCAAAGATTCACCGCTGGAACCGATGGAAGAATGAGCGCCCGTTGATCACCTTTGTTTCCGGCTGCATTCTTCCGGCGGACGAAGGGAAGTTTTTGAAATTGTTTGATCTGGTGTTCAGAATGAATGAGCTGCCGGAGCTGCCCTCGATGCTTCAGCAATGCGGGATTGCGACGGAATATTCGCTGCGCCATCCGCTGGAGGGGATGGAACGTCAGGACGAGCGGACGGATTTCTGGTTGATTGATCCAGCGTACAGCGCTGCGTTTGAGGCGTATGTTCCGATTCAGAACGGGTGCGATAAATTCTGCACCTATTGTGCGGTGCCGTACACGCGCGGGCGCGAAGTTTCGCGGGCGAGCGCCGACATTCTGGCGGAGGTGCAGCGGTTGGTGGATCAGGGCGTGAAGTCGATCACCCTGCTGGGGCAGAATGTAAATTCGTATGGGCTGGATAAAAAGGGCAAGGAGATTTCGTTCGCTGAACTGTTGTGCAGGGTGGGGGAGATTGGGAACGCGTCGGATAAGGATTTTTGGGTCTATTTTACGTCGCCGCATCCGCGCGATATGACGCGCGATGTGATTGAGGCGGTTGCCGGCTACGACTGCCTTGCCAAACAGATTCATCTGCCCGTACAGAGCGGCGATGAGGAACTGCTGCGGCGTATGAACCGGAATTACAGCATGGAGACTTATTTAAAGATTGTGAGCGATATTCGCGAGCTGCTGCCGACTGCGACGCTCTTTACGGACATCATCGTCGGCTTCAGCGGTGAGACGGAGGCGCAGTTTGCGAATACTGCGGCGCTGATGGAACGGGTCGAATTTAATATGGCGTATATTGCCAAATATTCGCCGCGCGTGGGGGCCCGTTCGGCGGAGTGGGAGGATGACGTCCCTCCGCAGGAAAAGAGTGAACGGCTGGCACGGCTGTCGGAAATCCTCAAGCGAACTTCGCTGGCACACAATCAGGCCATGGTCGGCAAATCCTTCCGCGTGCTGTTAGACGGCAAGGACCGGCGGATGGAGGGTTCGCTCACCGGCCGCACAGAGGGGAAGCTGCCGATTCGTGTTCTGGATGCCGACGAGGAGCGGATCGGGACGTTTCAAGAGGTTGAGGTGATCTCTGCGGCGGAACTTTCGCTGACGGGTCGATTGGTGAAATAAAAAAGGCGGCTTAAGGAAGCCGCCTTTGTATGGGTCAGCGTGCTGTATTTCAGCACTCGATCATTTTCTTAATCGATGCTTCGGCTTCGCCCCAGTAAACGGAGGGGTCTTTCTGGAAACCATCGTTTTCAGCAGCAAAATAGGCTGCCTGTTCGATCATGGAATAGACCTGCTCTGGGGTGTAGGCTTGGGCTTTTTTCTTTGCCGGCTTTTTCGCCGGGGCTTTCTTGGCCGGAGCTTTTTTAGTTGCAGTCTTTTTTGCCGGAGCCTCTTTTACTTCGTTTTTTTCGGCTGTTTTTTTTGCTGGTACTTTTTTTTGTGCCATTTTTATTCCTCCCCGTTTTCCTTCGTTCGAGTCAATTCGCAGGATATATCTCGTTGTTTTCCGCTTGTAAACAATTCCTTCAATAAAATTGCATTAGTGGCCAGTAATGTTTTTATATGCAGGCTTGCTTGGAGAAGAGTTGGTTTTGAGGAGTGATTACGTGTTGTTTCATGGTGACCATAAAAAGTGCAGGGGGGTCATGTCCCGATTTGAGGCATGGCTGAGGGAGTGGTTGGCTCCAAAGGTTCCTGCTTCGGTGGAGACGTATCATCTGACGCTGGCTACGGTGGTGTGGTGTATTCTGGTGGTTCTGTTCAGCTATCTGGCACGCTTTAATATTCATTTTCTTTGGCTGGTTTCAGTCTCGATTTTCGGGCAGTACATTACCGATCTGCTGGATGGTGAAGTGGGGCGTCGGCGGGGCACCGGACTGCTTCGCTGGGGCTACTATATGGATCACTTTCTGGATTATTTTTTCCTCTGCTGTATTTTGATTGGGTACGGACTGATGGTGGAGTCCCCGAATAAATATCTGGTGTTTTACCTGCTCGCGCTGTTTGGGGCGTTTATGGTGAATTCCTTTCTGGCGTTTGGGGCCACAGGAAAGCTTTCCAAAAGTTACATGGGTATCGGTCACACGGAGGTGCGTTTTATTTTTATTCTTCTAAATACCCTGGTGATCCTGTCGGGAAAGATGGTCAATGTGCAATGGTTCCTGGTTCCGTTTCTGCTGGTCGGTACCTTTGCTCTGATTATGACCGTTTATCATACCCAAAAGGAGCTTTGGGAGATTGATATGGAAAACAAGCTCAATGAAAACCGCTCTGGGACGCAGGATGAAACGTCAGACGAAAGGAACTAAGCGGCTGCTGGCCTTGTCGGTTTTTCTGGTGCTGACGGCAATTTTTGTGCTGGGGTTACGGGTTGCCTATCCTGATCATCGGGCTGTTGCACTAGTTCTTTTAGGCCTTTCTTTGCTGCCTTTATTTGTTTCCTATCGCCGGAACAATCTTGTAATGACCGCCCGCAAGGAACGGATTCGGGAAATAACACGTCGCTTTGTTCCGAACATGGTCGTCGGCGCTGTTCTGCTGTCGGTGTTTTACGTGGTCTGGCAGCTTTTCCCGGTTTACGAAAGCCCGTTGGCCGACATGAAGCCCGATGAGTTGCGTGAAGAGATTAAGGCGGATCTGGATACTTATCTCATTCTCCGGCGATCGATTGATGATGCATTGGAACAGGCACGTGACCAGTGTTTGCTGGAGTGCGATGTTAAAACCCTCTCAATAGAAAAAAGCGAGGCGATCCGTTCGCTGTGGCGCGATATAGTGATGCTTTTTCTGGAGTTTGACATGCTCAAGGAAAAGTATCGGGGGTTTTATCAGATCGATTATGTTTCCGAGCCGGAGCTGCATTCCGATGCCTTTATGCTTGCGTATATGGCGTATGTAGGCCAGTACGATGCCTGTCTTCAGGTGGTGGAAATGGTGGAAAAGAGTGAGTTTCTTGATGATTTGCTCAACGAAGCAGGAGAGGGTATTCCGGAAAAAAGTTACTACACCATGAAGCAGCACCTGACCAAATCGAGGGTAATGATACGGATGAATGCGGGGGCGGCGTATTATCAGCTGGTGAAAGGCTCCGCCACGATTGCTCCCGAAATTGCCGCTGATTTTCGAATGCGGCGCGACCGCTTCTACAAAGGGTTGGGAGAAAAGCTGGAATTATTTGCGAAAAACCCGCTTGATCGCCTTGAACGCACGGCCTTTGAAACGATGTTGCCGATTCAGAAAAAGGTGGCGGTGCAGATGAGTTATATCCGTATGACCAACCGCGACTATCTGATTACGCCGCAGATGATGGGCCGTTATAAAGAGCGGTTTGAACCGGGCGATATTATGGTGCAGCGCAGAAACTGGCACATGACGAATATTGGAATTCCCGGATTCTGGCCGCACGCCGCGCTTTATGTCGGTACGCCCGCAGAGCTGGAAGCCTACTTTTCGGAGCTGGATATTGATCCGCTGAAGACGCTGCAGGAGCGTTCTCCTATTGCCTATTCCGTATTGTTGAAGAACGATGCGGATGGGTATCCCATGCGCGTGATCGAGTCGATTCGTCCCGGCGTGGTCCTGCAATCATTGGAGACCAGTACGCGCTGCGACTATCTCGGCGTGATTCGCCCTAATCTGTCGAAGAAGGAAAAGTTTAAAGCACTGCTGGAGGCGTTTGAACAATATGGGAAGCCCTACGACCTCAATTTTGACTTTGCCACCGACAACGAACAGGTTTGTTCCGAACTGGTTTATAAAGCGTATAAGTGTTCCGCGCTTCCGCTTGAGCCCATGGTGTGCAATGGACGGCTTATGCTTGCACCCAATGAGCTGGCGAGAGAAGCCAGTGCGAATATGGGGCCGGAGGCTGCCTTCTCCTTTGTGCTCTTTCTTGATGCGGTCGAAAAGGATGACACGATTGTTGAGCGCGATGAGCGCGCTTTTCAGGAGAGCGCGAACCGCCCCAAGTGGGATATGATGCAGCGCTGATGTCGATTGAACGGAATGTGTGTGGTCGATCTTGGCAAGGGCGGTGGAGAAGGGTAGGGTCTCATCATGAAAAAGGTTGGAGTCATTGTTAATCCCAAGCGCCCGCATGCGGCGAAAATGCTCAATGAAGTGCAGCGGCTGGCGCAGAAATACAGCTTTTCACTGTATGCGGAGAATGAGGCGATGGCTTCGGCGCTCGGTGCGGAGCTGCTTTCGATTGCACAGTTCGGCGACGTGGTCGATGTTGTGTTGGCCATGGGCGGTGACGGCACGGTGCTCTATACCTCGCGGGCACTGCATGGCTCCGATGTGCCGATTCTCGGAATCAATCTGGGCAGCCTCGGGTTTTTAACCAGTGTCGCCGATTCCGAGATCGCTGAAGCGCTGGAGGCGATTGCTTCGGCGTCGTACAAGGTTTCCGAACGAATGGTTTCCGAGTGCCGCATTTACAACGGGAAAACGCTCCTGGGAGTGGAGTCTTCGCTCAATGATATCGTCCTCGGTTGGGGCAGTTCCTCCCGAATTGTCGGGCTGGATCTGAGCATCGACGGCGAGGCGGTCGGTCGGTTCATGTGTGACGGTATGATTGTTTCCACGCCCACTGGAAGTACAGGCCACGCCCTGTCGGCAGGGGGGCCGATTCTGCACCCGGGTATTGCCGGCTTCGGAATCAATGTAATTTGTCCACACACGCTGGGTTCGCGCCCGCTGGTGGTGCCGGACTCCAGTCGAATTGTGATCGATGTAGTGAGCGCCGCGAAAGAGCTGATTCTTTCCATTGATGGGCAGGATGAATATACGGTGGAGCAGGGCGCCCGAATTGAGATTGAAAAGAGCCCGCACACGGCCCGCTTCCTTCAATTGCGCGAGCACAGCTATTTTTCGGTCCTCTCGCAGAAGCTCCATTGGCGTGGCTCCGCGCTCTGATTCTGCATGTCGCCAGTTGGGGCAGCAACACTTCGCAATCCGCGATTTGGTTTCGTTTGACTCATTATAGGAACTGTTTATAGTCGGCGACTCGTTTTGGGAATTATCAACCTTAATAGGGAGTAAAATTAAATGAATAAACTGACGATCAAAGATCTCGATGTGCAGGGTAAGCGTGTGCTGATGCGCGTGGATTTTAATGTGCCGATTAAAGACGGCGTCGTGACCGACGATACGCGCATCGTGGCGGCGCTGCCTTCCATCAACTATGTGCTCGAAAACGGCGGATCGCTCGTGCTGATGAGCCACTGCGGACGCCCGAAGGGGAAGAAAAATCCCGAATTCACCCTCAAGCCCGCCGCCGATCGTCTGGCCCAGTTGGTTTCCGCCAAGGTCACTCTTGCCCCCGATGTCGTAGGCCCGGAAGTCAAGGGACTGGTCGACGGTCTTAAGGCCGGCGAAATCCTTATTCTTGAAAACGTCCGTTTCTATGCCGAAGAGGAAGGCAAAGCCAAGCTGGCTGACGACGCGACCGAAGAGCAGATCGCGGCCGCCAAGGCCGAAATGAAGGTTAAGCAGGATGCCTTCGCCAAGGAACTCGCATCCTATGGCGATGTCTATGTTTCCGACGCCTTCGGTACCGCGCATCGCGCCCATGCTTCTATGGTCGGCGTAACGAAGTATATCGACCAGTGCGCTGCAGGCTTCCTGCTCGAAAAGGAGATCGAATACCTCGGCAACGCCCTCGAAAACCCGAAGCGTCCGTTCGTCGCCATCATCGGCGGTGCCAAGATTTCCGGCAAGATCGACGTCGTTACCAATCTGCTCGGCAAGTGCGACGCCATTCTCATCGGCGGCGGCATGGCCTACACCTTCTACAAGGCGATGGGCAAGGCCATTGGTTCCTCGCTCTGCGAAGACGATAAGGTGGAACTCGCAGGCCAGATTCTCAAGCAGGCCGAAGAAAAAGGCGTTAAGCTGCTGCTTCCCATCGACAACATCGTGGCGGATGCCTTTTCCGCTGAAGCCAATGTGAAGGAAGCCGGCGACAGCATTGAAGACGGCTGGATGGCGCTGGATATCGGGCCCAAGACTATTGAAATGTACTGCAATGAAGTCGCCGGCGCGAAGACCGTGGTTTGGAACGGCCCGATGGGCTGCTTCGAAATGGCTCCGTTCGCGAAGGGCACCTTCTCCGTTTGCGAAGCCGTGGCCAAGTCCGACAGCATCAGCATCATCGGCGGCGGCGACAGCGTGGCGGCCGTTAATCTATCCGGCGTAGCGGATCAGATGAGCCACGTTTCCACCGGCGGCGGTGCTTCTTTGGAATTCATGGAAGGCAAGCAGCTCCCCGGTATTGTGGCGCTGACTGATAAGTAATGCGTACTGCGTAATACTTAATACGTAGTGCGTACTGCGTAATACGTAATGCTTGATGCGTGATCAGAAACTCCCGTCTGTTGGCGGGAGTTTTTTTATTGGAGACGGATTTTATGAGTTCGCTGCGGGTGTTCTCTATGTTAGATAAGGAATCATGAAACAGTTTATTAAATGGATTGCGGTGGGCTTCGGGACCGGGTGGAGCCCGATTATGCCCGGAACGGTCGGTACGCTGGTAGGGTTGCCGATTGCGTGGGGATTAATGTTTGTAGACAGCATCCCGCTGCAGACGGTGCTGTGTGTTTTAATGACGCTGCTGGCGATTCCGATTTGCGGGGTTGCAGAGCGGGTCATCGGCGGGAAAGATCCGGGCTGCATCGTGGCGGATGAGTATTTAACGCTGCCCATCACCGTGATCGGCTTGTCAAATCCGTGGGCGCTGCTGAGCGGATTCGTGCTGCACCGTATTTTTGATATCACCAAGCCGCCGCCGATTAAACAGCTTCAGTACATTCACGGCGGCTTTGGAATTGTGGTGGATGATTTTCTCGCCGCGCTGATTGCGCTCGGGCTGAACCATCTTTTGTTTGCGCTGTTGAAATAGGGGTCCGCTATTCGCTGGAGCTGTCGGTGAGCAGATTAAAACGTTCCAGTGCCGCCAATGCCGCCGCTGTGTTGCCCAACTGTTTTTCTGCTTCGGCCAGAAGTTTATAGTTGATGGCTTCCCCGGGAAGCTCTTCCGTCAGGATACGAAACTGTTCTGCTGCACGTTTCCAGTCTTTAATCTGGATCATATACAGCCCATAGGCGTTGCGGGTGCTCGGGGCGTTGGCATCGTCTTTGTGGACGGTCAAATATCTCTCGTAGGCATCGATCGCTTTGGCCGGAATATTCTGCTCCTTATAGAGCGTGGCCAGATTTCTCATGGCGGCGGCATAGTCGGGCTGTTTTTCCAGTGCCTGCATTAAACAGGTTTCGGCCTGTTCATATTTGCCCGCTGTGGTCAGAGCAATGCCTAGATTGTTTAACAGGTTATGCGTAAGTTCTTTTTCCGGAATGTTTTCAAATAGGACAATGGCCTCCTCATATCGTTCGAGCTGAAGATAAATATTTGCGAGAGGGGCCTTTACATCTTCAATGTCAGGAAAAATTTCCAGGGCCTGTTCATAATATTTGGCGGCTGATTTCAGTGCTTCCTTGTCGTTTTTGCCCATTTTTGTGGCCGTTTCTGCCCAATGAAGATTATAGGCGGCCTTTTTAATCCATTGAGCGCTGAAAGGACGTTCACCCACTCCGTCCCATGTCGGATCCGCGTAGGTTGTCGGATAGTCCCTTACCCAGTCGGTTTCGTCGTTAAGATCGGTTCCTGCCGGAGAAAGATATTTAGTGCCTACATCATTTCTTACTGTGCCGCCGTCATCCTGAAAGCTTTGCTGCCACATGATAATGAAGTACGTCAGGCCAACAACCACACCGACAATAGAAACAAAGATCAGTATGGATGTGATCCGTTGTCGGCGTATTTCACGTTCGCGCTGGGTGGTGGTTCTCGAAGAAGCCTGATTCGTTGATTTTTCTTCGTAGTCCTGGCTGGAGTAAATATCCTGTCGGTGTCTGTCTGCTTTCATAAAACCCTTGTCTGTTCTGTTGTAAGACGAATTTCGAATTGTCCATAACGGGACTTCGAATGCAATTAAAATATGTCTCACATGCAGGTTGTAAAGGAAGTTTCCTGTAGTTTTTCGTCCAAATCCGCCGGCCGTTGGTGTTATAAGGGGGCCTCTTAAAAACGATATGAAATCGGAGCACCCTCAAGTGCCCACGGAATAAGGAAGCAATATGTCGAGTACGATGGGATTACTGTATAAAGTATCAACCTTTGGAGAGTCGCACGGCAAGGCGGTCGGCGCCATTGTGGACGGTTGTCCGGCAAATCTGGAACTGAGCGAGGCGGATATTCAGCCGCAGCTTTCACGCCGCCGACCCGGCCAGAGCGATATGACCACCCCGCGCGATGAGGCCGATCAGATCATTATTCTCTCCGGCGTGGAAAACGGGAAAACGCTGGGAACGCCGATCGGGCTGATGGTCAACAATAAGGATCAGCGCCCGGGCGACTACGGCGAAATGAGCAATGTGCCGAGGCCTTCGCACGCCGACTTTACCTATCAGATGAAATACGGAAACCGCGCCTCCAGCGGCGGCGGTCGTTCCAGCGCGCGCGAAACGATCGGCCGCGTGGCGGCAGGGGCCATTGCCGAAAAGTGGCTCAAAGAGCAGTTCGGCACTCAGATTACAGCGTGGGTCAGCTCCGTCGGAAACATTGATGCACGCGATCTCAGTGCAGAGCCGCCGACGCGCGAGCAGATTGATGCCAACATCATCCGCTGCCCCGACGAAGCGGCGGCGGAAAAGATGATCGAACTTGTGGCCGCTACGCGCGATCGCAAGGATTCGGTCGGCGGTGTGCTGACCTGCGTGGTTGAAAATGTTCCGGTCGGTCTGGGTGAGCCGGTATTTGAACGGATGGAAGCCAAGCTTGCGCAGGCGATGCTGTCGATTCCTGCTACCAAGGGATTTGAAATCGGCTCCGGTTTTTCCGGCGCGCGCATGTTGGGTTCGGAGCATAACGATCCGTACGAGCTGAAGGCCGACGGGCGCCTCGGCACCCGCACCAACTACAGCGGCGGCGTGCAGGGCGGGATCTCCAACGGCGAGCCGATTGTTTTTCGTGTGGCCTTTAAGCCGCCGGCCACGATTGGGCAGGCTCAGAAGACGTCGACATTCACCGGCGAGTCGACCGTGCTAGAAGCCAAGGGTCGTCACGATCCATGCGTGGTGTCGCGCGCTGTGCCGATTGTTGAAACCATGACCGCGCTGGTGCTGATGGATTTTGTGCTGCGCCAAAGTTATCGTAACGATTTTGCCTAATCATGTATTCCGGGCTGTCAGAGCTTGCATATATCGGCCCCGGCGCGCCCGAGTTAATCGTGGTGGCGCTGGTGTTGCTGATGCTGTTCGGTGCCAAGGATGCCCCCCGCATTTTTCGGAAAATGAACGAAACGCTGGGGCGGCTCCGTAATACGGCGGAAAGCTTTAAGCATGAAATCTTGTACGGCGATCTGAAGGATGAAGAGCCGTGCCGGATCGGCGAGGAGCTGGAGTCTGAAGGTGCGCCGGCGGAGTTTCACGCGGACGAAGCGGTGAGTGATGCGGATGAGGGCGACGATGCAAAATCCGCTTAAATCGCTCGCTGCACGCTTTCGATATGACGATCGGGAAATGCCGTTTCTCGATCACTTGGAGGAGTTTCGTAAAACACTGATTCGTTCGGGGATTGCGCTGGCGATCGGAATGATACTTACGGCGTTTTTTGTGCCGTGGATGATTCAGATGTTTTTAGTCCCGGCGCAATCGTATCTCGATTCCGGGCGCGTCACGCTGCAGTTCCATGAGCTGACCTCGGGCTTTAAAATGTGGTTCTCGCTTTCCTTTTGGGGCGGGCTGGTGGTGAGTCTTCCTGCGCTGATGGTTATCGTCGGCTCCTTTGTGTTGCCGGGGGTTCGGGATACGGAGCGCCGTGTGATTCAGCGGATCGCATTTTTTTCCGGCATTCTTTTTCTGGTCGGGATTGTGGTGGGGTACCGCATCACGCTTCCGGTGGCGATTGATCTGCTGATGAAGGTGAACGAGCGCTTGAACGGAGCGAATATTCTCCATTATCGCAAGTACATCGATTTTGTGCTGCAGGTGCTGCTGGGTTTTGGCGTCGCTTTTCAGTTGCCGGTCATCATCATTTCGCTGGGTAAGGTGGGTGTGCTCTCTTCGGCGCAGCTGCGGAATAAGCGGCGGCACGTGATTGTGGGCATTTTTATTCTGGCTATGTTGTTGACTCCGCCCGACTGGGCAACGCAAGTTCAAATGGCGATCCCGTTGATTCTGCTGTATGAATTCTGTATATGGTTTCTTCACTTTTCCGAGCGCGGTGCGATCCGCCGGAAAAGCCGAGAACAGCATGATGATGAAGCGGTTGTTTCCGCGGAAGCGAAGAAAGACGAGGAGTAGGGTATGGAACTATTGGCATTTATTCCGGGAATGTCCGGCGGCAGCGAAATATTTCTGGTTTTTCTGGTCATTCTGCTGCTCTTCGGCGCCAAGAAACTGCCGGAGCTTTCTCGCTCACTGGGGAAGAGTCTGAGCGAATTTAAAAAAGGCCAGCGCGAAGGCGCGGAGTCGGATGACGAAGAGCCCAAAAAGGCCGACTCCAAAAGCGATAAAGAGGACTAGACAACATGAGCGAACGACGCGCGACGGAGCTGACTCCGGAAGAGCAGAAAGAAAACTCCTGGGCCGTCATTGCTCATGCCCTTCCGTTTGCCATTTGGCTGACCTTGATGGTCTGGTCTGAAAACTATCTCTTCCGCACCATCGGCGGGCTCATCATTCTTGCCGCCTTTCGACCCTGGCGCTGGTATCCTCGGCTGCAGCTGAAAAATATTCCGGCGGCCGTTGGGGTCGGTATTTTGATCCTCGTGGTCTGGGTTGGACTCGAAACCCCTTGGGTGCAGCAAAAGGCTCCGGCGGTGACCGAGTGGTATGATCGCCTCTTTGTTGAGCTGACCGAACCGTTTAAAACGCGCGAGCTTTATGATAACGGGCAGGGCCAAATGCTCCCTTATGAAGTGATTCAGGAGGGCGAGCATGCCGGGTTGCACGCCTACGATCCGCGAGTCACCGGGTGGTTTACCTTCTGGGTGCATATGTTCGGAACCACCGTCGTGATCGCGATCATCGAAGAATTTTTCTTCCGCGGGTTTTTGTATCGCTGGATGCAGGGCAGTCCCTTTTTTAAGATCGACCCCGGTAAGCTCAACTGGGTCATGCTGCTGGTGATTTCCGCCTTCTTCGGGATAGAACACCGCGAGTGGATGGCCGGACTCATTTGCGGCATTGCCTTTGGGCTGCTCTACATCAAAACGCGCGACATCTGGGCCGCCATCATTGCACACGCAACCACCAATTTTCTGCTCGGTCTCTACGTGGTTAAATATAATGCCTACCATTTCTGGTAGGGCGGGAGCGGGGAAAACCGGAAACGCATAGACGAAAGCATACTTCTTCAAATTGTGGGCTATTCTCCGTTGCCGTTCTTTATTGTGTAGATTATTGGCGTGTCTTCCCAGGAACCCCGTGCTAAAAGTTCCAACCTTTTAATGGATAGAGTTTATGGACAAAAAACTTAAAATCGGAGTGGCGTGCGGCGGTACCGGGGGACACATTTTTCCGGGGCTTGCAACGGCGCGTGCGCTGGTTGAACGAGGGCATGATGTAACGCTGTGGATGGCGGGTAAAGATGTGGAGAGCGATGCGGTTCGCGACTGGCCGGGTAAAATGGTAACGGTGCCATCGGAGGGATTTCAGTTTGGTCTTTCGCTGCGCAGTCTAAAGACGGTGGTCCGATTGGTTAAGGCGTATCGCTCCGCGCTCGGATCAATGCGCAAGGATCCGCCGGATGTGCTGTTGGCGATGGGCAGTTATGCCTCTTTCGGCCCGGTGAAGGCGGCGATTAAGCTGGGAATTCCCTACGTGCTGCATGAGGCCAATTTGGTGCCGGGGCGCGCCGTTTCGTTTCTGGTCCGTAAGGCCGATGCGGTGGCCGTGAGTTTTGATAAAACGCGCTATTACCTTAAACACAGCCGTATTGAGACCACAGGGATGCCGCTGCGTAAAGAGCTTCAACTCGCCGGTGCGCAGCCGCGACCGAAGCGCGATTCGACTGCTCCGTTGCGTATTCTTGTGATGGGCGGAAGCCGCGGGGCACAGGTGCTGAATGTCACGGTGCCTCCGGCGATTGCGACGGCGGCTGCAGGAGGGGCGTTGCTGGAAGTTCAGCATATTGCCGGTTTGCAGGACAGCAGCGGAGTGGAACGGGTGTATGCTTCTGCGGGGATTAAAGCTCAGGTACACCATTTTGTGCAGAAGATGGATGAACTCTATTTGAACGTCGATCTGGCGATTTGCCGTTCGGGGGCGGCAAGCTGTGCAGAGCTGGCGGCTTTCGGTGTGCCGGCACTGTTTGTTCCTTATCCGTTTGCGATTCGCGATCATCAGATGGGTAACGCGCGGGTTATGCAGGATTCCGGTGCCGCCGATGTGGTGGCACAGGATGATTTGACCGATTCCTGGTTGGCGGACTATTTAACGAACGTATCGCGCAACCCGAAACGGATTGAACGAATGGCTGTTGCAATGAAGAAACGGGCGCAACCCAATGCGGCGGAAGAGTTAGCCTCTCTGCTTGAACGGGTGGCGGGTGAGTAGCGATGGGTCCAGTTGATCAGGCAGAGGAGCAGATTCACTGCGGCGGTCATGTGCATCTGATGGGCATCGGCGGCATCGGTATGGCCGGTGTGGCATGGCTGCTGAAAGAGCGCGGCTTTACGGTTTCGGGCTGCGATCTCCGGCGTAATCGTCAAACGGAGTGGCTGGAGCGCAACGGAATTTCGATTAAGACGGGGCACGCGGCGGTGCACATCGATTCATCCGTCAGCTGGCTGGTGCGTTCCACGGCCGTTCCGGACACCCATCCGGAGGTTCAGGCGGCGCTGGAGCGCGGTCTTCCGGTTTCCCGCCGCGGCGAGGTTTTGCCCGCGCTGATGCGTGCACGGACCTGCATTGCGGTGAGCGGAACCCATGGAAAAACCACCACCACGGCGATGATTGCGCAACTGCTGAACTGCGGATACTGCATCGGCGGCGAAGTGGGTGGATTTGACGGCGTTGCTCGTGATGGTGAAGTGATGGTGGTTGAGGCCGATGAGTCGGATGGGACGGTTTCCGGCTATACGCCGGACTATGCGGTGATTACCAATATTGACTATGATCACATGGAGCATCATGCCTCCGAGGCGGCCTTTATCGGCTGCTTTGAACAGTTGATTCGGAATACGCGGAAGAAAGTCTATTATTGTTCCAACGATCCGATTGCGCGTCGTCTTTGTGCGGAGCATCCTAAATGTGAACCCTTTTACTTTCCGGCGGAACCGCTTCCGCTGGCCTTGCCGGGGCGGCATAACCAGTGGAACGCGTCGGCGGCGTCGGCGGTGTGTAGAAACTGGAAAACCTCGGACGAGCTGCTCGCTGAGATGGAAAAGATTCAGCCGGTGCGCCGCCGTTTTGAGACGGTTTTTGAAAGCGGCGGCGTTCGCGTTATCTCCGACTACGCGCATCATCCGACGGAAATAGCTGCGCTGGTGCAGACGGCGCTGGAGCTGAGGCCGAAGCGGTTGCTCGCCGTTTTTCAGCCGCATCGCTACACCCGGACGCTCGCGTTGAGTGCCGATTTTCCGCCGAGCTTTGAGGGCATCGATACGCTTTGGCTGGTGCCGGTGTACGCCGCCTCCGAACAACCGATTGAAGGCGGAACTTCGCTCGATCTGCTGGCTCGTTTTTCGGACGAGTGGAACGGGCGGGTTCACTATGTGCCGACGCTGGACGCCGCATGGAACGAGGTGTGCGCTGCGCTGCAACCGGGCGATCTGCTGCTGATCATCGGTGCAGGCGACGTTGAGCAACTGGCCGAACGAGCTCGACTGATAGATACACTGTAAGGTTTAAATCTTCGGGCGTTTCAAACCACTAATTTTCTCTAATCAGCACTAATAATTAGTGGAGATCAGTGTGAATTAGTGGTTGTTTGTTTTTTCTTCTGCCGGTCGGCGGACGGCAGGTCGATGTCCATCAGAAATCCCTGTTGGGAGAGAATCAGCAAACGCGGTTTGTCTTCAATCTGGACGGAGTAGGGCAGTATGCGCATCTGCAGCAGTACCTGCATTTGGTTGGGCGAGAGATGGAGTCCTTTGTATTCGGATTCAAGCACAAAGGGACAACCCTCTTTCCATCGGGAGCATCCGTAAGCGCTTCTTCCCTTAATCACTTTTCCGCCGCAGAGTGGACATTCACCCCAGCGCGTGGTGTCGAGTTGGGCGGTTGAACTGCTGGAAATCAGGCTGCGCGTGTAGTCGGAAATTCCGCTCATAAACTCGGCCGCATCGCTTTCGCCGCGCTCAATATGCTTAAGCTTGCCTTCCCATTCCCCGGTGAGTTCCGGCGATTTCAGCAGCGGATCCTGCACCAGCGCAACCAGACAGCGGCCCATATCGGTGGCTCGAATCTGCTTTTTGTTTCGGCGGATATAATTCCGCTTTAGCAGCGTTTCAATAATGGCCGCACGCGTGGCCGGTGTTCCGATTCCCCGCTCCTTGAGCGCTTCGCGCAGCTCGTCGTCTTCCACCCACTTTCCGGCGGCCTCCATCGCACCAAGCAGCGAGTTTTCATTAAAGTATTGAGGCGGTTTGGTTTTTCCTTCGCGCAGCGCCGGTTCGTGTGGTCCGCTTTCACCTTTTTTGAATTCGGGTAGCGCCTGGTCGTCGTCTTCCGCCTTTTTCTTTTTTTTCGGGAAGAGGATCGCCCATCCGGGTTCCAGAATCATTGTGCCTTTAGCCTGAAACGCTGCTTCGTTGCTGACGCCGTCGACGGTGGTGATTTTCTTGGTGCAGATGGGGTAAAAGGCAGCGATAAACTGTGTAACGACGGCGTTGTACACCAGCTGTTCATTTCGTCCGAGCGATCGGGGCGATATGCCGGTAGGAATGATGGCGTGGTGATCGGTCACCTTCTTGTCGTCGATAATGCGGCTTGTGAAGGGAAGCTTTGCCAGATTAAGCGGCTGAATATGCTCCGCACGGATCGCTTTGAGCTGCTCAAAGATTTTGGGGATGCGCGGTTTCATATCAGTAGTGAGGTAGCGCGAGTCGGTTCTTGGATAGGTAAGGAGCTTTGATTCATAGAGGTTTTGCGTCGCCGCGAGCGTGTCGGCCGCCGAGAGACCATCGGTTTTATTGATTTCGCGCTGGAGCGTCGTAAGGTCAAACAACTGCGGCGGAGGCTCATTCTTCTGCTTCCCAGAGATCCCTGTAATCGTGAGCGGCTGATTCGTAATGCGCTCAAGCAGTTCGTTCGCTTTTTCCGGTTCGTCAAAGCGCTCGCCGGTATATTTAAAGGTCGTCTCGCGATATTGCGTGGTCAGTTCCCAAAACGGTTTGGGGCGGAACTGAAGAATTTCGTCGTCGCGCTGAACAATCATTGCGAGCACCGGGGTTTGAACGCGGCCGATGCTCCAGAGCACGCGGTCGCCGGTCCCTCCAAGACGGCCGTGGCGCACCGTGTGATACCGTGTGGCGTTCAAGCCGACAATCCAGTCCGACTCCGAGCGGCAACGCGCGGCGGCGTAGAGATTGTCATATTCGTGTCCATCCTTCAGCGTCTTGAACGCTTCCTGAACCGCTTCGGGCGTAAGCGAGCTGAGCCAGAGGCGGCGGATCGGTTTATCCTCGCAGCCGGAGAGCGCAAGGATATAGCGGAAGATCAGTTCCCCCTCGCGCCCGGCATCGGTGGCACATATGATCTCTTCGGCTTCTTTGCATAATCGGCTGATGGTTTCGAACTGTTCGGCCACTCCGGGGTTTTCGATGAGTTTGAGCTTAAACTCGTTCGGGATAAAGGGAAGGGGGGCGATGCTCCATTTCTTCAACGCCGGGTCATATTCGCCGGGATCAAGCAGCGTGACCAAGTGGCCGAAGGCCCACGTGATCGCGCAGCCGCGTCCTTCAATATGGCCTTTTTTCTTTTCCTGAATCTTGAGAACGGCGGCAATGTCGCGCGCCACCGACGGCTTTTCTGTGATGATAACTTTCATGCAGTTCCGAATGAAGAGAACATGTGTGTTCCATTTGTATTAAACACAAGATCTCTTCAGCTCATTGTTTGAGCGTCTCTGTCTGTAGAATAAATTCGTCGGCAATTTCGATCAATGCTTCTGCCTGTTCTTCTAATAGACCCGATTGCCAGGTTGTTTGTTCGGCCTGAGTTTTTACAGCGCGGATCTTATCAGAAAAGAACCGCGACATGATCCGCGAAACTCGCTCAGCGTCGATTTCCAATTCGGTTTTTAAGCGTTTAGTTTTCACAGGAGGAGCGTAGGCAATGTCGTTGACAAGAAGCTTAAAGGAGCGGACCATCTGTTGAAGTTCTTTTTCCGTCTCTTCAAATTTGAAATCTATAAGCGGTTTTCCTGTGTTCGTTATTTTTTCGTAATAGGCAATAATGCTCTGGGCCGGCGCGACGGACTGTCTGTCTCCTAAAGCATATTTATACAGGGTGTAACTCGCCATCAAGTAAGACTGCATATCCATCAATTGATAGGTTTGATTCAGGAAAGAAGGGAGGTTTCCCTTGACCCATCCCTCTTCCGGGATACGGATACCATAGCGTCTGACTTCTGAAAAGAGGGTGTCTTCGAGGAGTTTATTGTAAGGGCTTCCCTTTTCAAACTCAGTCTCCGGCGTTGCGTAGGCGACGCCAACGACCTTGCCTTCGCGGTTCAATATGGGGCTTCCGCTGTTTTCGGGAACTATTTCTTTTTTAATTTCAATGCTGGTTGGGCCGACACCGATAATTTCGCTATCCAGTTCGGTCGCCACATTGCTACCCGCACTGTTTCCGTAGAGAAAAATGCGATCCTCTGTGCTGGGGGTTTTTTCTGAAAGGGTCAAAATCGTCAGGTCTTTGAGACTGTCCTCACTTAACTTCATTCGGATGAGATCCAGATTTTTGTGATATTCAAATTCCGCCGGTTTCAGGGTTTTCCCATCCATGGTTTTAAGTTTCAGCGACTCAGCTCCAAAAAAGTTATGCTGATTGCTGATGAAATATACCGAGTCACCCATTTTTGCGACAAATCCGCTGCCTCGGCCATCGCCGTTTTCAACGAATACAAGGGCGTGGCTGATATCGGAGAACGAGAAGAGGGGATCTTTAGCGCGTTTAGAGTTTTTGGCAGAGGTCGATTCATCGGGTTTTGGATTATTCTGCGGCAGAAGATTTTCATCCATAATCACAACACTCTTTTCCTGGAAATCTGCGCCGCCGCCCATCGCCTTGGCCACGACCTGGATCGCTTTGAGCATATTCATGCCGGTAAAATCGATGGAGAGTTCTGTGTTTTCTGATCCCTCTAACTCATTTTTGATCGAGAAAGCGATCAGTTCGGACTTTCCGCTGCTGCGGGCACTTTTTTCCAATGAAGAAAGAACATAGCTGGCAGGAATGCGGATATATTCCTGCGGCGGCGGCGATACCTGTTCGAGCAGATCCATCAGCGCCTGATCCGCTTGGGCCAATCCAACGGTGGTTGCCAGTGCCAGTATAATTCCGATTCGCTGTTTTTTCATTGCGCTGTCCCTTTCGATGAAAACTTATCAATACAGCTTGTCAGCTTAGTTTGCGCCAACCATTAAAACAAGTGAAGTTCTCAGGTTAAATCGAATCGATACGGCGATGGGCTGATGTGTGCGTTCAAAAACCAAAGGGGATAAGTCACCTCTTTGGGTTGCCCGAGAATAAAAAAAATATCCTTACGCTCGCGGCTTCCGGCGGAAGGCGTTTCGAATGGCGAGCGCCCAAACCACCCAGAGCGCTTCGTAGACAATGTTGCCACTCATTTTTGAAGTGCCTTCCTGGCGATCTTCAAAAACAATCGGTACTTCGCCGATCCGGAACCCTTTCATCCAGGCCTTGTGGGTCATCTCAATCTGGAAGCCGTAACCGTTAGCCTTTACCGCGTCAAAGTCGTAGGATTCCAGCAGTTCCCTCCGGAAACATTTAAAGCCGCCCGTGGGGTCGGAAACCGGCATGCCGGTAATCATTTTAACATACACCCCCGCACCGCGGCTGAGCATCAGGCGCGACATCGGCCAGTTGAGCACCCGCACGCCGCCGACGTAGCGCGAACCCAGCACTAAATCATGTCCGGCGATAATTTTATCGCGGAAGTTGGGAATCTCTTTGGGATCGTGCGAGAAGTCGCAGTCCATTTCCATGACATAGGCATAGTCGCGCTCCAGCGCCCATTTAAACCCGGCAATATATGCGCGCCCCAGACCTTCCTTGGCGGTGCGGTGCATCACATGCACGCGCTCATATTTTTCAGAAAGCTCGTCCGCCAGCTTGCCGGTGCCGTCGGGCGAGTTATCGTCCACAAAAAGGATGTCGACATGCGGTGAGGTATCGAGCACCGCGGTGGTCATCTTCTTAATGTTTTCTATTTCGTTGTAGGTCGGAATGATGACCAGTGTATCTATATCGCTCATAGTGCCGCTCATTAATGCAGAAACCGGACGGGGTGTTCAAGCTCACTGCGTCGAAAAACGACAATATATGGGCTCAGCTGTTTCCTCCACAGTCAGACATCTCTATCTGCCCATATCTTGATGTGCGTCCTCGCAGACGCGACGTCCCCGTCGCGTGAAATAGAGTTCGAAGTTCCGCCGAATTAAATCGACTCCAGCTCTTATCTCCGCAAATCATGTTACCACCCGCTGCACTTGAGGACACAGAGGACTCGGAGGTTTTAATTCGCGCAAAGTCGCAGAGCGCGCAAAGAAAACATATTCGGAAAAATGATTTGATGGCACAATGATTCCGCATTCGTTGTTTTTCCTGCATTCGTTGCAATCTGCTCTCCCAGCAGATGTGCCACAATCCTAATCATACTCATTCTCCTACTCCCCTCCGATGAAAGGGGTTTATCCTCGTTTTATCTCTGTCGCTGATGATCTCAATCTTTACGACTCTATACTGGAAAGCCTTTCAAGTATACGGGTGTCTTGAACGTCTGAACGAAGCAGGAGGCTTCGTCTACCTTGCGCCGATGTCATCGTTTCACTCGCTGTATAAATTCACAGCTCAGTCCGTCCAGAATTTCCTCTTCAAACTCCGCGTTTATGGATTATCCTCCGCACTGTTTTTATCCCTTTTGATCGGCGAAGTAGGCCCCCTTTTTTTGGCTGTTTTCATTTGCATACCTACTTGAAGGTATGTATAAGTGCGCCTCATTTAATACATGCGAAGGGCGAAAAATGGCTCGAAGAACGAAAGAAGAGGCGGAGGAGACGCGACGGCAGATTTTGGAGGCGGCGCTGGATGTGTTTTCACGCAAGGGGTATTCGCGGACGACGTTTGTCGATATTGCGCAGCAAATTGGACTGACGAAGGGTGCAGTCTATTGGCACTTTAAGACGAAGTCCGATCTGCTGGTTGCGCTGATTGAGTCGAGTATTGCTCGGAAGGAAAAGGAGCTGGGTGATCCGGTTACGGCGTCTGTTTCGTTGGAGGCGCTGCGTACGTGCATCCTGAGATCGGCGGAAAAAACTATTAAAGACCCGCAACTGCGGAAGTTTGAGTTTTTTGTGAATTTTCAAATTGAGTGGTCGGAAGAGTTGATTGCGGAGGTTCGTACTGGGTTAGAGCAGGTGGGTGAAGATCCGTTCAAGAAATATGCCGTGGCGGTTTCGCTGCTGAAGGAACGAGGGTTGGTGGATGCCTCGGTGGATGCGGATAAGCTGGGTTCGATTCTGTTGGCCACCTGGTTAGGGCTGATGCGGATGTTTATGCTGGGGCTGATGTCGGAGGAGGAGTTGTTCCAACGGCTGAGATATGGATTTGATTCAATGTTTAATGAGCTTGTAGAGAAAGGATAGAAGTTATGAGTAAGGCATCTTGGATTATTACGGTTGTTTTGGCGGCAGCGGTTGCGCTGGGGGCAGGTTATTTTTTACGTGGAGTGCTGTCGAGTCCGGGCGCGGGGAGTGAAATGTCTGCGGCGGCCGTGATGGGCGGGGGCGGTGCTCCGCCGGTTGTTCATGTGATAACGGTGAAGAAGGAGCAGGCGAGTCCGGTTCGGGATTATATTGCGCGCGTTGAGCCGGTTCAACAGGTGAGTATTATGGCTCAGGTGGCGGGAACCATTGAAGAGGTTTGTTTCCGAGAAGGGAGCCGTGTTGCTGCGGGCGATCTGCTGTTCAGGATTGATTCGGCTTCCTATGAAGCGGAGCTGGCGCAGCGTAAAGCGGAGCTGGCGCAGGCGGAAGCGACGCTGGAGCACGCAGAAAAATATTTGGCGATGCTCAAGTCGGTGGACGATCGGAGTGTTTCGAAATCGGATCTGGATGCGGCGGTGGCGAATGAGTCCGAAGGCCGTGCATTGGTGCAGAAGGCGAAGGCCGCGGTGCGCCGTGCGGAGATCGATCTGGAATATACGGAGATTAAGTCGCCGATTGATGGACGAGTCGGCCGGGCGTTGATTACGAAGGGGAACCTGGTTTCTCCGTCGTCGGGTGCATTGGCAACGGTTGTTCAGCTGGACCCGATCCGTGTGGTTTTTGCGATGCCGGATTCGGAATATTTAACCGAGTTTGAACGCTATTCCAACGAAGAGGGTTATGCCCCGATTGTAAGGGTTCGACTTTCGAACGGGGTGGTTTTACCTGCGGCGGGGGAGATTGATTTTGATGATAATCAGATGAATGCGGCGACGGGAACGATCGATATTCGGATGCGTTTCCCCAATGCGGATCGGATGCTGGTGCCCAATAATTTTGTGAACGTATTGGTGCAGGATGGAAATGAGCCGGAGCGCATCGTTGTTCCTGCGGAAGCGGTTATGCACAATGCCGACGGTGCGTTTGTGTGGACGGTGACGGCTGATAACACGGTGGTTGCAAAACCGGTGAGCGCCGGAGTGCATGTGGGGGCTCGTCGGATTATCGAGTCGGGCTTGGATGAAGGCGACCGTGTGGTGGTGGCCGGCGTCCAGAAGGTGCAGCCAGGCGCGATGGTTCAGCCCCAGGCTGTTGACGCTGAATAGTAGAATTTTTTATACGGACTGTTTTTATGAATTTGAAACCCCATAAGTTTAATTTTTCGAGCGTATTTATCCGGCGGCCTCGGTTTGCCGGGGTGATCTCGATTGTCATGGCGCTGGCCGGTTTGCTCTCCATTTTTATGCTGCCGGTTGCACAGTATCCGCAGATTGCTCCGCCGCAGGTGACGGTATCGGCTTCCTATCCGGGCGCGAATGCGGAGGTGTTGGCGGAGTCAGTGGCCGCACCGATTGAGCAGGCGGTGAATGGTGTAGACAATATGCTCTATATGTCTTCGTCCTCGGATGGAAACGGCGGTTATTCGCTGAGCGTGACCTTTGAGGTAGGAACGGATCCCGATATTGCACAGGTGCAGGTGCAGAATCGGGTGCAGCGCGCCACGCCGCTTTTGCCGAGCGAGGTGATTGAGCAGGGCGTGTCGGTGCAGACGGAAGATTCCGATATGCTGGGGTTTATTGCCCTGATGTCGCCTAAAGGTACAAAGGATCAGCTCTTTATGAGCAACTATGCGTATGACTATATTCGTCCTTCGCTGGAACGTCTGCCGGGCGTGAGCAGCATGATGGTGTTCGGGGCGAAATACAGCATGCGCGTATGGCTTGATTCGGACCGTATTGCCGCACTCGGCATGAGCGTGGATGATGTGTTGGGAGCGATTCGACAGCAGAATATTCAGGCTTCTCCGGGTTCAGTGGGTACGGTGCCGTCCGATGATTCTGCGCGGGTAAGTTATACGCTTCAGTCCAAAGGGCGGCTCAGCGATCCGGTCGATTTTGAAAATATTATTGTCCGCACAGACGGTACGGCGGTGGTTCGCTTGAAGGATGTGGCGGACGTCGAGCTCGGTGCGGATTCTTACACGCACAATACGCAGTATAACGGCGGAACTGCGGTGGGTATGTTTATGACTCGGACCTCCGGTTCCAACGCGCTGGAAACGATGAATCAGATTCGCGCCGAACTGAAGGAGCTCGAAAAGCAGTTTCCTGATGATATGAAAGTGGTGCTTCCTTATGATGCCACGGAATATGTACGCACGAGTATTAGTGAAATTATTAAAACTCTCCTTATCACGTTTGCGATGGTGGTGTTTGTTTGTTACCTCTTTTTGCAGGATTGGCGTGCCACGCTGATTCCTCTGCTGGCGATTCCGGTTTCGCTGCTCTCTACTTTTGCGGTGCTGATGGCGTGCGGGTTTTCGATCAATACACTGACGCTGTTTGCATTGATTCTGGTGATCGGGATTGTGGTGGACGATGCGATTGTGGTGGTGGAACGCGTACTCCATTTGATGGAAACTGAAGGACTGGACCATAAAGCGGCGACCTATCGGGCCATGGAAGATGTGTCTGGAGCGATTGTGGCCACGACGTTGGTGCTGCTCTCCATCTTTGTTCCGGTGGGATTTGTGGGCGGTATTACGGGGCGGATCTATCAGCAGTTTGCGCTGACGATTTCCGCTGCAGTGGTTTTTTCCTCGACGATGGCGCTGACGCTGGGGCCGGCGCTCTGTTCGACCATTTTGCGCATTCCAAAGGAAAAAAAGCATGGGCCGCTTCGCTGGTTTAATACGATGCTGGGGCGCGGGCGCAACGGATATGTTGCGGTAGCCCGCGGGCTGGCGCGACGGAGGGTGCTGACCATTCTCTGTCTGGTGGTCGCCATCGGTGGAAGCTATTTTGCCTTTTCAAACAGTCCCTCCTCCTTTCTTCCTGAAGAGGACCAGGGCATGATTATGGGCAGTCTCCAATTGCCCGAAGGGGCCACGGGATCGCGTACGCAGGAGGTGCTGGACCAGATTACGCCGCAAATTATGGAAACCCCCGGAGTCGATTTTACCATCGGCGTTTCCGGCTTCAGCCTGATCGGCGGCAGCGGCGAAAATATGGGCTTTGTTCTCGTCGGTCTTGAAAACTGGAACAAGCGGAAAGAGGCGAGCAAGAGTATTGAGGCGATTCAGCAACAGTTGAACGGCATGATGGCCGGGGTTCCTGAGGCCGAGGTGCAGCTCTTTGTTCCGCCGGCCATTATGGGCTTAGGCACCAGCGGCGGGCTGGAAATTCAGCTTCAGGCCATAGGTGATCCCGATCCGCATAAACTCGAAGCAGCCATGGGCCGTTTTCTGGGACCGTTGAATGCTATGCCGGAGGTGATGATGGCGTACAGCACCTATACGGCTTCAACGCCGACGCTTTTTGTGGATGTAGATCGCGTGAAAGCAGAGGCGCTGGATGTTCAGGTCTCTTCTATATTTGCTTCATTGCAGAATCAGCTGGGTTCGCGGTATGTGAACGACATCAATATCAATGGACAGGTCAACTGCGTGATTGCACAGGCGGATTGGAAATATCGACAGGATCCGGAAGCCATCAACCGACTCTACGTGAAAAGTCGAGCCGGGGCTATGGTGCCCATGGCTTCGCTGGTCAAGGTGAAGACCATTCTGGCGCCGCGCACCGTGAATCGGTTTAACCAGTTTGCCTCTGCATCGATTACCGCCCAGCTGATGCCGGGAACCAGTTCGGGCGATGTAATGGATAAGGTCGAGAAGCTGGCAAAGGATACGCTGCCGGAGGAGTATTCGATCGCCTGGTCCGGACTCAGTTATCAGGAGCGCAAGACGTCCGGTCAGTCCACGACGTTGATCTTGATGGCGCTGGTTTTCGGGTATCTCTTCCTTGTGGCGCAGTATGAAAGCTGGACGATTCCGCTCCCGGTTATTCTTTCGGTGGCGGTGGCTTCGTTCGGCGCATTGATGGGGCTGTTTGCGCTGAAAATGTCGTTGAGCATTTATGCGCAGCTGGGCCTCATCCTACTGATTGGACTCGCCAGTAAAAATGCCATCTTGATCGTCGAGTTTGCGAAAAGTCGTCGAGAAGAGGGGCTGAGTTCGCTGGAGGCGGCGACCGACGGGGCATATCAGCGTTTTCGTGCGGTTTTGATGACGGCCTTCACCTTCATTCTCGGGGTGCTTCCGATGGTGCTGGCAACGGGTGCCGGGGCCGCCAGTCGGCGCGCCATCGGGACCACTGTTTTTTGGGGCATGGTTGCGGCCACGGTGTTCGGCATCGTGCTGGTTCCTGCATTGTATGCCTTCTTCGACGGAATGCGGTCTAAAGCCGGGGCCTCGTGGAAGAAGCATCATGCGGCATCGTTGCTGATTCTTTTATGCGCTGGATTAACTCTCCTCACCGGATGCATAAACATAGGGCCCAACCATACGCCTCCTTCATTCCCTGAACTGAACGATACGACGCCGGAGTCGGTCGATGCGGCGGAGTGGTGGACGCAGTTTAACGATCCCGAGTTGGATCGGCTGATTGCGTTGGCGCTGGAGCATAATGCTGACCTGAAAAGCGCGATTGCAACGGTGCGCGAAGCGCGTGCTCAGTTGGGCGTGGCGCGGGGCGGATATGGTCCCTCGGTGGATGGGAGCGGACGTGTGGTGCGGCAGGAAACCGCAATAAATGCGGGCGGTTTGGGCTCTGCGCAGACGTTGTACAGCGCCGGGCTGGATGCCGTCTGGGAGATTGATCTGTTCGGCGGTACACGTCGCAGTGTCGAAGCCGCCGTTGCCGATTGGGAGGCGCAGGAGGCGAATCTCGGCGATGTGCAGGTGAGCGTAGCGGCAGAAACAGCGCTGGCCTATCTGCAACTGCGCACCAATGAACGATTGCTCGAAGTGGCTCAATCGACGCTGCAAGCCCAGCAGGATACCCTTGACCTGCAGGAATCGCGTTTGTCGGGTGGGCTGAGCAATGACCTTGCCGTACAACAGGCGCGCTATAATTTGGCGAGTACACGCGCTTCGATTCCGCCGATTCAAACGGCGATTGAACAGAGCCGGAATGCGTTGGCCGTTCTCGTTGGAGAGCTCCCCGGTGCGCTGGAGCTCTCAGAAAAAGGTGCGGGGGAAATAACTGCGGAGCGGAATCTTGAGGGCATTCCTGCCGATCTGTTACGCCGTCGTCCTGATGTTCGGCGTGCAGAGCGTCAATTGGCGGCTCAAACCGCGCGGATTGGACAGTCGAAGGCAGCGCTCTATCCCACATTCAGCTTGGTAGGCTCCATCGGGCTGGAATCGCTCAATGCGTCTTCCTTGGTTGAGAGCGACAGCGGCCGTTACAGCATTGCGCCCGGCGTGAGCTGGCCGATCTTCCATGCGGGGTCGATCCGGAGTTCGGTTAAGGTGCAGGAAGCGCGGCAGGAGCAGGCGCTGGCGGCGTATGAAAAGAGCGTACTGAATGCGGTGCGCGAGGTGCGCGATGCGTTGATGGATTATCAGATGGAGCGGGAGCGTTACACCGCGCTCGAAAAGGCCGTGGAAGCGGCGCGCGGGGCAGAAGAAATTGCGAAGGACCGCAATGTGAACGGGCTTTCTGATTTCAATAATGTGTTAGATGCGCAACGCGCGCTCTATGCACTGCAACGCGATCTGGCAATCAGTAAAGGGCGATTGGGCGAAACCACCGTGCGTCTTTATAAGGCGTTGGGCGGCGGATGGTCGCTTTAGCCTATGGCGTTTGGGCAGGGTGCCTAACGGGCACCCTGATTTTTTACATCGGTTGATCGATCTTATCGACTTCGTCCTGCAGCTCACAGAGGATCTGTTCGACAATCCGCAAGGTAATGCCGGTGCGTTTTTCCGATTCGTGGCAAACGGTGTAGCTGAGCCCGTCGATACCAAGTCCGGTTCCGGCCATAAAGCAGATGGTATCTGAAATGTGGACGGCATCGACCGCGGTTTTATCACCTTCAACTTTTTCGGGATCATGGTGCCAGCGGACGGCATCAATGATGATTTCCGGAAGTTTCCAGCGCCGAAGGAGTTCTGCGCCGACTTCGGCGTGGTCGATGCCGAGAACCATGGTCTCGGCCTGATTGAAGGGAATGTGCTCCTTGTGGGCCAATTCAAGAATCGGTTTGGCATCGACGGCTAAATAGTGTCCAAGCAACAGTTTGCCGATGTCGTGCAGAAGCGCGGCGGTGAAGGCAACGTCGCAAGCGGGTTTTTCTGTTTTCCTGGCAAGGATTTCGGTGCAGACCGCGCTGGAAATCAGATGTTTCCATAACACCTGCGGTGCCAGTTCATAACCGACGACCGAGCGTTGTGCCACGCCCGAAGCCATTGAAAGGTAAACCATGCGGCGAATTGTCCGTATGCCCAGCCGAACGATCGCTTCGTTGACCGAGTGAATGGATCGTGAAAACCCGAAAAAGGACGAGTTTGCAAAGCGCAGCAGGTTCGTGGTCAGCGACGGATCAAGTTGTATCGTTCTTACCAGTTTGGCTTGGTCAACGTTTTCATCGTTGAGCACATTAAGGGCCTCAACCGCCGGGCTGGTCAGATGCTCAATTGAGTCCAGTCCTGCTAGAATTTCAGTTCGTTTATCCATAAAATCGACACCATTCTATCCTACCGACAAGCGGCTTCCAATAAAGATTTTGCCATTTCATTGAGTGGGCAAATGTGGTCCGCTGCCCCCAGTTTTATGGCCTCTTTGGGCATTCCAAAGACGATACAGCTGTTTTCATCCTGAGCAAAAGTGGTTGCCCCGGCATTTTTCATCGCCAGGAGGCCGTCGGCGCCATCGTTGCCCATACCGGTGAGAATCGCTCCGACCGCGTTGGATCCGGCATATTTTGCGACGGAGTGAAAGAGAACATCCGCACTGGGGCGTTGGCGGCATACCGGCGGATCTTCATTAAGAAGCACCTGATATTGAGCTCCGCTGCGGGTGATGGTCATATGTTTTCCACCGGGGGCAATGAGAATCTGACCGGGAATAATGCGGTCGCCGGAAACGGCCTCTTTAATATTCATGGCGCAGAGGGTGTCGAGACGCTGAGCAAAGAGTTTCGTGAAGCGCGGCGGCATATGCTGTACCACGACAATGCCCGGCGTGGTGGCCGGCAGTTGCGTGAAAATATGCTGCAGCGTCTGAACGCCGCCGGTTGATGCGCCGATGGCGATAATTTTGTGGGTCGTCTGCAGCAACGCTGAGGAAGAAGGTCTGGGAGCGCTTTGAACGACGTTGGGGCGGGGAGCAAGCGAGTGTGCACGTGGTGCGTGGCGGATGAGTTCGGCCAGTTCATCGCACGTATCCTGTACGCTGAACGATGACCCTGGTTTCTGTACCACATCCACGGCTCCGAGTTCCAACGCTTCCAGGGCCACCGGGCCTCCCCGTTCGCCCAGTGAGCTGACCACGATTACAGGCATGGGATGAGCGGCCATCAGTTTTCGAAGAAAGGCCAGACCGTCCATGCGCGGCATTTCGATGTCGAGCGTCAGTACATCGGGGTTGAGTTTAGCAATCTGGTCGCGTGCAACATAAGGATCCGGCGCGGTTCCAACCACCTCAATGCCCTCCTTTGCATTCAGTTCGCGCTCAAGAATTTTTCGAACAATTGCGGAGTCATCCACGATTAGAACCCGGATATTTTTTTTGGTATAAAGCATAATAATCTATAGCTCCTTAGATGTTCCGGCAAATTTAACAACAACTTTTCCTGTTTCAATCTGCATGTAAAGAGTCCTTGCGACCTCTCCGCCGACGTCGGTGCTGGAGATCATCAGTCCGGCTTTCCAGAGCGCCTTTCGGATGGCGATAAAGTTCCGCTTTCCGATTTCAAAGTTGGCGGGTCCGTTCTGCATAGCGGCTCCGCCGGCCAGCTTAACGGTTAGATTGCCCCTTTGGGCCCCTCTGTTTTTCATTTCGTTGAGCAGGAAGGCCAGCCCGGTATCCGCAAACATATAGGGACGAATTTTCGCTTTGTTTTCGTCCAGCTTTGAATCGGGGAGTTGAAAGTGCAGCATGCCGCCGAGTTTGATTCGTTCATCATAAATACAGACGCCGATGCAGGAACCCAGTGAATACGTAACGATCACGTCGCTAGAGCTTCTAGAGACTTTTGCATCGGAAACGCCGACGGTTAATCTGGACTCGAGACTCATGGTTTAACATATACGGCGGGACCATCGCCTTTGAAGGAATGTTTAATGCCCGAAAGAGATTCTGAGTGGCCGATAAACAGGACGCCCTTGGGTTTGAGCACTTGGTAAAACCGATCAACAATCTTTTGGTGAGTGATCTTGTCAAAATAGATGAAGACGTTTCGGCAGAAAATAAAATCAAGTTTTGTTATAGGCGGCCATTCCTGAACAAGATTGATCTGTTTAAAGAGGACCATTCTGCGCAGTTCCGGTTTTGCGGTGTAAAACCGCTCGGCGGTTTTGTTTTTATTCAGATCAAAATATTTGCGGCGCAGATCGGGAGGAATCGTGCTGACTCGTTCTTCAGTGTAACGACCGGCTGCCGCTTTTTTAAGGACGGCCGTCGAAATGTCGCTGGCCAGAATCTTAATGTCAGAGCGTTTATCTTCGGGAATGGCTTCGCTCAGGGTCATGGCTACCGTGTAGGGTTCTTCGCCGGTGGAACAGGCAGCACTCCAGCCGCGCAGGCGGATGGAAGCCGACCCGCGGGACTCGGCCAGTCGGGCGGGAACAATAACCGATTTCAGATAATCAAAGTGGCGCGATTCCCGAAAAAAGCTCGTCAGGTTTGTGCTGATCCGATCAATGAACTGCGTGAATAATGGACCGTTAATATCCTCCTTCACCATCGTGATATAATCGGCGTAGGATGAGAGGTTATACTGTCTGAGGTAGCGAGAAAGTCTCGAACGGACCAGTTCTTTTTTGTCATCGGTCAGATTGATTGCACAATGGGTGTAAACCAGATCGCGAATGGTTTCGAAGTCGTTGTTGCTCAGGTCGGCCAGTTGACGTGTAATAGGATTCATCTATTTCCTGTAAAGTTTTATGACGCCGGGGATGTCAAGAATCAAACGTACCATTCCGTCTCCCATAATTGCACCGCCGGAAACACCTTCGGTTTGATTTAGAAGCGGACCAAGACCTTTGATCACGACCTGCTGCTGATCGAGCAGATCGTCCACCAGCATACAGCAGGCTTCATTGTCTTCTTCAACAATCACCACAAGCCCTTCACACGGATTGGTCGAGTCCGGTTTCAGGTCAAACAGTTCGTGCAGGCGTACCAACGGCAGAAGCTCATCTCGAACCAATACCATTTCGCGCTGACCATGTACGGTGGAAATCTGATCTTCTGTCGGGCGGAAACTGCGGCGTATGTTGTTGATCGGAATAATATATTTATCCCCACCCACGCGCACCATTTGGCCGTCAATCACCGCCAGTGTCAGCGGCAGAGTGACGGTAAACGTGGTTCCGACGCCCGGGGTCGAGGCGATATCAATTTTGCCGCGAAGTTCTTCAATATTCCGTCGAACCACATCCATGCCTACGCCGCGTCCGGAAATGCTGGTGACCTGAGCCGCCGTGGAAAAACCGGGTTGGAAAATGACGCCGAAAATTTCCTGATCTGAGGTGGGGATCTGATCGGGAAAAATGATGCCCCGCTCGATCGCTTTTTCGAGCAGCTTTTCTCGGTTCAGGCCACGGCCGTCGTCCGAAATTTCAATAACGATAGAGCCAGCAGAGTGATAAGCCTTCAGCAAAATTGTTCCTTGGGGCGGTTTCCCTGCCGCTTTGCGTTCTTCAATAGGTTCAACGCCGTGGTCAACAGAGTTGCGGATCATATGAACCAAGGGGTCCGCCAATTTGTCGACGATCGTACGGTCAAGTTCGGTCTGTTCACCTTCCATCACCAGGTCAACGTCTTTGTCGGACTCTCTGCGGGAAAGATCGCGTGTCATGCGCGCCATCTTTTGGAATACCCCTTGAATGGGAACCATGCGCATGGACATGGCCAGCTCCTGTAGCTCGCGGATAATTTTCCCTTGGTGCACGGTGTTCCGCATCAGTTCATGATCGCTGTTTCCTTTGCCTCGAAGTGATTCTGATACCATCAGCTGAGCAATCACCAGTTCTCCAACCATGTTGACGAGATTATCCAGTCGATCCGTGCTGACTTTGATTTTTTCATCCAGCTTTGGGGCTGTTTTTTTTGCGGAAGCGGCCTGGGGTGCCGAGGCGGAAGGGCGAGATGGGGCAGGTGCCGCACTGCCTGTAGGGGTCGGCACCGAGACGGGGGCCGCTGAAATCTCTTCTTCGGGTCCTTCCTGTTTCGATTCTTCCGGTTGCGGTTGCGTCGGGGCGGTCGGTGTTGCAGCAGAAGCTTCTCCGGAGACGCATTGTTTCAGGAGATCTGCAAGCTCGTTCAATCCTTCTTGATGTGGGACGACGCCATTGTTGGAAATAGCATCGCGCAGGTTGTTCACCATCTTTTTCAGCATGTCGATGGACTTGAAGATTGCGTCGGCATTTTGATCGACAAGGGGAAGTTCGCCTTTGCGGGCGAGATCAAGCAGGTTTTCTGCGTTGTGCGTTAAAAGGCCGATCTGATTGAGGTTCATAAAACCCGCCATGCCCTTGATGGTGTGGAATGAGCGGAAAATCAGATTAAGTGTGTCGGATGATTCGGGATTGTCTTCGAGGCTAAGCATCCCGCCTTCAGCGGCTTCAAGATGTTCGGATGCTTCTGAAATAAAATCTTCAATCAGCGGAAGATCGTCTTGAGGGATAACATATTCTTCGATCGGTTGGACTTCCGGTTCCGGTTCAACTTCCGGTTCCGGTTCAACTTCCGGTTCCGGCGCAGGCTTGGGCGAAGAAGGCTTCTGCTCATCGCCAATTAATATCAGGTAGACATCGGCCAAAACGGCAGGATTTAAGTCATCGTTTTCAACACAAGTCTGCAGTTTGCGGGAAGCTTTCCAGACGGCATCGATCGTTGCGATGTCGAGTCCGTCTGCATTGGAAAGCAGTTCGACCAAGTCGTTCATCAGTTTCATCAGTCCCTCCTTTTCAGGAGGACTTCCCGTCAGGCCAAACGCCTGAGCGGCGTCTTCTGCAAGTTTTTTTACGCTGGATCGATCTGCCATGGCTCAGCCTTTCATTAAGTGAAACTAGGGAACACGACCCGTAAGTTGAACGGATCAAGACCGGCGAGTTCAAATTTGTGAGTGAAGACATCGTAGGCGGGAACTTCCGGTTCCAGCTCCAATCCCACCGTCCCAACGGGAACGGGCAGGCGCAGGCGCAGAGTGATCTCTTCGCCCAGACTTTCTACATCGGAACACCCTTCACGAAAAATCTTATTGAAAGAACCCACTAATAAGTTACCGATTTCCCCTACCGCATCTGCCAATGCCGCAGCTTCCTCGGCATTGCCACGTACGCATTGTTCCTTAATGCGGGGGAGGGGCTGCATGATGGTAAGCCCGCCCAGTGAAAAGAGTGCCGGTTTGTCGAAAATGACCATAAAGGAGCCGGTTCCAGCTCCGCCATAGGCAATGCGACTGACGGCGATAATTCCAGCGCTCTCTTCCTTGAGAGCATTCGGCGACAACTTTTTTTCGGTGATGCAGGAGGTGTTGAATTTTTTTTCAAACATCCAGTAATAGCCGTTGCAGAAATCATTCATGGCGGCCAGAGAGACTTGTTTCAGCTCTTCTTCGGTAAGTTGGGATAGTTCTTTCATTTGCTTATTTTCCATCCAAATATACAACATGAACTTCGAGACAGTAGGTGTCATCAACGCCGACCGTTGTACTTATGCATGCTTCCCCGGCCCGCAGATGATGAATCATTTCCTGTCCGCTGAATACGGTGGGAGCGGAAACAACCAGCTCTCCGACGGTTTCATAGGCCAGCGATTTTATACTTCCCATAATCATATTTGAGATTTCTCCCATTGCGTCTGCAATATCAGACTGTTCGATGGGATCATCCTCCTCAAATGCCAACAGGTTTGCGGTGATGGCCTTTGCACACTCAAGGCTTCCGCGCACCGTAAGAGAGCCTTCATATTTTCCCATAAAGGAGACGCTCGCAAATACGGATTTTTCATGATCAATCGTTTCGTCGATCGGCGCGGTCGGATCAATTGCCATAAAGACCATGGAGGTGAATACCTGACTAATCGCCTCTCTCAGAGTGGCTATGCTGCATATGGGTTTATCGTTCATCATATCCTCATTATGTAAAGATTAAGTAATGATCAAAGCAGGGGCGTGAGCTTCTCTTGGAATTTTTCCGGAGTGAACGGTTTTCCGATATAGCCGTCGGCACCACTGCGCAGTGCCTCTGCCACGAACGCCGGAGAACTTTCTGTTGTCACCATGATAATCTTCGTTTTAGCGCAATGAGGGAGTTCATCCCGTACTTTTTTGACCATCTCCGTTCCGCGCATGCCCTGCATGTTGACATCGCAGAGGACGACATCAACGGGACGTTGTGAAAGTATTGAAAAACCTTCTTCACCGCTCTCGGCTTCCAGTGTTTCCGAAAAGTTGATACCCGACATGCGAATGGTCCGTTTTATGATTCTGCGCATGGTTGAGGAATCATCGATTATCAATAACGAGTCGCTCATAATCTCCCCTGTTTCAATGTTTGTTTTTTTTGGACGTGAAATTAACTGGTAATCTGAACAACTTCTTCAGCCATTTCGGCCCAGTCCGCCGTGTTTGTACTGGATAGAACTTTGTCGATATCCAAGAGGATCTTGACGTTTCCGCCAATCTTTCCCATGCCGCGGATAAAGTCAATTCTGTGTGTTCCACCAAACTGCGGCGGAGGCTCAATCTGTTCAATCTGGATGTCGAGTACCTCAGAAACTTTGTCTACAATCACTCCGGTAGGCGTGATGCGCCCGTCGTGTTCATTCTCAACCACAATAATGCAGGTCTGGTCGTCAATGTCCTTTTCCTCCATGCCGAAGCGTCCGCGCAGATCCACAATTGGAATCACTTGACCCCGAAGATTAATCACGCCTTTGATATCATTGGATGTTTTAGGAACTCTGGTGATCTCCTGATAGCCGACAATTTCTCGGACTTTCAGGATTTCGAGGCCGTATTCCTCGCTGCCAAGAGCGAAGGTGAGATACTTCCCGGCCAAATGGCTTCCTACTTCTGTTAAGGTTGTGTTTGACATATTTTGCCTCTTCTTTTTATGAATTAAAATCATCAAGATCTTCGTCGAACGGGATGAGGTGCGCAGCATCCGTGGAATGAGGTTTTGGAGCGGGATGAGAAAGCGTTCTTGTGTGTGCCTGGATTTTCGGTGCGGGTGTTGGCTTTCTCGGTGCGGGTGTCAGCGTTCTTTTTGTTTTTGTAGCCGCTGTCTCGGCCACTTTAACCCCGGCCAGTGCCGAGAGTTCAATGACGACTTCATTCATCTGTGCTGCTTGGTTCCGAAGCTCCTCGGCGGCGCTGGCTGATTCTTCGGCGTTGGCCGCATTGGATTGTGTCACTTGGTCCATCTGATTTACAGCAATATTAATCTGTTCAATTCCCTGAGACTGTTCGGTGGCTGACGCCGCAATCTCTCCGACCAATTCAGTTGTTCTATTTACACTGTTTACAATTTCTGAGAGGACCGAAGCAACTTCTTCTGAAATCTCAACGCCGGTTTTTGAGTTGCGGACCGATTTTTCAATGAGTTGCGACGTATCTTTTGCGGCTTCTGCGGAACGGCGGGCTAAGTTTCGGACCTCTTCGGCTACCACCGCAAAGCCTTTTCCGGCTTCTCCGGCGCGAGCCGCTTCAACCGCCGCATTCAGCGCGAGCAGGTTGGTTTGGAAAGCAATTTCATCGATTACTTTAATAATTTTTGCCGTCTCATCGGAACTCTTCTGGATGTCGAGAATGGCCGTGCTCATGCGCGACATCGATTCCGCTCCGCTACCGGCTGCTTGACGGGCTTCTTCAGCCAGCAGATTAGCCTGTTGCGCATTGTCGGAACTTTGGCGGGTCATGGTCGACATTTCTTCCAGACTGGATGAGGTCTCTTCCAATCCGGCCGCCTGTTCGGTTGCGCCCTCGGCGAGGCTCTGAGATGAAGTTGAAACTTGAGCGGACGCCGAGGAAACCTGATGGGAACCTTCGGTCAGTGCTGCGATAATCTCCTTGATGGGTTTAACAATATTGAGGGTTATTCCAATGGCGAGTCCAATACCCATCACAATGGCAATGAGGGTCATGGAGATCATTTTAGCTGTGGTTTTCTTTTGAATCTGATCGGCCTCTGTTTCGTACTGTTCCTGTGTATTATTTATCGCACTGACAATGCTCGTTACCAGTGGACTCATCTTCGCGTCGGCTGCGATTTGGCGGTCAATGCCTTTTTTGTATGCATTGCCGGCATCGGCATATCCCTTAACCGATTCTTTGAAGCTTGCGGCGGTTTCGGTAACAACTTTGCTTTCCGGGGCAATAGAAATCCATTTGTCAACACCCTTCTCCAGAGTCTGGAGTTGGGCTAAGTATACATCCCATTTTTCGTCTGTCTCTTTGAGGATGAGGTAAAGGGCTTGTACGCGCAGTAGAAAGAATGAACCCAAAACATCTCTTTCCAGAGTCAATGAAAGAGATGCTCTAACCTCATCAGAAACATCAATATCCGTTTTCTCAAGGTTTGCTCTGACACTGTTTGCTCCTGCGGTCATGGTGTTTCCTGCCGCTGTCCAGCCGTTAAGTACATTGGCTTTATCAATGTCTGCCTGAATGTATGCATCGCGAAGAACATCGTAGGCGTCAATGTCCTTGAGAGTTTGCTCTAGAGCATTTTTGTGTTCTTTGTCAATGCCTTTGGTACTCATGAGATCTTTAACCGCTTTGCGCATAGCAACGGTGGTTTCGGCCCAGATGTCACCGGTCATTTTTCCGGTTTTGGGGTCTTCTATATTTCCGCTGATGAAAAAATCTCTTCTTGCAGAACCGCAGTTTAACACGCTCTGAAGGGCTCGGCTGCTCATACCGCTCAGATGAGTGGCTTGCTTTTGTTTGCTGATCCCCCGAACCCCCGCATAACCAATAACGGCACAGATAATAATCAGCAGTCCGAATCCGCCGGCAATTTTGGTGGCCAGCTTCGTTTTCTTCTTCATCATCATCATCATCTCCTTTGGTTTTTCCTTGCCAAGGCTGACGGCGAAACGATCGACGCTCAGCATCCGGGTCTATTCTCACTTTTTCGGGAGAACTTAAAGCACAGACGGTGCCAATTTTTTTGGTTTCCGATTATTTTCGGCAGATGTGAAAAAGGAACAGGTGCACAAAAACAGATATACAGAGAGACTTTCTGAATATTGAGCGAGAGGCTTAACTGTAACGCTCATTTAGAGCAGGGATGGGTCGGGAAACGGAGAAAACTGAATGGTGACACCGTTTTTTTCGGTATCACCATTCAACACCTTCTTTTTCTGTTGAGTACCTGACCACTTTTTCGAAATCATATCTTTTGCGGTTTTGAGGCTGGCCGGTGTTTCCAGATTGACGCAGACGTACGCGTATATCTTGTCCTCAGGGTCGGAAATGTTCCGATGAGAGATGGCCATATAGATGGGCCGGTCCTCATTTCCCTCCGGCATAGAGACCAAAACGACGGAGTCATATCCGTTCGGTCCATCTATTCTCCTGTTTTTAAGCATGGATTTCCTCACAGCAAAAATCGGGTAAATCACCGTCGTAACTTCAATAAAACTTCCTTTCCATCGGTTCTGTGACTCTTGGAGATAAGTTAATCGGAAATTTTTTCCGATAATCCGTGCCCTGATGCAAAACCTGACGGCTCAGCTCACATTTTATGGCAGCATACTGAATTTTACTTGTTGTTGTTGTCGGAGCTGAGCATGTTTTATAAAAAAACAAGCAAATAGAAGGTAAAAAATAAAAAAGAAGACTCGATTGAGCGAGTCTTCTTTTCATTTAAATTGGATTTAATATGGCTTAGAAGCTGAAGGTCGTCTTCATTGCAAACATTAACCAATCATCCCCGTTAACGGGAGCGTCAAAGGTGTTGGCTACGCCGTTTACGTAATGCCCTTCGAATTTAAGAATCCAGTTATCGGTCAAGTCAAACCGAGAGCTTAGGGCGATGTCATGGGTAATATTTCCAGACAGCTGCTCATCCAAGTAGGAATATGAAGTTCCGAGCTCGAGCCAATCGTTACAGCGATAACTTCCTGATACATAGCCGCCTATGTCCTCAAATAATAAATTTGCTACATTGATGTTGTTATTCGCTATGGAGATTCTGCCTCGACGGTGAACTCCTTCAGCAGCAAGTGCTAGGTTTCCATATAAGTATTCTGCTGAAATAATACCTACGTTCATTGGGTGTAGGTTTCGTTCGGTAGGCAGCCCATTTGCCATGGTACCTAATGCTGTGTATCCAAAACGTTTGTAAATCGTTCCGAGGCGCAAGCCGTCTAGGGGGGTATTCCAGATAAATTTGAATGCGTACGTCATGTCTGGATCCAGGCCATCGAACGGAGTTCCTTTTGCCGCATAGAAGGTCTTCAATCCGCTGTTTTGGGAGTCAACGTCGCTGTACCCGGCCTGAGCAAGATACTGGAAGCTGCCCAGGTCATCTGTAGCGATGGTGCCGTATATTTCGGCTCCATTAACGGCGACATGAAAGTCTCTCAAGCTTTCTTCATAAACTACAGTTGGAAGAAAAATAGAAGTGCGGACCATGTCGATATCGCGCGTGTCACTGTATAGTCCCGCAGGGGTTTTTACGCGACCGGCTCGGAAACCCAACCAATCTCTATATAAATAATCTCCATAGGCCCAGTCAATCGTGACTTGATTATTCCCGGCTTCTCCAAAATCGCGAGATAATATCTGTATGCCTGCTCGTAATTCATCGGAAAGTTCAGTGCTGAAGTTAATGCCCATTTCATTGAACTGAAGGCTTCCTTCTTTGGATTTCAGTGAGAAGTAATTATATTCGGAGCTTTTTACATAGCCTTGTGAAATAAAGCCATGAATTTCCAGGTCGCCGAAATCGGCGGCTGTTGCGGAGAGTGCGCCTATACTTAGCGCTAAAACGATGGGTGAAGTGTGTTTGAAAATCTTCATTACTTGTCTCCTTTTTTCTGGTTCTCGATTGTAATAATCTTGACTTCGGGCATCTGGTCAGATAAAGTAATGTATCCGATTGCGCCAGGAGTCTCTTTTACAAAGGCAATCAAATCAGCTTCGGTTTCGAATTCTTGAGGCGGTTTTCCTTTTCCCGAGAAAACGGCTTTTTTCCAGAGATTATCGAATTGTGCAGATGTCCTTTTGATATAGGTCTTTAGAAATTCGTCGTGTGTTTTTTCAATGGATAACACCACGGGAACGGCTTTGACCTTATCGGGCAGGGTTTTTGTGAGACCAAGATATATGTCTTGTACGGCTTTTTCGTCCATTGAAGCAAATTTTGCTTCAGGATTGACGATCACCACCACTTCGGCATGTGCGTAATGAGCACTGAGTCCTAGAGCGGTTAATAGTATCAATACTGTCCTTCTCATGGTTTTTCTCCTTTGTTAGTTATAATGCTTTCCCGATGAGAATCGTTTTTGAGCATTATTCATGCCATAAATTGATGGTTTATGCATCCAGAGTTGGTGTGTGGTTCGATAGCGGACTTATGTCTGAATCATTTGGTCCCGCATTCTGTTTATTTATGCGCACCAATGTTCACTCTTTTCGTTCAGGCAATATTGTTGAAGGTAATGTTCTTTTTTCTTGGATTTGAGAACGGTGCATCGTTTTGACGGCATTGATCTCTATTGTATAGAACGGAGATTTATAACCATTTTTCTTTCCAGAAAGCTCTGAGCTAACAAAAATATTCTGGTCTGGGCCATGATCGGAAACTGTCCGTAGAGGGACCAACACGTTGTGGTGGTCCATACGTAAAGGGATTATATATTTATCTGGCACGAATAGTGCTTAAATCGATGCCATTCATATTCATTTTAGCGATGCCCTTCTGGGGTAGTGTATATCAATGGAAAAGGAGACGAATGTGCTCTGAAAGGAAAAGAGATGAAAAAACTCTCAATCAGCATTAAAATTTGGCTTAGTATTAGTGTTTTGATTGTCGGATATGCCGGAACCACAATACATGGGTATCTTTCCAGCCAGAAAGCTGCTGTGCAATTAAATCTGGCGTCGGAATATGTTTTTCCTGCCTCTATGGCCGCTCAGTCGTCTGCCAGCGATTTTAAGGATCAGATTAAGTTTTATAGTGATGCTATCATGCTGGGTGATATCGACGCCCTTGAAAATGCGCAGAGTTCGGCACAGGAGATCACTGAAAAATTAACGCACATTTGTCAACTTCCGGGTATTGATGGGGGAATGAAGAAAAGAGTTGATGAACTCAGCGGGCAGCTCGCTCAGTTTTCCGATGGAGCAAGTCAGCTTTATTCCGATTGGCTTGAAGCCGAAGCTAATGGGGAGGATACGGATGAATTGATGGCCAAGGCGAGCGGGATTGGGGAAGAAACCGAAGTTCTACGCGAGAAGCTTTCCACGTTGGTTGAGGATTATTCAGCGTTGCTTAAAAGTGAACTCAGTAAGGTGGATTCATCACTCAAACGGACAAGTTATACCACAATTGTGATATTTTGCATCATTGCAACCATGTCGATTTTTCTCATGTCAGTCATTATTATCAAATACATCACTAGGCCGATTGCAGCGATTATTAACCAGTTGAGAACCAGTTCTGAAACGCTTAACGAAACGTCTTCGCAAATTTCTAATTCGAATCAAGAGCTTGCTGATGGTGCGACTCGCCAAGCGGCCTCGGTTGAGGAAACCTCTTCTGCTCTCGAAGAAATGTCGTCGATGACGAGCCAGAATGCCGATTATGCAAGCCATGCTAATCAACTAATGACCACCACGAATAGTGAAGTTCGCGATGCTCAAGCAACGATGTCTCAGTTGACGACCTCGATGGATGAGATTTCTACGGCGAGTATGCAAACTTCAAAAATCATAAAAACGATCGATGAGATTGCCTTCCAGACAAATTTACTCGCTCTGAATGCCGCAGTGGAAGCTGCCCGTGCTGGGGAGGCGGGAAAAGGGTTTGCTGTTGTTGCTGAAGAGGTCCGCAATTTAGCAATGCGCTCGGCGGAGGCGGCAAAAGTGACAACGGATCTGATCAGCAGTACAACGAATAAGGTTAATGATGGGAAAGAGTTTGTTGAGAAGGCAAATCGTGCTTTCGCTGCGGTCGCCGAAAGCTCAGAAAAAGTAAGTTCGATTATTGCGGAAATTGCATCAGCATCTGATGAGCAATCCAAAGGAATTATGGAGGTCAATAGTGCTATGACACAAATTGACAGTACTGTGCAAAGTATTGCAGCCACAGCAGAAGAATCAGCGGCGGCAGCACAGGAAATGGAAGGGCAGTCAGGGAAGCTTCACGACATCGTTGGTGAGTTGATTAATCTGACGGCAGGACACCGATAGATAGGTGTTTATTTGATTCGGTTTTTGAGCGGGTGCATTCCGGAAAATCAACCACAATGCTCAGGGGTTTGAAGGGGCTTAATTCAATCGAATGTCGTTTATGAAGGTGGATTCGATGAGGGATTTTCGTTATATCTGTTCCTCATGAATCCCAAAGAACTGCCCATTTATGAATTGCACGCAGCCCTTGCATCCGCGCTTGAAACCCAAAACCGAATGGTGATCGAGGCTCCGACCGGATCCGGCAAGTCGACGCAGGTGCCGCAAATGGTGCTTGATTGCGGAGCGGCGGGGCCGGGCGAGGTCGTGGTGCTCCAGCCAAGACGGCTGGCGGCGCGGCTGTTGGCCAAGCGCGTGGCGTTTGAGCGCGGTGAGCCGCTCGGTGGTGAAGTGGGTTATCAGGTGCGCATGGAGAGTGCGCTTTCGGCCAGAACTCAGATCCGCTATGTGACGGAGGGCATTCTACTGCGCCAGTTTTTGTCGGACCCTCAACTGCGCGGGGTGTCGGCGATTATTTTTGACGAGTTTCATGAGCGCCATATGTGCGGCGATATCACGCTGGCGCGTGCGTTGCAGCTTCAACTGATGCGCCCTGACTTGAAGATTATTGTGATGTCGGCCACGCTTGATGCCGGGCCGTTGCGCGAATATTTAAACCCATGCTGCGAATTGAAAAGTGAAGGGCGGACATTCCCTGTCCATATCAGTTATGCCAAAAAGCGCATCGATTTTCGCCAGCAGCCCGTCTGGGATGCTGCTGCCGATGCGTTTGAGCAGGCGATTGAGTCGGGCGCAGAGGGCGATGTGTTGGTCTTTATGCCGGGCGGTTATGAAATTGCCCGGACGGTGGAGGCGATTCGCTCGCGCAGGTGCGCCCGCGGATTTGCGGTGCTGCCGCTCCACGGAGAGCTGCCGGTGCGGGATCAGGATGCGGCGGTGGACGCGTGTGATCGGCGCAAAGTGGTGGTTTCCACCAACGTGGCGGAAACATCGATCACGATTGACGGCGTCCGTGTGGTGATTGATTCCGGGTTGGCGCGGTCGGCGCGTTACGATCCGAACCGCGGCATCGATACGTTATTGATTGAACGGATCAGTCGGGCGTCTGCGGATCAGCGGGCCGGGCGCGCCGGGCGTACGGCACCGGGCATCTGCATTCGATTATGGACGGAGAAGGAGCACGTGGCGCGCCCGCAGCAGGAGCTACCCGAGATTCTGCGGCACGATCTGGCGGAAGTGGTGCTGACGCTTAAAGCGGGCGGCATCGACGACGTGGAGCACTTTAATTGGTTGGAACCGCCGGATCCAAGATCGCTGGCGCGTACGCTCACGCTGTTGACGGATTTGGGGGCGCTGGATCACGCGGGTGCGCTGACCGTGGTGGGGCGCAAGATGGTGCAGTTTCCGATGCACCCGCGTTATGCGCGCATGCTGCTGGCGGGCGAAGAGTATGGCTGCGTTCGGCAGGCCTGTCTGATTGCCGCGCTCACGCAGGGGCGATCCATTCTTCAGCGCAATCAAGGAACAAAGACGCACGGTCATCGAGATGATCTATTGGGAGAGGACGATGTTTCCGACTTCAAGCGGCTCATGCGGGCGTGGCAGTATGCGGATAAAAATAATTACGATCCGGATGTCTGCCGCAAACTGGGCGTGAACGGAGCGGCTGCACGGCAGGTGAAGCCGCTCTATAATCGTTTTCTTTCGATGGCTGAAAACGAGGGGCTGACGATTAATGACCGCGCACCGATCGATGAGGATTTGCAGAAGTGTATCCTGCTGGCGTTTTCAGATCAGGTGGCCAAGCGGCGCGATGTGGGAACATTGCACTGCGAGGTAGTGCATGGGCGTGCCGGCGATCTGGATCGAGAAAGCGTAGTGCGCGATAGCACGTTGATCGCCGCCGCCGAGATTCGGGAGATTGAGGGGCGCGATCTGAATGTGCGGCTGAATTTGTGCACGGCCATTTCCGAGGTCTGGCTGGATGAGCTCTTTCCTAAAGATATAGAGGAAAAGAGCGAGGCGGTTTTTGATCCGCTCCAGAAACGTGTGGTCACCAAGCAGTGGAAATCGTTTCGCGGGCTGGAACTGCACGCCCGTATGAAGCAGGAGGTGGATCCGCAGCTTGCGGCGGAGATGATTGCTGAGGAGGTGCTTGCCGGGCGGTTGGAGCTCTATAAATGGGATGATCAGGTGGAGCGCTGGATTGCGCGGGTGAATTGCTTGGCCGAGGGGTGTCCGGATTATGGAATTCCGGCGATCGACGAAGAGGCGCGCCGTGCGATGGTGCAGGAGATTTGTCTCGGCGCGGTATGTCGCCGCGATCTGAAAGACCGATCGGTCTGGAAGACGGTGAAGTCGTGGCTGGCGCCGACTCAGCTGGAGATGATTGATAAGCAGGCGCCGGAGCGGATTACACTCCCCAGCGGCTTTCATGCAAAAGTGCGCTACGAAACGGGGCAGCCGCCGGTGATCTCCGCCACCATACAAAAACTGTATGACTTGAATGAGGTGCCCCGGATCGGCTTTGGACAAATCCCGGTGGTCGTGGAAGCGCTTGCGCCGAATCAGCGTCCGCAGCAGAAAACGCAGGATATGAAATCGTTCTGGAACAACGCCTATCCCATGCTCAAAAAAGAGCTGAAAGGCCGCTATCCCAAGCATGAATGGCGGTAGCGGGTTGTTTCGTATTCTTCTCTCTGCTGGTCGATGTAGAATCTTTTCAGTGAAACGGCAAAATAGGATCGATCGACCGTTCGTTTTCTCACAAACTCATTTTTCTGTTCGGCTTTCGAGTTTGATTCTGATAGCTTGGCTGAGTTTAGGGGTGGTGTGTGTTCTGGATAAGGCGTTGAATGGGGTTTGGGATTTCACAATCTACCGGTGGAGAACGGATTTTTACCGGAATGTGATGAGAATCTCTTTAAACGCAGTCTGGTGTCAGGTACACAATGCGCAAGATTTTAATATTGCAACTAGTAACAGGTAAATCATAAAGAGAGAGGAGATAACAATGATCCGTAGGATAATTACTGCACTGCTGATGGCTTTGGTCACCGGTAGTGTATGCTGGGCTCAGGGTGACTTTCGTGTGTCGTCCACCACGCAGGAAAACAAAAACTACCCACAGGTAAATTCCGAAGGGCGCGTTCGCGCAGGCATTTCCGCCCCCGAAGCAACCAGCGTTCTGCTGGATATCGGCGGGGTCAAATACCCGATGACCAAGGATGAAAATGGTTTTTGGGTGGGCGATTCGGATCCGCAGGACGAAGGCTTCCACTATTACCAGTTGAGCATCGACGGCGCTTCGGTTCCCGATCCGGGAAGCTTGTATTTCTACGGCGCCAGCCGCTGGGGCAGCGGTATTGAAATCCCCGCAAAGGACCAGGATTTTTATGCACTGAAAGATGTGCCGCATGGCCAGGTGCGCGAGCAGCACTATTATTCGGCGGCAACTGACTCGATGCGCCGCGTCTTTGTCTACACGCCGCCGGGATACGATCAGACGACCAACAGTTATCCGGTTCTGTATCTCCAGCACGGCATGGGCGAAAACGAAACCGGTTGGAGCAGCCAGGGTCGCGCCAACCTGATCATGGACAACCTGATCGCCGAAGGTAAGGCCAAGCCCTTTATCATCGTGATGGAAAACGGAAGCATCGGCGGATTCGGTGGCGGCGGCATGGGTGCGCGTCCTGCTGCTGGCGGCGCGGGTGCTGGACAACGTCCTGCTGGAATGGGTGCAGGAGCACCACCCGCTGGATTTGGTGGCCAAGGCGCGGGTGCTCCACCTGCAGGCATGGGCCAAGGCGCTGGACAGCGTCCGGCTGGCATGGGTGCGATGGGTGCTCAGGGAGCAGGTGCTCCGCCTGCGGGCATGGGCCAGGGTGCGGGTCAGCGTCCGGCTGGAATGGGCGCTCCCGGAGGACAAGCTCCTGCAGCCGGCGGCAACCAGCCGCGTCGTGGCGGTGGCGGCATGGGCGGCTTCAACATGGGTGGAGTCTTCCAACAAGTGTTGCTTGAAGATTTGATTCCCTTTATCGATGCAAACTACCGGACCCTCTCCGACCAGCCGAACCGTGCCATGGCCGGTCTCTCCATGGGCGGTATGCAGACGCGTTCGATCACGCTGGTGAACCTCGACACCTTCTCGCACATCGGGATCTTCAGCGGCGGCAGCATTTCACCCACCGACATCACCGACATGGATGAATTCAAGAGCAAGGTGAAGGCGGTGTTCTTCAGCTATGGCGGTCGCGAAAACGGAGCTTCGGCAAGTGCCGCAGCAGATGCACTCAAGGCCGAAGGCATCAACGCGGCCTATTATGAATCGCCCGAAACGGCCCACGAATGGCAGACCTGGCGCCGCAGCCTCTATCAGTTTGCACCGATGCTCTTCCAGGATGAAAAGCCCGAGGAGTTTGTGCCGTCGACCACCACCCAGAGCGGAAAGCAATATCCGCAGGTCAGTTCCAGCGGCCGCGTTCGTGCGGGCATTTCCGCCCCCAACGCCACCAGCGTTCTGTTGGATATCGGCGGGGTCAAATATCCGATGACCAAGGATGAGAATGGCTTTTGGGTGGGCGATTCGGAACCGCAGGATGAAGGTTTCCACTATTACCAGCTCAACATCGATGGCGCTTCGGTTCCCGATCCGGGAAGCTTGTATTTCTACGGTGCCAGCCGCTGGGGCAGCGGCATCGAAGTTCCGGCGAAGGACCAGGATTTCTATGCGATGAAGAACGTGCCGCATGGCCAAGTGCGTGAGCAGCACTATTATTCAAAGGCAACCGACTCGATGCGTCGCGTCTTTGTTTACACGCCTCCGGGATACGATCAGGACAACACGAAGCGCTATCCCGTGCTGTATCTCCAGCATGGCATGGGCGAAAACGAAACCGGATGGAGCAGCCAAGGCCGCGCCAACCTGATCATGGACAACCTGATTGCCGAAGGTAAGGCCAAGCCCTTCATCATCGTGATGGAAAACGGCAGCATCGGTGGATTCGGTGGCGGCGGTATGGGTGCGCGTCCGGCCGGCGGTATGGGCGCGGGTGCTCCTCCTTCAGGCATGGGCCAAGGCGCGGGTGCTCCTCCTGCGGGCATGGGCCAAGGTGCTGGACAGCGTCCTGCTGGAATGGGTGCTCCTGGCGGTCAAGCCCCGGCAGCCGGTGGCAATCAGCCGCGTCGTGGCGGCGGCATGGGTGGCTTCAGCATGGGTGGAGTCTTTGAACAAGTATTGCTTGAAGATTTGATTCCATACATCGATGCAAACTATCGGACCCTCTCCGGCCAGCCGAACCGTGCCATGGCCGGTCTCTCCATGGGGGGTATGCAGACGCGTTCCATCACTTTGGTGAACCTCGACACCTTCTCGCACATCGGGATCTTCAGCGGCGGCAGCATTTCGCCGAACGACATCACCGACATGGATGAATTCAAGAGCAAGGTGAAGGCGGTGTTCTTCAGCTACGGCGGTCGCGAAAACGGAGCTTCGGCAAGTGCCGCAGCAGACGCACTCAAGGCCGAAGGCATTAACGCGGCCTATTATGAATCGCCCGAAACGGCCCACGAATGGCAGACTTGGCGTCGCAGCCTCTATCAGTTTGCACCGATGCTCTTCCAGGATGCCGCTGAAGAAGAAGCCGCTCCTGCACCGCGTCGTCGCGGTAACCGCAGAAATCTTTCTGTAGAAAGAGCCGAAACCGCTGCTCCTGTGGTAGAAGAGGTTGTAGAACCGGCAGTTGAAGAAGTGGTGGATGTTGAACCAGCAGTTGAAGCACCTGCCGGTTTTGGACCCGGTGCAGGCGGACCTCCGGAAGGATTCGCTTTTGGTGCTGGTGGCCCCCCGGAAGGATTTAATTTTGGTGCCGGTGGACCCCCGGAAGGATTCAACTTTGGTGCAGGCGGACCCCCGGAAGGATTCAACTTTGGTGCAGGCGGACCGCCAGAAGGATTCAACTTCGGTGCCGGCGGACCTCCGGAAGGATTCAATTTTGGCGCTGGTGGACCTCCGGAAGGATTCAACTTTGGTGCAGGCGGACCTCCGCCCGGATTTGGTGCGCCCGTTGAAGCTCCGGCTGAAGCGGTCGTTGAGCCTGAAGCCGCGCCTGTAGCTGAGCCTGTTGCGGCAGAGCGTCCCGCAATGCAGCGCCGTCGCCAGGCGGATGGTGCTGCTGGTGGTGCTGGTGCACCGGGTGGATTCGGTGGTGCTCCTGCTGGCGGTGCTCCGGGTGGATTCGGTGGCGGTGCTCCGGGTGGATTCGGTGGTGGTGCTCCGGGTGGATTCGGTGGTGGTGCTCCGGGTGGATTCGGTGGTGGAGTCGCGTTGAATGACGACGATAAACCGGCCTTCGATGATCCGCCGGCGGGTTACAGCGATGTGCGTTCTGATGTTGCTCACGGCGAAATCTGGGTTCTTCAATACAACTCCGAAAAGCTGAGTGCACGCCGTCAGGTTCGCGTTTACACGCCTCCGGGATACACGGAAGATAAGGAATATCCGGTGCTTTATCTGCTGCACGGCATTGGAGGGAACGACCTCGAATGGATGGAAGCGTGTAAGGCGAATACGGTCATCGACAACCTCATTGCCGACGGAAAGATTGAGCCGATGGTTCTGGTCTTCCCGAACGGAAATGCTTCTATCGTTGTCGGCGACAGCGAAGAGTTTCCGGGTGAGGGAGCCGGTGCGCGTCAGAACATGAATGGACAATACGACGGCTGGGATATGCCGTTCCAGAATGATCTCTTTGAAGAAATCATTCCGCTCGTTGAGTCCAAGTTCTCGGTGAAAACCGACAGCGCCAATCGAGCTCTTGCCGGTCTTTCCATGGGCGGCGGTCAGACGCTGAACATCGGTCTCTCCAACAGCGATAAGTTTGCGTATGTCGGCGGATTCTCTTCCGCGCCCAATACGCGTCAGTTCGGCGGAATGGCCAACAACGTGAAGCTTATCCCGGATGTGGACGCCGTTAAGAAAAACCTCAAGCTTATGTGGGTAGCATGCGGTAACAAAGACGGTCTGCTCCGCGTCAGCCAAAGCGTTCACCAGCTCCTGAAGGACGAAGGTATTGAGCACGTCTGGCACGTAGACTCAAATGCGCACGATAATACGGAATGGGCCAACAACCTCTATTTGTTCGCTCAACATCTGTTTAAGTAATTCGTAACAGCGAATTCGCAAGACGCATGCAGAAGGCCCCGTGCATTCTGCATGCGTTTTTTTTATCGCTTTCGTCGATGGCCTTTGCGGCGGGGCGCTCCGGTTTTCAGGTCGGGGACGATACGGGGTTTGCGCTGTCGATGGCGAGGTTCTGCGAGTTGATCGGCGAGGACAAAGTCGACAAATCCACGGGCAGTATCGACCTTGGAGAGGCGGACTTCGACGGGATCTCCGATGGTATATTTCACTTTTCCACCCCGGGTGCACGCTTGGGTCATTTCTTCATTGGCTTCGAGCCAGTCGGAGGTGATGGAGGCGAAGGTAATCATGCCGCGCTGGAGTGATTCCGGCAGCTCAACAATCATCCCTTTACCTTTGATGGAGACAATATAGCCTTTAAACGTGGCGGTCAGCGATGCGTTCATCAGCTCGCTGTAATATTCCAGCCGCTTCTTTTCGATACTCTGTTTTTCAAGTTCGTCGGCCTTTTGTTCGGTCTCGGTGCATTGCTTGGCAATCGCTTCGATGCGCTCGCCGGAGATGCCGGGGTCCTGACCTTTTTCGATCGCCTTGAGCAGGCGATGGACGACGAGGTCGGGATAGCGGCGGATGGGTGAGGTGAAGTGGGTGTAGTCGTCGAACGCCAGGCCGAAGTGGCCGATCTGCGTTCCGGAATATTCGGCGCGCTTAAAGTTGCGCAGAATGGCGAGGTTGGCGGTGTATTCCACCGGCGTTCCAGCGGCCAGATGGATCGCGTCGTTGATCTCCTGCCGTGTTTGGGGCAGCGCGTCAATGCCGAGCGCCTGCAGCTCCATGCCCATGGCCGCCCACTGTTCTTCGTCGGGTTCGGCGTGCACGCGGTAGAGCGCGGGTTTCTCGGCGGCGATCAGGATTTCAGCGACCGCGCGGTTGGCCAGCAGCATGCAGTCTTCGATTAATTGGTACGCGGCTTTGGACTCGGAGCGCGGCATCATTTTTTCAATTTTGCCTTTATCGTTCAGTTTAATTTCAATCTCCGGGGTGTTGATTTCCACCGAGCCGGCGGAAACGCGGCGGGCGCGCACCCGCTGCACCAGCGGATAAAGGTTCTGAAGGCGTTGGAGCACGTTCTCTGGGATCCCGTGGTCGGTCTTACCGTCGATAAAGCGCTGCACCTGTGTGTAGGTGAGGCGGGCTTTGGAGTGAATCACGGAGGGGAAGGTTTCGTAGCCGAGCATTTCTCCCTCTTCGCTGAGATGAATCAACGCGGTGTGCGTGAGGTGATCATTCTCCGGATTGAGGCTGCAGACCTTGGTGGTGAGTTCGCGCGGAAGCATCATCACCGCGCGGTCAACGAGATAAATACTGTTTCCGCGGCGGAAGGCCTCTTGGTCGATTTTCGAGCCGGGCGTAACATAGGTGGAGACGTCGGCAATATGTACACCGAGTTCCCATCCGCCGTCAGGATGCGGTTCTAACGATACCGCGTCGTCGTAATCTTTGGCGGTTTCGGGGTCGATGGTGAAGGTGACGGCCTCGCGCAAATCGCGGCGGCCTTCCATGCGTTCTGGAGTCACTTCGCCGGACACTTTTTCGGCTTCGGCGACGACATCGTCGGGAAATTCTTCGCGAATTCCGGCATCGGCAAGGAGGCTGTCCACATCGATTCCGGGGGCGGAAGCTTCACCGAGATCTTCAAGGATGGTGCCGAAGAGCGGGCGATAGGGATCGGTCCAGTTGTTGAGTTGAACGAGTACCTTGTGGTTTTCGGGAATGTTCCGGGTATCTTCAATGCGGACATCCTGCCGGAACCCAGCGGCATCAGGGATGACGTAGGAGTAGTAGGGGGTGTGTTTAAGCAGACCGACGGTGCGGTCAGCGGCGCGTTCAATGACCCGTTTTACGCAGCCTTCGGCGCGCATTTCGGTTTGAGCTCGCCGTTCACGGCGTTGGGCGCCGTATTCGGAGTGGAAGAGTTCAATCGCGACCTTGTCATTCGGCAGGGCGACGCCGGTGTTGCGCTCGGAAATATAGATTTCGGAATCTCCCTCCTTTTCCGGCACGAAGATTGCTCCTCCTTTGGGGAGCATTTTGAGCGTGCCGACCGCTTCGTTATCGCTGTTCGGAAGCGCCCATCGGTTTTTCCGCAGGCGGACGATCGTGCCGGCGGCTTCGAGGGCGTAGAGCGCGTGGTGGAAGTCGGCGCGCCGCTCGGTGGAGTCAATATTCAGGAGTCGGGCCAGCTCGTGTTGTTTCATGGGCCGGTATCCGGGAGCAGACATAAATTGCAGAAGTTGGGACTCGAAGCTCATTTTGGGTTCCTGTAGTTTAGCACGATGAAAATTGTTTTTGTAAGCAGCGAGATCGTACCATTTGCTTCGACCGGAGGTCTAGGAGATGTTTCTGCTGCTTTGCCGAAGGCGCTGGCCGCGCAGGGCGTGGAGATTATCCGCATTCTTCCGCTCTATCAGCAGATTGATCGCGAACGCTACCGAATTGAGTCGTGCAATATTGAACTGCATGTTCCGCTGGGAAAGGTGTGGTATTGCGGATGTGTCTGGAAGCAGGAGTTTGAGGGCGTCACCACCTATTTTATCCGCAGCCGCGAGTTTTTTGATCGGACGGGCATTTACGGCTGCGAAGAGCATGGGTATGCCGATAACTTTGAACGTTTCCTTTTCTTTCAGAAAGCGGTCGTGCGCCTCATTGATGTGCTGGATCTAAAACCCGATCTGGTGCATTGCAACGATTGGCAGGCCTCGCTCATACCCATGCTGCTCCATTATGGAATTGACGGAACGATCCGCGATGGAAGCGAATGTACGCTTATGACGATTCATAATCTGGCGCATCATGGCTGGGCACCGGCGGAAAAATTTTATATGACCAATCTGCCGGACAGCTGCTACACCATGTACACGCTCGAGTTTTACGGCGAGATCAATATGCTCAAAGGCGGACTCGTTGCGGCCACCGCGATTAATGCGGTGAGTCCGACCTATGCCGAAGAGATAAAAACTCCCAAATTCGGCTGTCGGCTCAACGGCGTACTCTATCATCGTCGCAATGTGCTGCACGGCATTCTGAACGGGATTGATTATAAGCGCTGGAACCCCGAGACGGATCAATATCTTCCCGCACACTATTCAAAGGAAAACCTTGCGGGCAAGGCCGTCTGCAAAAAAGCGTTGCAGCATGCGGCGGGACTGCCGGACGATGAACGTACGCCGCTGCTGGGCGTTATCAGTCGTTTGGTTCCGCAGAAGGGAATTGATGTGCTGGCCGCCGCTATGGAGCGGATTGTTGCAACGGGCGCGCAGGTTATTATTCTAGGAACGGGCGATCGGCGCTACGAAGAGGCCTGTCGAGAGTGGGCAAAACGCTGGCCGAAGCAGGTGTCTGCGTGGATTGAGTTTTCGAGCCAGTTGGCGCACCAGATTGAAGCGGGCGTGGATATGTTTCTGATGCCGTCTGAGTTTGAGCCGTGCGGACAAAATCAGATGTACAGTATGCGCTATGGCACTATTCCCGTGGTCCATGGTGTCGGTGGCTTGGAAGATTCGGTGGTCGATTTTGACAATCCGGGCGGAACAGGCTTTAAATTTTATGGACACTCCGGCGATGAATTCGCCGACTGCGTTGAGCGGGCGCTGGCGGTCTATGCCGATGCGCCGGCGTGGCAGATCTTAATGAAGCGCGCGATGGAGCAGGACTTTTCTGTGGTACACATGGCGCGGGAATATATAGCGCTGTATGAGGCGATTCTTTCCGGAAATGCTGCAGTGGATTAAACAACGGCTGAAATCGGAGAAAGCGGCACACCTGAAGTCCGGCACTTGGGGTGAGCGGCAGGCCGCGCGTCTACTGCGGAAAAAAGGGTACAAAATCTGCGGGAAGAATGTGCGCGTCGGGCGGCATGATGAACTCGATATTGTGGCCGAGCAGCGCGGAGTCGTCGTTTTTGTTGAGGTAAAAACGCGCAGAAACGAAAACTTTGGACGTCCCATTGCTGCGGTTAATAAAGAGAAACGCAAACGCCTTTCCCGGGCAGCGGTCAACTATCTGCGCGACCGCAAGCTCCGTCCCGATCACATCCGCTTCGATGTCGTTGAGGTTATCGGTGAGCCCGGCGGAGCAGCGCCCGAGATCCGCCACATCGAAAATGCTTTTCCGCTCGATTCCGCCTATCGCCTATGGTGGTAGAGCGCTTTTTTACCAAAAGGTTCTTCCGTTGGTTTCGAGTAATCAAATCGGTTACTTCGCATATTCCACACAGCGGGTTTCGCGGATTACGGTTACACGCACGGTCCCGGGAATTTTGACGTTTCGTTCAATCTCTTTGGCGATATTTTTTGCCAGCAGCGAGGCCCCTTGATCGTTGAATTTGGACGGTTCAACCATGATGCGGACTTCGCGTCCGGCCTGTACGGCATAGCTGCTTTTGACGCCGGCGTGGAGGTTGGCGATTTTTTCAATCTGTTCCAGCCGCTGGAGGTAGAGGTCGGTTGCTTCGGAGCGTGCGCCGGGTCGAGCGGCGGTAATGGCATCCGCAGCGTTGCAGAGCACGGCATAAACGCTTTCTCCTTCCATCTCCTCATGATGTGCGCCGACGGCGTTCCAGACGATTCGTTCTTCGCCGTATTTGCGCAGCAGGTTCGCGCCGATCACGGCGTGGCCGCCTTCGGCTTCATGATCGATCGCTTTTCCGATATCATGAAAAAGGCCGATGCGTTTAGCCGTTTTGGGATCGAGATTCAGCTCGCCGGCCATGAGGGCCATGATGTGCGCAGTTTCAACGGAGTGGTCGAGCACATTTTGTTTATAGCTGGTACGGAATTTGAGTTTGCCCAGTATATGAACCAGCTCCGGGGCCACGCCGGTGATTCCCAGTTTAAAGAGGGCATCTTCGCCTGCGTGACGAATCGTTTCATCGAGCTCATTACGGACCGAGGCCACGGTCTCTTCAATGCGTGCGGGATGAATGCGCCCATCCTCGATCAAACGCTCCAGCGCCACCCGGGCCACTTCACGGCGAATGGGATCATAGCTGGAGAGAATGACCATTTCCGGGGTTTCATCAATCAACACGTTAACCCCGGTCTCGGCCTCGAATGACTTGATGTTGCGTCCTTCGCGGCCGATGATACGGCCCTTTATGTCGTCGCTCTTCAACGGAACGGTGCTGGTGGTGAGCTCAGAGACGGTATCGGCCGCGTAGCGCTGGATGGCCGTGGCCACAATCTCTCGGGCCTGTTTTCGGGCATCTTCTTTGGTGGTTTTCTGAGCGTGGCGTATGAGCGCGTTGGCTTCGTTCTGGAGCTCTTCCTCCATGCGTTTCATGATGGTTTCCCGCGCCTCCTTCTGAGAGAACTGGGCAACTTCTTCTATGCGTCGGATTTCCGCTTCAATCAACTGCTCGAGTTCGCGGTTTTTGTCGTGCCACGCGGTCTTCTGCTCGTCGATTTCCGCCATGCGCCCCGACAGTTCCAGCTCTTTGGTGTTGAGCATATCGAGTTTGCGCACCAGATTTTTTTCGCGTTCGACGACGCGCCGTTCCAGATCGAGAATTTCCCGCCGTTGCTGTACGAATTCCTTGTCCGCATTTTCGCGGGCGCGCATCACGGCATCTTTGCTTTGCACCTTGGCTTCGCGACGAATTACATCCGCCTCTTTGTTCGCCTCATTCAGGATATTTTTCGCCTGTTTTGAAGCCGCAACGGCGTTGGTTTTGGTGATGTATGCGTGAAAAAAGAAGCCGAGTGTCAAGAAGCCTAGGCCGATAAAAAATTCCTGTCCTGCAAAGCCATCCACGGTAACCTCCTGTTTCATGTTAAGCTGCACCCCGCAGAAAACCCGATGCATAAAGCACCCTAATGGGCGGCACAACTCCCTCGTTTTCGGCGGAGTGTACACGGTGTGTCTATGGTTTGTCTAACGTTCGTTGTGTGCGATGAACGTTTTTGACGGCGTAATGACATAATCGACCGGCAGATCGTGGGCTTCGCAGGGAATATCTGCAACGATTTGTTCATCAAGTGCAACGCCGACCGTCGTCCCTTGATAGCCGGCTAATAGTCGATCATAATAGCCTCCGCCGCGACCTAACCGCTTTCCGTCCGTGGAAAATGCCACGCCCGGAACGAGAATCAGATCAATCTCATGCATCGAGATGCAATGTGCGTTTTCCGGCTCCTTGATGCCGTATTTCCCGGTCTTAAATACAGTTTCGGCCGTGATCTCCGCCATCTGATACAATTTAGTCTGTGCATTGAAAGCAGGAATGCAGGTGCGTTTGCCTAAATCCCAGCATTTAGAAAAAAGCGAATCCAGTTGAACCTCTCCTCCAATCGCCATGTAGAGCGCGATGGTCTTGGCGTTGTGGAATGCGGGTAAGCCGGAGACCATCTCAGCAATCATGTTTCCCGCACATCGTAGCTGTTCCGGGGAATGTGTTATTCGTTGATCTGCGATGTCCTTGCGGATCTTTCGTTTAGTTCGGGGCATAGTTATATCTGCTCCAATAGTTCAAGGATGTGTTCGTACACCTCGCTTTTCTGTATGCAAGCACTCGGCGATGGTGTTGTCAATGGTCGCTTTTGCAACGTAGTCGTTTCGGAGTGCGCGGGCCTGCAGGGTTGCGGAGCAACTTGACCGCGCTTTTTAAATGCTCCGGAGGCGCTATGCACCAGAGCGGGTTGCTTTTGGTGCACCGGCGTAAAGCCGCCGTGTTTTAAAGCGGTGTCAAGCCACCGCAGTCCAAAAGGCTGGTGCTTAGTCTTTCTTTTTCCTTCGGCTGTTCCAATAGGCGATGCGCTTGCGGATGGTCTCTTCATAGCCTTGATCGGTGGGGTCATAATAGACTTTATCGGTCGGCGCATATTCCTGGTCGACAAAGTGGCCGTCGCCGTTGTGGGCATATTGATAGCCTTTGTGACCCAGCTTTCCAGCTCCGCTGTAATGGGCGTCGCGCAGGTGCTTAGGGACGGGCAGGGTGCGCCCGCTTTTAACGTCGGAGAGCGCGGAATCGACCGCCAGATAAGCGGCGTTGCTTTTGGGGGCGCAGGCGAGATAGGTGGTGACTTGCGAGAGGGTAATGCGCGCTTCAGGCATGCCGATAAACTCCACGGCCTGCATGGCCGAAACGGCCAACGTTAAGCCGCGCGGGTCTGCGTTGCCGATATCTTCCGAAGCAAGGATGATCAGGCGGCGTGCGATGAAGCGCGGGTCTTCACCGGCGTAGAGCATTTTGGCGAGCCAGTAGACGGCCGCATTGGGATCGGAGCCGCGCACGCTTTTGATAAATGCGGAAATGGTGTCATAGTGACCGTCCTCGTCGTGATCGTAGGCCACAGCCTTTTTCTGTACCGACTCCTCGATCTCGTCCCGGGTGAGGTGAACGTGTCCATTTTCCTGCGGCGGCGTGGTTAGGGTTGCAATTTCGAGGGCATTAAGCGAGCGTCGGGCGTCGCCCTCGCAGACCGCTGCGAGGTGCTGGAGTCCCTCCTTCGTCGCACTGACTAAACCGTTCAGGCCTTTCGGTGCATCCAGCGCGCGCTGGAGAATCTGTACGATTTCATCTTCGGTCAGCGGCTGGAGCTCAAAGATCTGCGAGCGGGAGTTAAGCGGTGTGTTGATGAAGAAAAACGGATTATGGGTTGTCGCACCGATCATCGTGATGTCACCGTTCTCCACGTACGGGAGCAGGACATCCTGCTGAGATTTGTTAAATCGATGAATTTCGTCGATAAAGAGAATGGTGTCCTGTCCATTCATCCTTTTCCATTGGGCCGCTCCTTCGAGTATTTTACGAAGGATCGAAACGTTGGCCAGAACGCCGCTGGTTCGCTCAAACCGCCGATTCGTGGTTTTGGCGATCACCTCCGCCAAGGTGGTTTTCCCGCAGCCGGGCGGACCGTAAAGAATAATACTGCCGAGGCGGTCGGCCTCGATGGCGCGGCGCAGGAGCTTGCCTTCGCCGAGAATATGCGCTTGGCCGACAATCTCTTCGAGCTTTTGCGGACGCATCCGCGCCGCCAGCGGGGCGGTTCCGGCACCTGCTTTGGCCTTCGATTGTTTCGGTTGATCGTTAAACAAATCCATGGGGAGAAGATAGCGGGCTCGGCGTAGAAAGAGAACCGCGAATATGAGAAAGATGAGCCATTCCCGGTTGAATCTCGATGATCCGAAAATCTGTGGATTAAAAAAGAGCAGACGTTTGAATTTGGGAGAAAAGGTGAAGCTGGGAGAGGAAACCCCGCGATGGCCGTCGGTAGGCGAACCTCTATCACCGTAGCAATAGATGTGGGCGCGAATCAAACCGGATCCCGGAACCCTCACTTATTCAAGGGCATGCAGTCACCGGTCCGAAGCATATGCTCCCTTTTAAATGTCATTGGGTAAGAGGGTGGACCTAATGTCGCGAACCCCGCAGAGCACCTTCCTCTTCTCAGCTTCGACTTCAAGGTAGCGAATTTCGGGTGCAGATGCTATGAAAAAATGGGTATATGGAGTATCAAAATAATAACATGATGATCCGCCGGTTTTGGCAAAAGGAATAGATCCCCCGATCATAATCCGCAACGCTTGATTGAGAGTTTGGATTCTGTGCGAACAAGCTTTTGCGGGGGGAAGTCGGTACCGTCGTTGCGATGAAAATGGAAACGACGCCTGAAAACCTGTACTTGACCTGATAGTTTAACCTACATAGACTGCGCCTTAGTTTTTTAGAGGAAAAGGGATTAAAGGAGCATTTATTTTATGAGTAACGGTGTGAATAAGCAGGAGAAAGTCCGGGGAACGCATGCGCTGATTTTTGAGTTGGAATATGTGGCAGCCAAGGTGCGCGGGGTGGAGTTCAAAGCGGTCAAAAGTGCGGTAGCCGGCAAGGGCGTGGAACTCACTCCTATCCTGTTCAGTCGTTCAGGAATGTCTCCGTTGCATCGGCAGGTGATTACGGATGTGCTGACGCTTTCCGACAAGCGATCCGATGCGATAGAAAAGGCGGTGGCAGAGGTGGATAAAACCGTTGCGGCCTATTGTGAAAATGAAGCGGAACTCGATGCCGGTTTGCTGAAGCTGATTAAAGCTGCGCAGGAACGTGGTGTCCGGGTGGCTACTTTTACTGCCCTTTCGAAAGAGTTGGCTGTAAAGCTCATGAGCAGGCTTGGCCTCGATAAAATGGGCGTGGAGTTGATTGTTCCGGAAGAGGTGAAGGAGTCTTTTCCGCGTGCAGACGACTGGCTGAAAATGCTTAAGCAGTCGAATAAGGATCATGTTACGCTGGTGGCGGTTGTTTCTTCACAGGTCGCCTGTAAAGGCGCACTTACAGCAGGGGCCTCCTGCATTGTTGTGCCCGATGAATATACTGCCTTCCAGGATTTCGGTGGGGCGATGCTGGTGCTTGATTCGCTCAGCGATGAAAAATCCGATACCATTCTGGACCTGACGTTGCGGATGTAATTCGGTTTTTCTGAATCAAGAGCGCCCCGGTTGAGGGCGCTTTTTTTGTAAAGAAGGGAAAGCGCGATGGCGAAAGCAGGCGAATCCATTGAACGGTTGTTGGATATAATGCGGAAACTGCGCGGTCCGGATGGTTGTCCGTGGGATCGAGAGCAGACGAATGAATCGCTGAAGTCGGATCTGGTTGAAGAAGCCTACGAGGTGATTGATGCGATCGAATGCGGCGAGGCTTCCGCGCTCGAAGAAGAGCTGGGCGATCTTTTGCTGCAGGTGGTTTTTCATGCGCAGATTTGTTCGGAAAGCGGGAAGTTTGAGTTTTCGAATGTGGCCGACGGGATTGCCGATAAACTGGTTCGTCGGCATCCGCATGTATTTGGTGAAGTCGAGGTTTCCAACGCCGGCGAGGTGCTTCAGAATTGGGATGCGATTAAGAAAACGGAAAAGCAGGAGGGGGATAAACCCGCCTCCATTGTAGCCGGTATTCCCCGGCATCTTCCTGCGCTCCAAAAGGCCTATCAGGTTCAGAAGCGCGCCGCGCGTGCAGGTTTTGATTGGGCGCATATCGACGATGTCTTCGATAAGCTTCATGAAGAGATTGATGAGGTGAAAGAAGCTATTCGCCGCCGGCATGAACCGGACATTCGTGAGGAGCTTGGAGATCTGCTTTTTTCGGTCGTGAACGTTTCCCGTTTCCTTGGCCACAATCCGGAAGAGCTGCTCGATCAGAATATTAAAAAGTTTATCCGCCGTTTTCAGCGCGTAGAGGATCTGGTACATGCGGCCGGCCGACCCTTTAAATCCTTCTCTCTCGAAGAACTCGACGCCTTTTGGAATAAGGCCAAGCGCGATGAATAAGTGCGCTTAATGCGTTTTTGTGTATTCGCTTTTGTATTCTTCGTTCCAGGCAGAGACCTGTTCCATACATTGATCGGCGGTGAGGTCAATGTGGATCGGGGTGAGAGCGACATAGCCGGATTCGACGACGCGGATGTCGGCGTCGGCGGTGTCGTCGAGCAGGTCGAGATCTCCGTCGAGCCAGTAGTAGCGGTTGCCGCGCGGGTCGAGGTGTTCCGAAAATTTTTCGACGAAGCGGGAGCGGCCCATGCGGGCGGCTTTCATGCCGCGCAGTTCAGAGAGCGGCAGGTTGGGAATGTTGACGTTGAGCAGGGTGCGCTCGGGCAGCGGGTTTTCGGTTACCTTTTTGACAATATCGGCAGCGACTTTTGCGGCGGTTTCCCAGTGCGGGTTTTGGTAAGTGCACAGGGAGATCGCGATGGCGGGAACGCCGAGAATGACCGCTTCGCTCGCGGCGGAGACGGTGCCGGAATAGAGCACGCTGATGCCGGTGTTGGAGCCGAGATTAATGCCGCTGACGACGAGGTCGGGCGGAGCCTCTTTGTGAAGCAGACGGACGGCCAATTTGATGCAGTCGGCGGGGGTTCCGTCAACGGCGGTTCCAAAGGGGGCGTTGTCTTTTTCAACGTTCAGGGTCTTGATGGGGTCTGTAAGCGTGATGGAATGGCCGGCGGCGGAGCGTTCGGTGGCGGGGGCGCATACGTAGAGGTCGCCGAGATGGCCGATGGCTTTATGGAGTTCCGCGATGCCGCGAGCGTGGATTCCGTCGTCGTTGCTGAGCAGGATTTTCATGGGGTCAAATATGCGGTTTCATCGGTATTTAAGCGAGGTCAAAAAAGGCTTTATATTTTCCGGCTTTTGGAAATAATGGAGTCCAATCATTTAGGAATCACATGCGCTCTATTTGTTGTGCCATTTTGTTGTCTGCGATCTGCTTTTCAGCGGTTGCGCAGGAGTCTGTTTCACCCGTTATGACGGAGCGTTTTCCGAGTATCCGCGCATCGCTGGAGGATGGGTTCTATTCGCTGGCGGAGTATCAGGTGCAGGAGGTTTTGCGCGGTGAGCCGGATGCCGCCGGCGAGAGGGAAGTCCGGCTGCTGCTGGCTCGTGCGCTGTGGGGACAGAAGCGGTATGTGGATCTGCTGCAGGCGCTGGACGGTGTGGATCGGTCTGCGGAGTCTGCGTATTGGCGGGCACGCGCATTCTATGGGCTGAAGCAGTATGACGATGCGCTGGAAGTGATTGCCGGCGCGGAGCAGGATGGTTTTTCGGAGGAACCATGGGGCTCTTCCATGCTGCGGCTTAAGGGGCGTGTGCAGGAAGAGACGGGCCGACTGGAGGAGGCCGTGGCGAGCTATTCGCTTTTTGCGCAGACCTTCACGAATCATATTGAGCGGGTGGATAATCAGTTTGATTTGGCGGCAACGTATCAGTTGATTGGAAAGACGGCGGATGCGATCGGCGTTTATGAGGCCTTGACTGCAGGCGGGGAAACTTCGGTGGTCTGGCGTGCAGAGCTCGAGCTTGGACGTACGTTACTGGCGGCTGGGGATGAGGAGAGTCTGAACCGTGCACGCACGCTGTTGATGAAGCTGGGGGTCGAGCCCGAGGCGGGGCCCGCCATTCGGGTGGATGCCTATCTGGAGCTGGCTGCGTTGGAAAACCAGCTGGGTCAGGTTGAAATGGCTAAAGAAGTTTTGCAGCGGGCGATAGAGTTGGCCCCGGCTGCTCGACTGCGGGTACGGTTAAAACGCGAGTTGGCACAGCTTTGCCTGCTGCAGGGAGAGTTTGCCGAGGCGTTGAAGCTTTTAGAGGAGTGTCGAGCAGAGGCCCCGGATCAGCGGGTCTCCACAGAGCTTCAGTTGGAAAAGGCGGGGGCGTTGCTGCGGGCTGAGCGCTTCAGTGAGGCGGAACAGGCGTATCAGGTCTATTTAAATGTGGCCAGCGATCCGACCGGTGTGGCGCAGGCCTATTTGGGTCGTGCGCTGGCGCTGCTGGGCGGCGGACGTTATTCCGAGGCGGGGCTGTTGTTTGATAAAGCGGTGGAAACGCTCCCGAATGTTGATGAAAAAGCGGATGCGCTCATCAAGGCTGGGGATGCCTATTTTCAGGCCCAGAAATTGGAAGAAGCCGAGCAGCGCTATCGCAGTTTTGTTCAGCAATATCCTGACCATTATCATCTGTCCAATGCACAGTATAATCTGGGGTTGGTTTTGGAAAAAATCGGCCGAAGTGCGGATGCGATCGAGGTCTTTTCATCGGTAGAATTGGAGCATGCCGAGAGTTCGTTTGCGGGGAAGGCGGCACTCCGTATTGTGGATTTGATGCGGGCCGGTAAGCAGTGGGAAGAGGCGCTGATTAAGTATGACGAGATTGCGCAGACCTACACGAATGCGGCGACGGTGGCGCTCTGCCTGCACCAGCGCGGGGTTGTTCTATTTAATTATCTTCTGCGATATGATGAGGCGCAGGCGGCGTTTGAGACGGTTTTGAAAAATTATCCGGAGAGTGAGTATGCTGCGCAGGCGGCCTATATGCGCGGTGTCTGTCTTTATGCCCAAGGATATATAGACGAGGCGGTTGAGATATACAAAAAGTGTATCGAGGATTTTTCTGATTCCGAGTGGACCCCCGAGGTTTTGTTCCTGTTGGCGGAGCACTATTATAATCAGGGTAATTATGCTGAAGCGGAAACTTGTTTTCTGCGCATATTCAGTGGTTTCAAAACGCACCGACTGGCCCCGGATGCACTCTGTTGGGCGGGGCGTGCGGCGGCCGCCGAGTCAAACTATGTGAAGGCGATTGAGCATTACAGAAGCGTCGAGGAAAACTATCCGGACGCCAAAATTCTTTCTCAGGTTCGCTTTGCGGAAGGCGATGCGTTGAGTCAGCTGGGCCGCTTTTCGGAAGCGATTACGGTGTTCAATAGGATTCTGGAGAGTGGGTTGGACGATGAACTGCTGAATGCGGCATGGGGGCGCAAGGGCGATTGCCTTTTTTCGTTGGCCGATGAAAAGCCGGAGGGCTATGAGTCGGCGCTGAAGGCGTATCAGGCAATCTTGGATCGGCCTTCGGCGAGTGCGGAGATTAAGATGATGGCGGAATATAATGTGGGCCGCTGTCGGGAAAGTCTTAATACGCCCGATAAGGCATTTGCTAGTTATATGAATGTGGTGTACCCGTTTCTTAAAGAATCGTCGGAGCGCACCCCGTCTGCCGTCATGTGGTTTACGCGTTCGGCCATGAAGGCAGCGGCAATCAAAGAGCGGCAGCAGGAATGGGTAGAGGCTGTGAAAGTGTATGAACGGGTGGTTGAGGCACAGGTGCCGGCGCGCATTGAGGCGCTCAAACGCATCGAACGAATTCGGGCTGAAAACTGGCTGCTTTTTCAACCGTCGGGAATGGGTGAACTGAGTGGCCGCAGCGCGATGTAATTGGAGGAGTTTATGTGGAGCTTGATGGTTAACGGCGGAGCATTAATGCTGCCGATTCTGATTTGCGGTGTGGGTGCGGTGTTGTTGTTTCTCGAACGGCTGTTTCACTTGCACCGTGCACGCATTCAGCAGGAGGATTTTCTGAATGGGATTTACACGGTAGTGAACCGCGGAAATATGGCTGAAGCGGTATCTATATGCGATCAAACTCCAGGGCCGGTAGCCCACATGGTGCGCATTGCATTACTGCATGCCGACGAAGAACCCGAGGAGCTGAAGGAGACCATTACCAAAGCCGGCCTTAAAGAAATTCCTCGATTGGAGCGGAATATGGGCGGATTGCTGACCATTGCGCAGATTACTCCGTTGCTTGGACTGTTGGGAACGGTCGTGGGTTTGATCGGTGTCTTTATGTCGTTGGAGGCCAATGGGCCGTTGGTAGAGATTAGCGACCTTTCCGGCGGTATGTGGCGGGCGCTGGCGACGACCGCATACGGTTTGTCAGTTTCTATTCCTTCGTTTGCCGGATATAATTTTCTTCTGAGTCGGGTGGAGCGAATCACGCTCGATATGGAATATGCTGCCGAGGAGATTTATCGTTTTATCGTGCACAGTCGGACCAACGGCGGAACGGGGAAAAATGGACACGTTTGATCCTCACATTAAAAGTAAAGCGCTAAGGCGCTTTAAGCCGACACGAAGACGCGCTGGGAAGTTTTGTGTTGTAACGAGTTTTTTCGATGCCGCGCTCCTGCTGATTGCTTTTGATTTAGTGCTCTCTCCGTTGGTGCTCCAGCCAGGAATCAATATCCGTCTGCCGCAGACGACTTCGTTTAGCGGCGGGGCCCGTTTTGATTCAATGATTCTTTCTGTTCCGCGTGGCGGTGGGTACTTTTTTAACGACAAGCGCGTCGACCTCAATCGGTTAGCTGTGGAGTTGGAAAAAGCAGTTCGGGAACGTCCGGATGCGCCGTTGATTATTGAAGCCGATGAGTCGGTGCCGTGGGGACAGATTGTGGCCGCATGGGACGTTGCGGTGGAGGCGGGTGTCGGAGAAATCTCTCATGCCACAGAGATTGCTGCGGTCGAGGAGGTTGGGCCGTGATTGACCTGCGGGGCAGGGGGGCGCTGATCGCCACAGGAATTGCCGTGGGGTTGCACGTAGTTCTTTTTTTGGGTGTGCCGAAGACGGAAACGAGCGATTCAATGCTTCGTCGAAAGGCCCCTTTTACGGGATACAACGTTTTCCCGGCTACCGCAGATGATGTGCTTTCCGGCGTCAACGCCGTACGTGTTTTCAATTCGCCCGTCCATTTTTCATTGCCGACGTCGATGGGCTTCAGCCGGTTCCTAAAAATGAAAAGAGCCGAGGCTCGCACGTTCTTTGTGCCGCAGGTGGAACCGGCGGAGACCTTTCTTGATATGGAACTTCCGGTTCAGCCTATACGCTCGGCGGAGGATTTTCATAAACTTCAGGTTTTAAGAGCCGACCGCTCGCTCGTTGTGCCCCCGATTAATACGGTATCGACGGGTATGGTTTTCCCGAAATGCTTTTTGATGGATGATGTGCTTCAGGATCGGTTGGCTGCCGATCCGGTTTTACCTGAAGAATTTAATCAGCCGGTTGAAAAGGCCTGGGAAATTCTGGCGACGGTTCAGGTTACGGAAAGCGGAAGAGTGGAACACGTCTTTCTGGAACATCCGCTCGAGAATGCAGCGCTGAATCAGAAGATTCTTCAGTTTCTCTACGGTCTGCGTTTTAAACCCGGCGCTTCCATCGAAGCGAAGGCAAGAATTTATTCTCCGGAAGCGACCCTGTTGGAAGGAGCAGAATCATGATTGCGGTTCGGCTTGATGTTTTCTTTATGCTCATGGTTTCTGTTCCGCTCTTTGTGCTGACTGCGCTAATGATCTACTACAGCGTATTGTCGCGCCACCGTTCGAGCCATTCGCATGAGGCGATTTATTCCTGCGCCCACTGCGGCCATGTCTATGCCATTGCACGCCATCGTCCAATGGACCATTGCCCGCGCTGCGGAACCCTCAATGAGGCGGTTCGGACGTAGTTTTCGGTTAGGTCAACGGGCCGCCGGGTTTGTCGTGAATGACGGTGTCGGCGGCGGTGGGGTCGGATTCGGGGTGATCGGCCATGTAGTGCAGTCCGCGGCTCTCTTTGCGCTGTTCGGCGCAGCGGATAATCAGTTCGGCTACGTCGGCAATATTGCGCAGTTCCAACAGGTCGGAGGTGACGAGGTAGTCGCCGTAGTATTCCTTAATTTCCTGCCGCAGGTTGCGGATGCGCGCGCGGGCGCGCGCCAGCCGTCGATCGGTTCGGACGATACCGACATAGTCCCACATGGCGGTGCGCACTTCGTTCCAGTTATGCTCCACCACCACCGCTTCGTCGGAGGAGACGGCTTCGCCGCAGCGCCACGGAGGAATGGAGAGCTCTTCGTGCAGCTCCTTCCAGACCGATGCAATTTCGGCGGCGGTTTCGTGGCCGCAGACGAGCGCTTCGAGCAACGAGTTGCTGGCGAGGCGGTTGGCACCGTGCAGTCCGGTGCTGGCCACCTCGCCGCAGGCGTAGAGGCCGGGCAGCGCCGTTTTCCCGTTCACTTCGGCAATCACGCCGCCGCAGGAATAGTGCGCGGCCGGAACCACGGGAATGGGGTCCGTGGCCATGTTAATGCCGTAACGCAGGCAGGCGGCATAGAGATTGGGGAAACGCTCGCGCAGGAAGGATTCGGGGCGGTGTGTGATGTCGAGATAGACATAGGGATCGCCGTGCTTCTTCATCACAAAGTCGATGGCGCGGGCGGTGACATCGCGCGTGGCGAGCGAGCCGCGCGGATCAAAGTCGGTCATGAACGCATTGCCGCGAATATCTTTAAGCTCTGCGCCTTCACCGCGTACGGCCTCGGAAATCAGGAACGATTTAGCTTGCGGATGATACAGGCAGGTGGGGTGAAACTGAACGAACTCCATGTTTCGGATCGGCAGGCCGGCGCGCCACGCCATGGCCACGCCGTCGCCGGTAGCAATGTCGGGGTTGGAGGTGTAGGGATACACCTTGCCGAGGCCGCCGGAGGCCAAAACCGTGCAAGTGGCGTGAATCGGCGCAATCTGGTTGGTGGTCTTGTTGAGAAAGTAAGCGCCGATGCAGCGGTTCGGTCCGGCGTGGCCGATCCAGCCGGTCGTGACGAGATCGATCGCCATCAGGTTTTCGCGGAGGGTGATGTTGGGTTGGCGGCGGGCCTGATCAATCATACCCTGCATCATGGCCTGGCCTGTAATGTCGCCGGAATGCAGAACACGCCGGTGTGAGTGGCCGCCCTCTTGACCGAGGTCATATTCGTTTTCAAGACCTCTGTGTTTTCGGCGGTCAAACTCGACGCCAAGCTGTTCGAGTTGAGCGATGCGCTCTTGTCCAGCTTCAACGATTTTGCGGACTACCTCGGGGTTGCTAAGGCCGTTCCCGGTGTTGAGCGTATCTTTAACGTGAGACATCACCGAATCGTCGGGGTCAATCACACAGGCGATGCCGCCCTGAGAATAAAAGCTGTTACATTCGGAGGCTTCCACCTTACTCGCCACCAGCACGCTTCCGTGTCGGCACAGCTCCAGCGCGGCCGTTAATCCGGCCAGTCCGCTGCCGATCACCAGAAAATCAAAAGTCTCTTCCATTACACCGTCCCGTTGATTCATGGGAGAGCACCATACGCCGCCGCGCAGCAAACATCAATCATTTGGATAGACGATGAAAGGCTGCTTCGCTTTAGTTGTTCATCTGCTGTTTGATGCGCAGTTCGACATCGTGCTCATAGAGGGCGGTGAGGATTTCCTCGAGATCGCCTTCCATGACGCGGTCCAGTTTGTAGAGCGTCAGGTTGATGCGGTGATCCGTAAGGCGGTTCTGCGGATAGTTGTAGGTGCGGATTTTTTCCGAACGATCCCCTGATCCGACCATGGATTTGCGCTGCGAGGCCTCGACTTCGGCCTTTTTCCTCTGCTCCTCATCAAACAATTTGGCACGCAGTACCTTCATCGCGGCGGCTTTGTTTTTGTGCTGCGATCGTTCGTCTTGGCATTGCACGACGACACCCGTCGGAATGTGGGTGATGCGGATGGCAGAGTCGGTGGTGTTGACGTGCTGTCCGCCCGCCCCGGAGGACCGGTAGGTGTCGATGCGCAGGTCTTCGGTGCGGATTTCGATGTCGACTTCTTCGGCTTCTGCCAAAACTGCGACCGTGGCGGCGGAGGTGTGTACACGGCCCTGAGTCTCGGTGGTTGGAACGCGCTGTACGCGGTGAGTCCCGCCTTCGTGTTTGAGCGTTTTGTAAACCTCTTCGCCTTCGACGGAGAAAGAGACTTCTTTGTAGCCGCCGGATTCGGAGGGGCTGACATCCATGACGGCGTATCTCCATCCTTTGGAATCAAAATAGCGGGTGTACATGCGGTAAAGGTCTCCACAGAAGATGCCCGCTTCATCGCCGCCGGTGCCGGCGCGGATTTCCATGATGACGTTGCGGCTATCGGTGGGGTCGGGCGGAATGAGTGCAATCATCATGTCGCGCTCGACCTGGGGTAGTTTTTCCTCAATCTCGGCCAGTTCCATTTCGGCCATTTCGCGCAGCTCGGCATCGGAGGCGGAATCACTCAGAATGGTTTCGCTCTCGGTTTTAGTGTCGATCAGCGTAAGCAGCTTTTGGGCGCATTCGGCCAACATTTTTTTGTGGGCGTACTCGCGCATGCATTCCCGCATTTTTTTGGGATCGGAAGAGACTTCCGGCTGCGACATGCGGGTTTCAAGTTTGCTGAGTTTAGTTTGGAGTTGTTCGAGATAGGTATGGTCGATCATGGGAAGGTACCGTTTGAGCGAATGATGCAGACGCAAAAAAGCCGAACCGGCGTGTGGCGGGTTCGGCCTTCCTCTAAAAGAAACGACTAATACATGCCTTCTGCGAAACGCTTCTTAAAGCGGTCCACACGACCTTCCGTGTCGATCAGCTTGGCACTGCCCGTAAAGAACGGATGACAGTTGGAGCAGGTGTTGACGTGCATTTCCTTTACCGTCGAACGCGTTTTGATTTCATTGCCGCAAGCGCAACGCACCACCGCTTCGTTGTAATTAGGGTGAATATCTTTTTTCATAAAAAACCTCGTGTTCAATTGGGAGCGTGGTTTTTAAACAAAGCGCGGCTGGGTGCGCAAGGTTAACTTTAGTTTTTTTAGAGGGAGGACTGGGGTATCAGGTTGCCGGCGGAAGATCCTTTCGGCTGTAGCCGACTGCTGCAAGCACCTTGTCGGTGGTTTGAAAGTGACACTTTGCAGTTTCAAGCAATATGTCGGGACCTTTATGGGCGACCAGCTTCTCCGCCTCTCGGCGTACTTTGTCGGACGCGCCTTTCGGAACTTCAAAACCATATTCTTTGCCCATTTTCCGCATAGCATAAATAAAGCCGGCCCGGGCCAGAATGGAAGCCGCTGCAACGGCGGGATCGGATTCCGCTTTCGTGCGCTGATCCAGTTTAATCTTTTTTCCTCTATCCATGAGCGCGCGCTCGATTTGGTGCGTGGGGCCGAATTTGTCGGAAAGCGCACGCGGGCAGTCGGGTACTTTCTCCAGCAGGTTTTCGATTGCACGTGCGTGGCCCCAAGCCAGCATCTTATTCACGTTGCGGATTTTGGTGTACATTCGATTGTATGCGCGAGGACCGATAGTGACCATTGCACAGCGGTCACCCAATAGTTTCCGAATGTCGCGAGCCATGTTGATCGCTACGTTGTCTGAAGAAATCTTTTTACTGTCGCGCACACCCATCTCGCGCAGTTTTTCAACCAGCTCCTCATCCACATAAGCCGAAGCAATCACCAACGGGCCGAAAAAATCACCTTTGCCGCTCTCATCGATCCCCATGTGGGGTTGAAACGCCTCGGGGTCGAGGAGTTGTTCATAGCCGGTCACGACTTCTTTGATGATTTCCGGCTCGAGAGTGAAAGTAATCCATTCCTGCGCAGATTTCCCCTGAATCAATAGTTTTCCTGATTTGTACAGATTGATTCTGCAATTGGAGACGGATGCGGAAATTACGGTGTGGGGTACCTGGGTTTCTGTGTATTTGGTCTTCTTTAGTTCTTCGGTTAGAAGACGCTGTTGGTTTTTATCTAATTTATACGTAAAAGAGTTTGTATTCATAATCCTTCTCGTGTTACATGTTGATCACGATTTAGCAGAGATGTGCGGTCGAATGGAAGGAACTTGTGTGAAATAAGCGCCTTGGCGAGATTTAAAGGGACGTAACCTTATGTCAGACAGAGTACATATTGTAACAGCACTATTTGCGGCATTTGTCGCGGCAGGTGTTTGTGCTCAGGAAAGGTCTGCTGAGGTGGTGAAAGAGCAAAAACCTGTTTTGACGCACAAGTATGCTGCGGTTGTTTTTGCGAAGCGAGCCGGAATATTTGATGAGTATGTTGATTCCGATGCAACACTGTCTGATTGTGTTTCGTTTATGAATGAACAAGGGATTTTGTTCAGTCTTTCGGATGTGGTGAGCCAGAAAAAATTTACGAGCAAAGACTGTGCGCGTGTAATGGGACAGATGAGTCTGATTTTTCTTGGAGAAGCGAAACGCGAGTTTGGATCGGTCGGTATGATAATGTTGCCGGATAATATTGATTCTTGGGAGCAATACTGCATAATCAACGGTGTTGAATATAAAGAGATGTATAAAAAGCTTGAGGCTGCAGTTGCTGGGTCCTCATGAAATTATATGAATCATTTTCTTGAATTGGCGGTTTCTATCTGTTTTCTTAGGGCACAAGTGAATTAGGAGGTATGGTGGTGAAGAATAAAAGTTGGTTAGTGTCTGGTTTGTTGGGAGTGTTGCTGGCGTTTTCTGCCGGGACTGCCCGGGGCCAGGATGATGACAGTGTCTTAGGGGCTGTTGCCGAAGCCAAAAAGGCCGTAGCGCAGGCTCGGGTGGCCATCAAAAAAGGGAATGACCACAGTGCTGATCTCAGCATTTCCGAAGATTCCCCATACCTGAAAAGTGTGGTGTCGGCCGTTAAACAGGGATCGGCAAGCTGGAAACTTGCGTTGGCTGCATTGGAAAAGGCAGAGGAGTGCGAGACGAAACTTCTGAGTTCTTCCGTTAAAGATAAGAATCTTGAACTGTTTGCCAAGGCGAATGCGCGCCTCGCGGTTGCTCAGGTCAATGTGCTTGAGGTGAGTCTTGCGTATGTAGAGGCGCTCTATAATGGGAAGACGGAAACGCTGGGAATTCTTGAAGAGGCCATGGATGATGCCGTAGAGGCGGCCCAGCGTATGAAGGAACTTTGCGATTTGCTGAATATGTGATCTGGTGGTTTTGAACAACAAGGAGAGTCCGATGAAAAATAGAAAATTAAGTAAAATAGCGTTCGTAGCTGGTGCGGTTGTTTTTTCTGCGCTGGTTGGTGCTCAGGCCGTTGACCTTGATGATGCGCTCGATATAAAGCAGGATCTTAACGCAACCGCTTCCAGTGCAGCTAAACAGTTGACGAGTGCAGCGAGTGCAGCAGATGCGAAAGCAATAGAAGTGGCTAAGCTCGTTCAGGCAGTCGTTAAATATGAAGTTCAGCAGGGTGATGCTGCTGTTGAGCGGTTGAAAGCTGCGATCGCAGCCGGAGACGATGCTGCAGCCAAGGCGGCGATGAAAGATCTGAAGGATGCTCTTTCTGCGGCAAAGAATGCACTGAAGAAAAAGTTTCCTTCAAACATGAAGGAATTGGTGGACGGAGCGAAGATCGTTATTCCTGATGGTGTTTCGCAGCAGACAGTTAGTGAAGTGATCGATACGGTCGATGTTCCTGCGGCTGTTGGAGTGGTGAATCCGAATGCATCTCTGACGGAATCGAAGGGTGTCCAAGGCGCGCAGGCGCAGGAGGCTGGTTTGGTTGCCGGGGCGACTGGGTTGGTAACACCTACGGTTGATGCGGGTAATGATTCGGCTACGGGTGTATAAGTTGGCTTTGGGTTTGTTTAATAGGGAGATTGCAATGAAAGAAAATAAGAAACTATTGTTTTCGGTGGTCGCATTGACGGTTGCAGCATCCGCTGCGTATGCGCAGCAGGAGCGGTTGTACAGTGTCGAAAACTTGGTTCGCGTTGGGTACGATGACAACACACGTTTTAACGATCAGGATCAGGATTCCTCTGTGATCATTTCTGAGTTGTTAAATCTGGGCGCGACTTTGCGCTTTGACGGTGCCACTCAGTTGGATGCGTATTATCAGGGGATTTACAAGAGCCTTCCTGATGCTGATCCGGATAACCTTTCGTCTCACGACGCTTCTGTGAAATTTGCTCACGAGCTTTCTGAGAATATGGGACTTACAGTTGCTGACAGCTTCCGTTATTCTCAGCGAGATGCTCAGTCGGGTGTCGCCGCAAATGCGAACTATATCGAAAATACATTGCGTTCGGCTCTGAGTCTCGGTGTTGCTGATCTTACTGAGCTTAGGATCGGCGGCGAGTACACGCTGCGTGAGTGGGATGAAGATGTTTATGGTGTAACAGCTGGTAACAACTATGACCGGTATGTTGCCAATGTGTCTGTTTTCCAGGAACTGAAAGCAGATACGAAGGGCATGCTGGGGGTGGATTACTCGAATACTGAGTATGATGGGAATCGCGGTTCGATGGATGTTGTTTCGTTGATGGCTGGTATTGAGCGCGACTTTAATCAGAGTGTATACGGGTACGGTCGTGTCGGTGCTTCATTTATTGATGCCGATAATGTAGCTGGTGACAGCTCCTCTACCGCGCCTTACCTGAGTGCTGGTCTGAATTATGCTGCCTCGGATAAGACTTCTGTTAACGGTTCGGTTGGGTACACCACCCGCAATGCGGATAATTCCTTCTACAATGTTCAGGAAATGACCAGCTTTACGCTGGGCGTAAAGCATCAGTTGTCAAAGATTGCTTTGACCAGTGCCCTGTCATATAACATGGGATCATACAAGAGTGATTACGCTTTGGCGGCAGGTGCTTCCGATGCGGATGATAACTTCGTGCAGTTCAGTCTTCGTGGTTCGTATGAACTTACTGAAAATAACTTTATTGAGTTGGGTTATATCTACGGTAATCGCGATACGGACGTAGGAAGCGATTATGAGCGCAATCAGGTCGATCTGGGTTGGCGCTGGAAAATGTAAGACACCTTTGTGGTCGTTTTAGATTGATAGTCAAGGTGGTGAAGGGTTACTTTACCGCCTTGATTTTTTTTAAACGGAGTGATGTAGATGAGTTTAGGTGCAGAAGTAGAATCACAGAAGAGTCTTCACTTTCTTGATTATTGGCGGGTCATTCGATCGAGGAAAGAGATCGTTTTGGCTGTGGCGTGTCTTATTATTATTACCGGTGTTGTATACACCTTACTTCTGGACCCGATGTATGAATCGCAGTCTCGAATTTCGATTTCCAAAGATATGTTGTCTGTGGACCCGATTACCGGGGAACAACAGTACTTTACCTATGACCCCTACTATATCACCACTCAACTTGAAATAATGAAGGCAAGACGGGCCTACCAGGTAGTGGTTGAGCGTTTGGATTTGCTCAAAGAATGGGGGAAAGATGGTCAGCAAATGGAGATGGATCAGGCTGTAAAGATTTTGAAAAAGAGGATCGATATTGTTCCCGGTCGCGACACTTCCATCGTCAATATAACGGTGAGAATGAATAATCCCGTAGAGGCAGCGAATATTGCCAATACCTTTGCAGAAGTATATCGAGACTCCCGAAGAGAAATTGCCGATGCGGAAAATCGCAATGCGATTCTGGAAATGGAGAAGCAGTGGCAGCAACAGCAGGAGATTGTCAGCGAAGCAGAAGATGAGTTGAATAAAATTGTCGTTGACTTGCAGATTGCCAGCGTCGGTGAGGGTGGTGTTGATATTGACGAATACAGGATGCAGCAGCTGATGATTGAATCGTTATCGGCTCAGCGGGAGAAGATGCAGCTTGAATCCACACTTAGTATTCTTGAGGGCATTACCGATGAAGACTTGGTAAAAAGTGCTTCTGCTGTGACGGATGATGTTACTGTAATGAACGCCATTCAGCGTTTGGCTGAAGTCAGGGCGGATCTGAGTGCTGCAAAGGCGCAGTATGGTGAAGAACATCCTGAGCGCATGCGACTGGAAAATCAGGAAGCCCAGTGGGTTCATTATTTGGATCAACGACTTGAGGGTATGCGGCTTCGCGTGCAGAAGGATTATGATATTGCCAAGGAAATTTACGATAGCATGGCATTGGAATTGGAAACCGTGAAGGAAGAAACGATTAAAATGAAGGGGGAGAAGTATAAGGGTTATCGTACTGCCCTTGCCGATGTGGAACGCGCTCGGGCAATTTATGATCAGTTAGGGGCACGTCTACGACAGCATATTATTCGAACCGGAGCTCCCAAGAACTCGGTTGAAATCTTTGATCGGGCAACGGCTGAAAAGTATCCGGTGAGTCCGAATTTGTTTTTGAATACACTGATCAGTATTTTTGTCGGGTTTGGTGCCGGTGTTGGGTTGGCATACTTTATTGAATATCTGGATACCTCCATCAAAACGGCCGACGATGTTGAACGGATTCTTGGATTGCCGGTGCTCGGTTTGATTCCGCAGAAGGTGCGGCCTTTGATTGAAGAAGGGCCTGACAGTGAACATGCGGAAGCATATCGCGTACTGCGCACAAATCTGGCTTTCACTGAGTCCGGTTCCTCCCGGGGGGCTTTTTCTGTGCTGAGCAGCGGTGCTGGTGAAGGTAAATCGACAACGGTGTTTAATCTGGCGTTCATATGTGCCCAACAGGGGGAAAAAGTACTCTTGATTGACGCGGACTTGCGCCGACCGGTTCAACATACTATTTTAGGCGTGTCGAATCGGTTTGGTTTGACCAATGTGCTTTTACGCGATGTTCCTGTGGAAGAGGGTATCAAAGCAACCAGTGTGCCGAATCTGCACTTCCTGCCAAGCGGCCGTCTTCCGCGCACCTCTTTGGGGGTATTGGATCCGAAGCGTATCGGGGAGTTGATAGCGAGTTTGAAGGAAAAGTATGATGTTGTTCTGATTGATACGCCTCCGTTGGTTGGTATCAGCGACTCTTCGATTATTGCGAAGGAAACCGACGGCGCCATTCTGGTTGTTCAGTACCGAAAATATCCGCGCGACATGCTGGCCAAGGCCAAGCAGATGATTGAAGCGCTCGGAGTGAAAGTGATTGGCGCGGTACTCAACAATATCAATATTATGCGGGATGATTATTATTACTATAATTCATACTATTCGGATTATTATTATCACAGTACGCAGAGTGATCCGGATTCTGAAGATGGAATTTAATGAACAAGTTTAATAGGAGTGGATTGATGTTGTTTAAAAAGAAGCGTTCATTGCTGGTTATTCCTGTATTGTTTTGTCTTTTGATATCATTGAGTGGTTGCGAAGCCTTAAGAGCGGTTCTTTTGGGGCCGTCGAAGATAACGTGGACTCCTCCTCCGCCGTCCGGGGCATATCTGCTCAAACTCGCAGATCCGATTCATATTCAGTTCGGCGGAACGACGGATTTACAACCCTTGGATATTGAAATTGACGAGAATGGTGAGATTGGACTGTTATACATCAAAGAGCGGGTTAGAGCTGCTGGACTGACTACTTCTCAGCTTGAAGAAAAGATAAAGAGCCTTTATAGTGAGGGAGATATTTATCCTTCAATTTCTGTTAATGTCACTATGACGGCTAAGTACTTTTATGTTCAGGGAGAAGTGAATAATAAGCAGGGGAATTTTACTTTGATTTTAGGGACAACGATGCGTCAGGCGATTTATGCGGCAGGCGGCTATGGGACCTTTGCTGATAAGAAGAGAGTTACGATTACGCGCGAAGGTAAGATTTACACCATCGACATGAGGGATATTGACAGAGATCCCTCTCTTGATTTTCCGATTGAAGTCGGGGATGTCATATTTGTTCCTGAGAAACTCTATTAGCAGCGGCCTGTGGTTGGTTTTATGCGGTGTTTAATTCTGAAAAATATCGTATTGGAATAATCGGTGGATCGTTTGATCCGATTCATCTAGGGCATCTTCTCATTGCGCAGGATGCCTTGGAGCGTCTGGAGCTTGACGAGATCGTTTTTATTCCTGCGGCGGTTCCTCCGCACAAGCTACACCTTGAGCGCGTCGGGGCGGAACATCGTCTACGTATGGTTGAGTTGGCGATTGAGGGCGATCACCGTTTTTCCGTCTCGGATATTGAACTGGTCCGAGGCGGAGTTTCGTATACTATTGACACCATTCAGGCACTTCAGGCATCCCGACCGGATGTGGAGTGGGTGCTGATTGTAGGCAGCGATACGCTGGTGGATCTGCACAACTGGCACCGGATTGAGGATTTGCTTGACCTGTGCAACATTGCTTCTTTTCTGCGGCCGGGGGAGAGTTCGCTTGACCGAATCGCTGAAAAAATAGAACTTCCTGAACACCGCAAGGCGCAGTTGCTCAACCATGTAATTGAGGCGCATTTGGTTGAAATTTCATCAACTGAAATTCGGATGCGCGTGGCCGAAGGGCTCGGAATCCGTTATCTGGTTCCGCCTGAGGTGGAGATGTATATTTGCGAACACGGATTATATAGAGGATGAATGATGAGTGAAGATATTGAGGTAATTCGCCAGATTACGACCTTTCTCGACGATCGTAAGGCGGAGGATATTGTTGTGCTGAACTTGCGTCAGCACGCAAATATAGCAGACTATTTTGTGGTCGCGACCGGGGCGAATAAGCCTCATTTGAAGGCGTTGCACGATGGACTGCAGCGCTGTTTTAAGGATCATGGGTACAAAGGTTTTCAAAAGGCGGGGGTGCCGGACAGCGGTTGGATGATTTTTGATTATCAGGGGATTATGGTGCATATTTTTGAGCGGGAGTTGAGAGAGTTCTACGATCTGGAGAAGCTCTGGAAGGATGCTCCTCGGGTTGAGTTGCTGGAGGGTGAGTGACGATGGCGTTTCGAATTTACAACACCATGAGCCGGACGAAGGAGGAACTTATTCCTCTGGATGGAAAGCATGTGCGCATGTACACCTGCGGTCCGACGGTTTATAACTATGCCCACATCGGCAATTTCCGTGCGTACATGTTTGAGGATCTGCTCCGTCGCTACATCAAATTCTGCGGGTTCGAAGTCACTCAGGTGCAGAATCTGACGGACGTGGACGACAAGACGATCCGTTCGTCGATCGAGCAGGGGCTTCCGCTTAAGACCTACACAAAGAAATATATTGAAGCTTTTTTTCACGATTTGGCGAAACTGAACATTGAACCGGCGGAGCATTATCCTGCAGCGACCGATTATATCCCGGAAATGATCCGTCTGATTGAGACGCTGTTTGAGAAGGGTTATGCGTATAAATCCGACGACGGTTCGGTCTATTACAGCATCGATAAGTTTGCCGAATACGGCAAACTGGCTCATCTGGATCGCGAGGGCATGCAGGCCGGTGCACGCGTGGCGCAGGATGAATACGATAAGGAAAACGCTGCCGATTTTGCGCTGTGGAAGGCGTATGTTCCTGAAGACGGCGATGTGGTCTGGGATTCGCCGTGGGGCAGGGGACGTCCGGGCTGGCATATTGAATGTTCGGCGATGAGCATGAAGCTTCTGGGTGAGAGTTTTGATATTCATACCGGCGGCGTGGATAATATTTTTCCGCACCATGAAGACGAGATCGCGCAGTCGGAGGCGGCTACCGGGAAGCCGTATTCGAGGTATTGGATGCACTGCGGTTATCTGGTGGTGGACGGGAAGAAAATGAGCAAATCGCTCGGCAACTTTTATACGTTACGTCAGATTTTCGATATCGGATATACGGGACGAGAAGTGCGTTATGAACTGATCTCTTCGCACTACCGACAGTCGCTCAATTTTGCTTTTAAGTCGCTGGATGCCAATCGTTCTGCGTTGAAACGGTTGGATGAATTTTATGCTTCTCTTTCTGAAATTGCGGGTTCTGCTGAGGCGGGTGCTTTGCCGGAATGGGCTGCAGATACGCGGGCGCGCTTTACGGAAGCAATGGATGACGACATGAACATTTCCGGTGCCATGGCAGCGCTGTTTGATATGGTTCACGCCGGGAACAAGGCTATGACGAAACAGGCACCGTCTCCTGAAGAGGCTGCGGCCGTTCAGTCGTTATGGAAAGAGTTGGATTCCGTGTTGGGCATTCTGACTCCAGAGGAAGAGGCGGTCTCTGCGGAGGTGACAGAGCTGCTGGAGGCCCGTGCGAAGGCACGTGCCGAGAAAAACTGGGCGGAGTCGGATCGTATTCGTGATGCGCTGGTCGAGTTGGGTTGGACGGTAAAAGATACGCCGGAAGGCCCGAAACTGAGAAAACTCCAGCGATGAGCGGGAAACTGATTACGTTCGAAGGTCCGGAAGGCAGCGGGAAGTCGACCCAAATCCGCTTGCTGGCGGAGAAGCTGGGGGCGCGGGGGATCGACGTCAGCGTTACCCGCGAACCAGGCGGAACGGCAACCGGCGAGGCGATTCGTAATATTCTGCAGCATGATGCGGTGAATGAACCGCTGTGCATGCGTGCAGAACTGCTGCTTTTTGCCGCGAGTCGCGCTCAACTCGTGGAGCAGGTTATTCAGCCGACGCTGGATCGCGGCGGTTGGGTTTTATGTGATCGTTTTATCGACTCGACGATGGCCTATCAGGGGTTTGGACGCGGAATGGATATTGCTGCGCTTGACCGTATTAACGAATTTGCCATTGGCGGACGTATGCCTGATTTGACCATCTTGCTGGATCTCGACATAGAGCGGGGTTTTGAGCGAGTCAGCTCTCGCTATGCTGAAGCTGGTGGTGCGGCGGATCGCTTTGAGCGCGAAGCGCGCGATTTTCACTATCGTGTCCGCGCTGGCTATCATCAGCTCGCGGCGCGCGATCCGGAACGATTTAGGATTGTGGACGCAGACCGCTGCATTGAAAATGTGGCGAATGATATTTGGAACCATGTTCAGGTGATACTTTAAAATGGACGCTGTTGATCTGCATGCTGAAGCGTGGGAGGGAATTCGCAGGGGCTACGAGGCCGGTCGATTGGCGCACGCGTATCTTATTGTCGGATCGCCGCGCGGAAATGCACTCCATTTTGTCGAGTCGTTTTTGAAGCTCCTGTTCTGCAAAAGCGCGGAACGTCCGTGTAATGAATGCGGTCCTTGTCGCCGGGTTGAAGCGCATAAGCATGTCGATACACTGTGGCTGGAGCCGCAAAGCAAGGCGCGTCAGATTACAGCGGATGAAATCCGTGCGTTGGTGCATCGGATGTCGCAAACTTCTTATGAGGGCGGATGGAAAGCGGGAGTGATCCTGAATGCAGACTGTATGAACACCAACTCGGCCAACGCGCTGTTGAAAACGTTGGAGGAGCCGCCTCAGAAGAGCATTCTGCTGCTGGTTACCGATTCGCCGCAGGCGCTGCTGCCGACGATTATTTCCCGTTGCCAAAAGATTGTGCTTTCAGCCGGTTCGGCGTCAAATGTTTCCAAAGAGGTTTGGCGGTTGCCGTTAATGAATATCCTTCAGGATTTTCCACCGGCCAACGGACTTTCTGCTTCGCGTCTGGCGGTCCAGCTGAAGGGCCTGTTTGATGGATTGAAGGCCGAGATTTCCGCAGCTGTTGAAGAGGATTTGGGGCGCAGCGAAGAAGGTTTGGAGGAAGCCAAGCTCAAAGAGATTCTCGACGCGCGCACCGGTGCCCGTTTGAAAGAGGTGCGGGCAGAGGTTTTTCGGGTGATGCTGGATTGGCAACGGGATGTGCTTCTACTGGCGAGTGGCGGGGGCGGGGAACATCTGATTTATCCCGAGTATAAGGATGCATTGGCCAAACAGGCGGAGCTGCATACGCAAGGCTCCGCATTGCAGGCCGTGAGGATTCTGGAAGAGCTGACGCAGCGTCTGAATCGTAATATTCCCGACCTTCAGGTTTTCGACGAAGCGCTCCGACGATTGGTTCGATAAGGTTTTGCGGCCTTGAAAATCTGTGCAGGAGGGTGGTTTAGTTGCTTGGCGCATCGCCATGAACCCTCTATTCTCCAAGCATGAAATTGTCGATTCATGCTGACCGTACGGAAAAGCTGGTGGGTATTCGGGCCGAGGATATCCACAAGTGGATTGACTGTTTTTTTGATGCGGAGGGTTTCCAATATTTTATCGGCTCCAACTCCGCTTTCGGCTTCAGCCCGTATGATCATCGCAAACATCGCCATTGCGCAGAGGCACTTGAAGATGCCTATCGGGAGTTCGAAGGCAAATACACCAAGGAACAGATTCGTGCAGTTTTTGAATGTCATCTTCGCGACGACTACGATGGGTTTATTCCGCTCCTTGAGGATTTTGAGAGCGGCATGTTTGCGGAGAAATATCATGAAAATGACGGCGCGGATGCACAGGAAAAAATCCTGAGCGAACAGGAGCTTTCAGAATATTTTAAGGGCAAGGTATACGCACTGCGCGATAAGGATACGCGCAAACTCTCTGCCGCGTTTTATTGGCGGATTGTCTGGCCGGTTATTATCGCTGCCGTATTGTTTGCCGCTTCCGCTTTTACGATCATTGTGCCGGTGTTTCGCAACAGCATGATGAAGCAGAAACGCGAAATGATTCGGGAGCTGACTTCAACGGCGGCAAGTGCCATCGAGTTTTATATCCGGCAGGAACAGTCCGGAGAGCTGTCGCTGGAGGAGGCACAGAGGTTGGCGGCGGATGAGGTGGCGGAGCTGCGCTATGGGGTGGATGGAAAGGACTATTTCTGGATCACCGACATGCATCCGCGCATGGTGATGCATCCGTACCGCCCGGAGCTGATCGGGCAGGATTTAACAAACTATACCGACCGCGAAGATCGCAGCGGGATAAAGCTCTTTGCGGAGTCGGTGGATATGGTGAAGTCGGAGGGCAAGGGCTATCTGGAGTATCGTTGGCAATGGATGGACGATCCTTCGCGATCGGAACCTAAACTCTCGTTTGTGCGCGGCATTCCCGAGTGGAACTGGGTGATCGGAACGGGGATTTATATTCATGATGTAGAGCAGGAGATTGATCGACTCTCGCATAACCTGCTCTTGGCGGATGGGATCATTGCTGTCGTCCTCCTGGCGCTTCTGATTAACGTGGTTTATCAAAGCCGCCGAATCGAACTGGAACGCAAGCGCGCCGAGGACGGATTGCTGGAGGCGAAGGATCGTTACCGTGCCTTGGTGGAGGGGGCCAACGAAGGCTATGTATTGGAAGTGGGGGGAGAAACGATTTATGCCAACCGCGCGATGTGCCGCATGAGCGGGTATAGCGAAGCGGAACTGGCTAGGCTGAAAGCGTGGGACTTGCTCGATCTGGAGGCTGAGGAAAATCAGGCGGTTGAGGCGCATCTCAAAGATATTTATGATCATAAGGCCTCGTCGGGAGAATTTGAGGCTCGTCTGCTTACAAAATCCGGGAAACGATTGGATGTACAGGTTTCCACCTCGCGGATTTTCTTCTCAGAGAAAAACGGGCACGTCATTTCGTTTGTTGAAATCAGTCGAGATCGGCAGCAGATTCTGAGTGCGTTTTATCGCTCCGAGGCATCGCCCGATTTTTCTGCGCCCGCTATTGATCAAAAGATTGAAGCGAGTACGACGAAAGGGCAGGTCATTCAGACGCTGAAGGAACTTCCTGCATGGGTGCGTGCGCTGTCGGATCAGGGGGTCCATCCGGGGATTCTTCGGGAAACCATCGGTTCGGCATACGACGCCACCATCCATCGCTTCATTCAACTGACGCTGGAAGAAAAGGGGGCCCCCGCGGTTCCATTTGCATTTGTTTCGCTAGGCAGTAATGCCCGGCATGAAATGACGATGTTTTCTGATCAGGATAATGCGCTCATTTTTGCCGATGTTCCCGATGAGGATCTGGTGATGGTTCGACACCAGTTTCTTGCCTTGGCTGATGAGGTCTGCACCACACTGAAGAAAGCGGGCTACCCTCGCTGCTCCGGTGGTCTCATGGCGGCAAATCCCAAGTGGTGCCTTTCGCTGTCGGAGTGGAAGAAGCACCTGCGGAAATGGATTCTTAAATCCACGCCGGAAAACATTCTGGAGGTAAACATGTTTTTTGACCTTCGGTGCGCATTCGGGGCCGAGGCGCTCGTCGGTGAGCTGAGGAACTATATTCAACAGCTGGTGGGTAAAACCCCGGAGTTTTTCATGCATTACGCAAAAAACTGTTTGGCCTACAAAGCACCCGTCGGTTTGCGAGGGCGAATGCGGACCGAACGGCACGGCGAACAACGAACCATTAATCTGAAGGAATGCCTGACGCCGATCGAAACCTTTGCGCGGCTCTATGCGTTGCGTCACGACATTTCTGCGCCTGGTACCTTGGAGCGGCTGCATCAGTTGTTTGAAAAAGAGGTGCTGAAGGAGGAGAGCTATCGCGAGCTCGTTTTTGTTTTCGACTATCTGTGGAAGCTGCGCTTCTTCAACCAGATTGAGGCCAATACCGCGTTGAGCACCAATAGCGACGATCTGGATGTGGCCGCGCTCACCGAGATAGAGCGCGAAAACCTTCAATCGATTCTCGCTCGTATTCCCATTTTTCAGACTAAACTCAGCTACGATTTTCTGGGCACACAAGTATAGTGTTCAAAAAAAGTCGATCCGGATAGCTCCGGATCGATTCTTTCCTGTTCAGATGGAGTTATCTGATGTCTTCGAGCCCTTCGTTTTCTTTCTGAGTCATCAGCGACACCACGATCAGCGCGATAAAGCTGAGCGGGATTGAAATGATGCCCGGGTTATCAAGTTTGTGCAGGGCCGTCGCCGGATCCAAACCATACTGACCATACATGCTCGGCGATGTAAGAATGATAGCGAGCGCAGAAACCATGCCGACGCCAATCGACCAAGCGATGCCTTTGGCGGTGGTTTTCTTCCAGAAGAGCAACATAATGATCGACGGGAGGTTGGCGGACGCCGCGACCGCAAATGCCCAGCCCACGAGGAATGAAACGTTCATGCCTTGGAAGGCTATGCCGAGTAGAATGGCCACGATGCCTACCGCGAAGGCGGCAATTTTTCCGGCCTTAACCTTGCCTTCGTCGGTCATCTGAATATTGATGTAGTTATCCATCAGGTCATGCGCCACTGCGCCGGAAGCCGCCACA
>JAFGWS010000021.1 GCA_016937035.1 Pontiellaceae bacterium
TCCGACGTTCACAAAGCCGGTGATATCGGAAACATTGGTATCCATCGTCAAGACGATCAGATGATCATCAATCACCTTCTGAACGCTGACCACCAGCGAAACCCCGGCTTTCTGATATTCCGTAATCGAAACCAGATTACGTCCGGCCGCCTTGGTCGACTCATACGGGATCTCGGTCTCGTTGCTGAGCGTTGCCATGTTATTGGCACCCTTTTTTTCATCATTCAAGTCCGCATCAGAAACCTCGGAAGAGGTGACCACATTATACGGCTGACTGAGAATCCGTACGGTTCCCGCTCCCTCCAGCGCCTCGATAACGGCATCAAAACTACCCGCAGAGGTATCCAGTTCATCGAAAAAGAGGCGTGCGGCCGAACTCAACGGCTGATCGGACATGGTGGCCAACCCTGCTTGATTGACGGCAGATCCACCGCCGGGATCCCGCTGATAGGCGACGGCAAAATCAACATCCAGTTCGCCCGAATGCTGCCACTCCAACACACACGCCTCGATGCGCACCTGCGGCTTTTCTTTTTCACCTTCTTGAGCAAATATCGACGATGGCAACAGACACACGAACGCCGCCGCCCATCGCAACGAAGTTTTCAAATAGTCTATCCTTAATGCCGTCATAAAAAATCGCTGGAGCCGCTAGCGCTCCCAATGCACCTCAACATCATACCCCACAATGTTGTACAAATTATCGTAACTGTCCGCTCGCGAGAGGAAGGTTTTTACTTCCCCGGGACCCAATGTTCCGATTTTTACATAATCCACATCCAGAACATTTGCGGCAACGTCCTTATATACCACCTCAACCTCGACTCCGCGCAGCAGCTCGTTCCCCTGATTGCGAACGCTACCGGTCAGATTGTAAAACTGAATATCGCCACCGCTGTCACCGGACTGACTGCGCGACGTGTAGGTATGCAGCCCATAGACGCGTAAAGGACGACGCTTCACATCCATTTGCTCGAGAACTCCGGGCGTTAGCGGGATCGGATTCCCGTCCGCATCCAGAATCAGCTTACTGTTGCTCAGACTGCGTTCTTCGCGGGTAGAAGCAATTTGATTCGCTTTATAATAAGATTCAATCGCCTCATCATAATTCCCCAGTTTCCACTGGGTATCACCGATGGCCTCGAGTACACGTGAATCGGTCGGATGTTCCGCCAGCAAAGTAAAAAGTTCGTCCAGATCTGCCCGGGCCCCGACATCTGCCAGTTTTTTTGCGGCCGCAGGAGTTGCTTTCGACATCAGTAGATCGATCTTCCGCACATAATCCTCAACATCCGCGATATATTGACCATGCGGATAGCGATCGAGGTAGTCCAGAAAAGTGATTCGGGCCTCGTGATATGCAGATGCCGAATAAAGGGCAACACCCTGCCGGAAGATAATGTCCTGTCGGACCGGCGTTTCAGGATATTGATCCTGCAGCGCTTCATAACGCGCCGCAGCTACAATATATTCCTGATTATCAAATGCCCGCTCCGCCTCCTGTCGGCGTTCTCTGTATGGAAGATCGCTAAGCCATACGCATCCCGACAACATGAACGAGATCACCAAACACACAGAAAAAATGGACGAAAAACGAAACATAAGTACCTACGTTAACCAGTGGAGCGCTTATATCAAAGTGCTATACCCAGGGAAAGTCTAATCGAAATTTATCTTCACAACACCATCATCCTGTTGTTTTTCTGTCCTTTTGTCCTCACTCCCTACTGATCTATAACAAAAAAGGCGCCCATCTGGACGCCTTTCCTGGACAGCCTGTGCTGTTGTTAAGCCTCTTCGGAGTTATCCTGGAAGGCGAGCGGATCGCCACCGAGAACATCCTCAACAGAGATTTCTGCACCAAGCTTGACCGGTTTGATATCGCGATACATCGGGAATCCGGTACCCGCCGGAATCAGACGGCCCATGATTACGTTTTCCTTGAAACCGCGGAGCTGATCGACCATGCCGAACGTGGCGGCTTTTGTCAGAACACGCGTGGTATCCTGGAACGATGCCGCCGAAATAAACGACTCCGTTTCAAGCGCGGCCTTGGTAATACCGAGCAGCACCGGAGAGGCTTCCGCCGGACGACGCCCCTCGGCCTGCGCCTTTTGGTTGACTTCCTGGAAGGTCTGTTTTTCAACCTGCTCGCCCCAAAGAAACTCGGTGTCGCCGGGATCAGTAATCTTAACCTTACGCAGCATCTGGCGAACGATCACCTCGATATGCTTGTCGTTGATTTCCACACCCTGAAGGCGATAAACCGCCTGCACTTCGTTCACGAGATATTCCTGCAGATCCTGCGGCCCGCAGACTTCGAGCAGTTCCTGCGGCACAATCGGACCTTCCGTGAGTTGCTGCCCTTTGTGTACAAAGTCGCCGGGGAATACGATCACGTGCTTGTTCATCGGAATCAGGTGTTCTTCCTCGGCACCGGTAATGGTGTCTCGGACAATCAGCTTGCGCTTACCTTTGGCTATTCCGCCTAGTTCAACAATACCTTCAATCTTGGCGATCTCTGCGGCTTCCTTCGGCGTACGGGCTTCAACAAGCTCGGCCACACGCGGAAGACCACCGGTAATATCCTTGGTACGAACCGTTTTACGCGGCGTACGGGCAATGGTGTGCCCTGCGCTGATCGGCTCGCCTTCCTTGATCATCACCTGCGCACCGGCCGGGATGGAATAGAAACCCTTGTTGCCTTTGGCATCCACGATCACGATCTGCGGATGAAGATCTTCCTTATGCTCCATTACGGTAAGGCCTTCAACGCCGGTCGCTTCGTCGACCGTCTTCTGAACGGTAACCCCTTCAATGAAGTCGTTGAATTCGAGCGTACCTTCATGCTCAGACAGAATCGGAACGGAGTACGGATCCCATTCAACAAAGGTTTGCCCGGCCTTAACCGATCCGCCATCGTCCACAGAAACCAATGCACCAATCACGGTAGCGTAACGTTCAAGCTCGCGACCTTCATCGTCAACGATAATGATGTTACCGTTTTTGTTCAGGACCACGTTTTTATCTTCAACCTTAACGGCGCGGACGTTTTCGTACTTAACTGTACCTTCGGACTTGGCCGTAACCTTCGGCTGCTTAAAGACGGAGCTGGCGGTACCACCAATATGGAAGGTACGCATGGTCAACTGCGTACCCGGCTCACCAATCGACTGCGCGGCAATAATGCCCACAGGCTGACCGAGCTGCGCCGGCAGGCCGGTCGCCAGGTTTTTACCGTAGCATTTGGCGCAGACACCGCGACGGGATTCACACGTCAGCACACTGCGAATGAGAACCAGTTCAACACCGGCGCTTTCCACCTTGGCTGCGGAATATTTGTCGATCAGTTCACCGGCAGCCACGAGCACTTCGTCGGGCGAATGCGGGTTGCAGATGTCTTCTGCAGCCGTACGGCCGATGATGCGCTGTGCGAGCGAAACGAGTTCGTCGTCGCCCTCAGTAATGGCTGTAACTTCAATGCCGTTAAGCGTATGACAATCTTCTTCGGTAATGATGATATCGTGCGAAACGTCGACCAGCTTACGGGTAAGGTACCCGGAGTCCGCCGTTTTAAGCGCGGTATCGGCCAACCCTTTACGGGCACCGTGCGTCGAAATAAAGTATTCGAGAACGGAGAGACCTTCACGGAAGTTCGACAGGATAGGACGTTCAATAATTTCACCGGACGGTTTCGCCATCAGGCCGCGCATACCGGCCAACTGACGAATCTGCTGGCGGCTACCACGAGCGCCGGAGTCCACCATCACGTAAACCGGATTAAGCTCGTCTTTCGACTGCACGTTCAATGGGTCATCGTTGTTCTCCAACACGCCGAACAGCTTGTTGGTCAGCTTGTCGTTGGTATCCGTCCAGATATCGATGATCATGTTGTAGCGCTCGCCCTCGGTAATCAAACCCTTGCGATGCTTGTTTTCGACCTCTTCGATTTCCCCACGCGCCTTGGCAATCATTTCGCCTTTATCCTGCGGAATGATCATATCGCACAAGCCGATGGACATACCGGAACGGGTGGCATGCTCATAGCCCATGTTTTTGAGGGCATCGAGCACTCGGACGGTTTCGTTATGGCCGGAAATTTCGTAGCACTGTTCAATCAGATTTCCAACCACCTTCTTCGTGGCGGTCTTGTTGATAAAGCCGAGCTCATCGGGCCACACTTCGTTAAAGAATACGCGACCGACCGTGGTCAGAATCACAGAACGATCTTTGTCGCCGTTGCGGGTTTCGCGCCGATAATCCGGGTTGCGGTATCGGATACGATCATGCAGACGAACAACGCCTTCGTCGTAAGCCGTGTGCACTTCGTTAATATCGCCCATAATCATCAGATGCTGATTCGTCGGCTTCTTGTTTTTCTTGCGCTCCATCAGATACGTCTGCGACTCAGAGGTCATGAAGTAACAACCCAGCGCGATATCCTGCGTGGGCGTTGTGACCGGCTTACCGCTCGACGGCGAAAAGATATTATTGCTCGCAAGCATCAGACTCTTGGATTCCACCTGCGCTTCCACTGAAAGCGGAACGTGCACAGCCATCTGGTCACCGTCAAAGTCGGCATTGTAGGCCGTACAAACTAACGGATGGAGCTGAATGGCCGAACCTTCAATCAGAATCGGCTCAAACGATTGAATCGAAAGTCTATGCAGCGTCGGCGCACGGTTAAGCATCACCGTATGGCCGCGGGTGACCTGATCGAGAATATCCCAAACCACGTCTTCCTCGCGCTCAATCATACGCTTCGCGCTGCGAACCGTGTGCACAATACCGCGCTCTTTCAGGCGTCGGATAATAAAGGGTTCGAAAAGGACGAGCGCCATCTTTTTGGGCAGACCGCACTGGTTCAGCTTGAGCGTCGGGCCGACCACGATTACGGAACGTCCGGAATAGTCAACGCGCTTACCGAGCAGATTCTGACGGAAACGGCCCTGCTTACCCTTGAGCATGTCGCTCAATGATTTCAGCGGACGATTGCCAGGACCGGTTACCGCACGACCATGACGACCGTTATCAAACAACGCGTCGACCGACTGCTGCAGCATCCGTTTTTCGTTGCGAATAATCACTTCCGGCGTCTTCAGCGCCATCAGCGTACGCAGACGGTTGTTACGGTTGATGACGCGGCGGTACAGGTCGTTCAAGTCGGACGTCGCAAAGCGACCCCCTTCGAGCGGAACCAGCGGACGAAGATCCGGAGGAATCACCGGGAGCACTTCCATAATCATCCATTCCGGACGCGAGTTGCTCTTGATGAACCCTTCCATCAGCTTCATCTGGTTCACAAGCTTCTTGCGGGTCTGCTTGGAACGCGTGTTCATCATCGCTTCTTCGAGTTCCTGAAGCATCTTGACCGGATCAATCTGGGTTAGAAGCTCGCGGATCCCTTCTGCGCCGATACGAGCCTTGAAGCTCTCTGCACCGTAGTTCAGAATGGCTTCGCGAAACTCCTCTTCGGAAAGCAGCTGCTTTTCCTTCAGCGGGGTTTCGCCCGGGTCCACTACGATATAGTTATCGTAGTAGAGGACGCGCTCGAGATTGCGCATGGTCATATCCAAAATCAGACCCATACGGCTCGGCGTAGCCTTGAAGAACCAGATGTGCGAGACCGGAACGGCCAACTCAATGTGCGCCATGCGCTCGCGTCGAACACGCGAAAGAGTGACTTCCACGCCGCAACGGTCGCAGATTACGCCCTTATGCTTAATGCGCTTGTACTTACCGCACGAACATTCCCAGTCTTTGGTTGGACCAAAGATCCGTTCACAGAACAGACCCCCCTTTTCGGGCTTGAATGTCCGGTAGTTAATGGTTTCGGGATTGCGGACCTCTCCGTGACTCCAGGAGCGGATGGCCTCCGGCGACGCGAGTGTGATGTTCGCGTAGTCGTGCTGCTCCTCCAGATTCATTCCAAAGATATCGGCAACGCTGCTTGACATGTTTTCCACGGGTATTACCTCCTGCGGGCTATAAATAGTGATCGTGTAATGCGGGTGCTAGGTAGTGGGCAACGGTTCGCCGTCCTTGTTTTTCACCTGGAAGTTAAGGCCGAGGCCCTGCAATTCCTTGATCAAAACGTTGAACGATTCCGGTCGGCCCGAGTCGAGGACGTTTTCGCCCTTCACAATGGCCTCGTACATCTTGGTACGACCGGCAATGTCGTCACTCTTCACCGTCAGGATTTCCTGCAGCGCATGCGCCGCACCGTAAGCCTCGAGCGCCCACACTTCCATTTCCCCGAAGCGCTGGCCGCCGTACTGCGCCTTACCGCCGAGCGGCTGCTGCGTGACGAGCGAATAAGGACCAACCGCACGGGCATGGATCTTTTCGCTGACCAAGTGATGCAGCTTCAGGATATACATGACCCCCACAACGACGCGCTGTTCAAAGCGATCGCCGGTACGTCCGTCGTAAAGTTCGGTCTTGCCGTCTTCAGCAAGGCCTGCTTCACCGAGCATATCACGAATCTGCTGCTCTGAGATACCATCGAAAATCGGCGTGGCTGCATGAATACCGAGGTGCTTACAAGCCCAGCCCAGATGTGTTTCCAGAACCTGACCCACGTTCATACGAGAAGGTACACCCAGCGGATTGAGAACAACGTCCACCGGAGTTCCGTCCGGAAGGAACGGCATATCCTCTTCCGACACGATACGGGAGATAACCCCCTTATTACCATGGCGTCCGGCCATTTTGTCACCCACAGAAAGCTTTTTCTTGGTGGCAATGTAAACCTTCACCGATTTCACGATACCGGCATCCATCTCCTCGCCGCTTCCGGCGCGATCCAGCGAACGATCTTTGTCTTCCTTCGCTTCGTTGAACTTGGTGCGGTATTCATCGATGATGCCCATGATCTTGATACGGATCGGACTCGGATCAATTTCGACGTGCTCATAGTTCGCCGCCAGCTTACGCAGCAGCGTTTTGGTAATCTTACGATTAGCCGGGATGATAACGTCCTTGCTCTGCGCATTGACCACATCCAGCGGAATCTTTTCGCCGAGCAGAATGTTCGAGAGCGATTCCGTCAGATCTTCCGTCAGCTGAGCTACCACGTCTTCATGGCGATCCTGAATTTCGCTCTGGAGCTTCTTCAGATCGGTCGGTTTGCTGCCGGCCGTTGCTGCGGTATTCTTTGCAGAAACCTTGACGTCCATTACAATCCCGTACGTTCCTGAAGGTGCTTTCAGCGACGTATCGCGAACATCCGCTGCCTTTTCACCAAAGATGGCGCGCAGCAGGCGCTCTTCCGGTGCCAGCTCGGTTTCGCTCTTCGGCGTAATCTTACCGACCAGAATATCGCCCGGCTTCACTTCAGCACCGACCTGAATGATCCCCTCGCGGTCGAGGTTTTTCAGGGCTTCTTCACCGACGTTGGGAATATCGCGGGTAATTTCTTCCGGGCCCAGCTTCGTATCGCGGGCACCGCATTCAAATTCTTCAATGTGGATCGAAGTGTAAACATCTTCGCGTACCAGCTTTTCGTTAATCAGAATCGCATCCTCGAAGTTATAGCCGCCCCACGGCATGAAGGCCACAACCGCATTCTTACCGAGTGCCAGTTCGCCCTGATCCGTTCCGGAACCATCGGCCAGTACATCACCGGCTTTAATCACCTGACCCGGCCGCACGAGCGGACGCTGATTCAGGCAGGTGCCTGCGTTGGAACGCATAAACTTACGGAGCTTATAACTCTGATAATCCGACGCCGGAGCTTTCTTGGCGGGCATTTTCCCGTCCTTCGAAATCACGATGCGGTCAGCAGAAACATAAGCCACGATGCCGTCATTCTTCGCTGTAATCAATACACGCGAGTCGCGCGCCAGACGCCCTTCAATACCGGAACCCACATACGGGCGTTCGGATTTCATCAGCGGAACAGCCTGACGTTGCATGTTCGATCCCATCAACGCACGGTTTGCATCGTCGTGCTCAAGGAAAGGAATCAAACCGGCGGCAATCGACACCACCTGCTTCGGAGAAACGTCCATATACTCGACTCTCTCCGGCGCAACTTCAATAAAGTCGCCGCGCACACGAACCATCACACGATCATTAACGAAGCAGCTCTTTTCATCCAACGGCGCGTTGGCCTGTGCAATAACATAGCGTTCTTCCTCGTCCGCAGTCAGCCAATCGATATCTTTGGAAACCTTGCCGCCGGATACCTTGAGGTACGGCGTTACAATGAATCCGTATTCATTGACCTTCGCAAAAGTCGAGAGCGAGGAGATCAGACCAATGTTGGGCCCTTCCGGCGTTTCAATCGGGCAAATACGACCATAGTGCGAACTGTGTACGTCGCGCACTTCAAAACCGGCGCGGTCACGATTCAGGCCGCCTGGTCCGAGCGCAGACAAACGTCGCTTGTGCGTGAGCTCGGAAAGCGGGTTGGTTTGGTCCATAAACTGAGACAGCTGGCTGCGGCCGAAGAAGTCTTTGATTACAGCAGACAGCGCCTTCGGATTGATCAGCTTCTGCGAAGAGAGGCGATCGACCGTCGTATCAAAGATGGTCATACGCTCTTTCACAAGGCGCTGAATACGGGCCAAGCCGACGCGGCACTGACCCTCAAGCAGTTCCCCAACCGTACGAATACGGCGGCTGCCCAAGTGGTCGATATCGTCGAGTGTGCCTTCGCCCTTGCGGACCATCAGCAGATAACGCAGGGCTTCAACCACGTCTTCGACTTCCAGCGTCAGTGAATCGCTCTTAATCCCCAGCTTCTGCTGGATTTTATAGCGACCTACACGGCTCAGACTGAAACGGGCTTCATCAAAGAATAAACGCTTGATCATCTGGCGCGCGGACGCGGTCGTCGGCGGATCACCAGGGCGTAGTTTTTGATAGAGGTCTTTAAGCGCTTCGTCAACCGTACGGGTGGTGTCGGCCTGAACGCTCTTGAGGAAGAGGCCCTGATCCCAGGAAACATCCACCACAGAAATTTTCTTATATCCAGCCAGCTTCATGCGCTGGATCATGTCCACCGTCAGCGTATCATAACGGCGACCGATAACAGACTCGGAGTCAGCATCGATCACGTCGTCACGCAGTACGATGTTTTCGAGGTCAGCCTCATCATATTTTTTCTTTGAAAGCGAGAACTCGTTAAACGTGTAATACAGCCCCAGAATTTCCTCATCAGAGGCATAACCCAGAGCACGCAGGAACGTCGAAGCCAAAAACTTACGGCGTCGACGTTTGCGGTCGAGGTAAATATAAATCAGGTCGCTCGTATCAAACTGCGCCTCGATCCATGACCCATGATCCGGAATAATGCGGAACGAATGCAGCATAGATCCATTCGCGTGCTGCGTTTGCTCGAAGCAGATGCCCGGCGAACGGTGCAGCTGACTCACAATGACGCGCTCAGCGCCGTTGATCACAAAGCTGCCGCTGTCGGTCATCAGCGGGATTTCACCCATAAAGAGCGTATCTTCACGCAGGTCTTCGCCCTCACGCAACTTGAATGTTACGTAAAGCGGTGCCGAAAAGGTCTCTCCTTCTCGAAGTGATTCGAGATGGTCGAGTTTCGGTTTCTTAATTTCATAGCTGACGAAATCCAGTGCAATCTGGCCGTCGTAGCTTTCAATCGGGAACGCTTCGCCCAAAACGGACTGAAGGCCCATCTTCTTCCGTTTGGAAGGAGAAGTGCCCTGTTGCAGGAAGTCCCGGTACGAATTCAGTTGGATTTCAATCAAGTCA
>JAFGWS010000139.1 GCA_016937035.1 Pontiellaceae bacterium
ACCTCGCTCGAGTCGCAGGAGCTTATCCGCATCCCGCTGGTGAAATGATTTCTGAAGGTGCATAAGAGAGATTAACCACAAAGTCACAAAGGGCACAAAGTTGAGGAAATGAATTCTTTGCGACTTAAGTTCTTAGCGGTCAAAAATCTCGGTTTCTCGAGCGCAGCGGATGGTGAAATAATTGCTGAGGGTGCATGGGGTTTTGACCGCGAAGACGCAAAGAAAGGAAGCGTATGTGCATGTGGGTTTTAGACAAAATAATTAGGACAGAATAATGCCGAGGGTGCATGGGAGTAAGAACCAGGGATGAACGCAGCGAGGCATAGCCGCAACCAATATTGATTAACCGCGAAAGAACGCATGGAACTCGAAAATATGGGGGAAGAACCCATTGAATCCTCTCTTTTTTAGCAGCTAATGATTCCTCCGCGGACGGTCCTGATGATATGAGCCGCTGAAAAGCCCAATCCGCAATCTACAATCTTCAATCCCCTTGACATCCTCCCCCCGACGGGAAAGGATGCGCGCGTTCAATCGGACGGATCGGCAAGTCCCGTGCAAATCGGGCGCTGTCGCGCAACTGTAATCGGCCCACCGCCGTAAGCCAGAAAACGAGCCGCTGATTGCTTGAGTAATCCCCTTCGCGGTTTAGGGGGACGGCTGCCGACAACCATCAGGTATCCTTCCTCTCTGCTGTGCAGGTTTTGTGTAATAAAGCGCCCCGCGTCAGGGCAGAAATGGAAGATTATGAAACAACGAATCGCCGCCGTATGGGCGACCACCGCCGTTGCTGCAACCGTTGCAGCAGCCGGCACCACCAACGAAATTGTCGTTACCGCAACGCGTATCGAAACCCCGCTGGAGCAGACCGGCAGCGCCATCAGCGTTGTCGGCACGGAAGAGCTCCGGCAGCGCAACCTGCAGAATACGCAGGAGGCCATGCAGTTTGCCCCAAGCGTTCAGAGCACCCAGTCGGGCTCGCCCGGAACCGCCGCCAGCCTCTACCTCCGTGGTGCCAACGCCGTTCATACGCTGGTGCTCGTCGACGGAAAGCGTGTGAACAGCAACACCGACGGCGCGTTCAATCTCTCCGCGTTTCCCTCCTCGGCCATCGATCGAATTGAAATTCTGCGCGGTCCGCAAAGCGCCCTCTACGGCTCCGACGCCATCGGAGGCGTGGTCAACATTATCACCAAAAAAGGGGCCCCTAAAGCCTTCGGCGGACAGACCTCCGTTGAGTTCGGCGAAAAGGGCTTCTACACCGGAAGTCTCAATCTCTTCAGCGGAAATGAACTCGGCGACCTTAACGTCGGCCTTTCCACCTACGGACTGAGCGACTACAACATCGCGGAAAACTATGGCGGCACCGAGGACGATCCCTACTCCGGCCTCTCGTTTTACTCCGCGCTGGGTGCCAACTTTCTCTCCGACGGACGCGCCGACCTGCTGGTGCTCTACAACCGCAACCGCAACTCGGTCGACAACTATGCCGCGTGGCCGGGCTGGTGGCAGGTTGACGATCTCGGCCGTATCGCGCGTTCCGAGCAGTGGATCGCGTCGCTCGATCTGTCCAAACCCATCACCGACCGCTATACCCAAAAGCTGTCGTTCAACGTGAACCACGGCGAAAATGAAGGCGAAAACGACGGCACCCGCGAATATCTCTACAAAACCAGAAACATTGGCTTCACCTCCCAGAGCGATATTGAGCTGACCGACTCCGATACGCTTTCCGCCGGATACGAATTCCAGCGCGCCGAAGCCGAAAACGATGGAAACTATGCCGTGCGTTCGCGCAACCAGAACGCCGTATTTCTAAACAACCAGTGGAACCTCAACGACCTGCTCTTTACCACAGTCGGCGGCCGCTACGACGATATCCAGAACCTCGATGGACGCGCCACCTGGCATGCAACCGTCTCCTGGTTTGCCGCCCCCGGCACCCGACTGCACGGCAGCGTCGGCACCGGCTTTAAAGCACCGACCATGAACGACCTCTACTGGCCGGCCACTCCATGGGCCGGCGGCAACCCCAATCTGGATCCCGAAACCAGCAAGTCCTTCGATATCGGCGTTGAAGGTACGTTGTTTGACGAGCGCCTTGTGGCGGACATTACCTACTTCCAAAACGACATCGAAGACATGATTGTCTGGGCCGGAAACGGCGCCGGATTCTGGACGCCGACCAACCTCGATAAAGCCGATATCAGCGGGATTGAAACTTCGCTCACCTTTCAGCCGACCGACTCCCTCTCCGCACGGCTGAGCTACACCTACACCGATGCCGAAGATGCCGCCACCGGCAACGACCTGGCCCGCCGCGCAAAAAACAGCGGCAGCGCCGGCATCACTTGGCAGTGCAGCGACATCGCCAGTCTCTACGCCGATTATCTCTACACCGGCAACCGCTTCGAGGACGCCGCCAATACTCAGAAGCTCAGCGACTATGGAACCATCAACGTTGGTGCGCGCATCAGCCTCAGCGATTCCGCCAACCTGCTGCTGAACGTCAAAAACCTGACCGATAAATATTACGAAACCGCCGCCGGCTTCGGCTCCATCGGACGAATCGCCTCCATCGGCATGGAAATTAATTTTTAAGCGAACCCATGACCGCTAAGACGAAACGCATATCTCTTTGCTTCTTAGCGCCTTAGCGGTCTATAAAACCCAGATTCCGGCATTTCATAACGGGGAGACAGCGATGCACGAACTGATGAACAAAGGCGGCCCGATCATGTGGGCCCTGCTTGCCTGCTCCGTTGCGGCGCTGGCGGTTATTCTCGAACGCCTGATCTTCTGGATCACCGTCTCCGTCCACAAGGACCAGCCTCGCGTCAACCGGATCTTTACCCTTACCGAAGCGGGAGATTTTGACGCAGCCATTCGCGAGGGTGAGGGCTCCCGTTGTCTCGTCTGCCGCATCCTGACGACCGGACTGGCGCACCGCAACTATGGCCTCGTCCAGTCGCTCGAAGCCGCCGCCATGCAGGAAATCGAAAAGATGAAGCGCTACCTCTCCGTACTCGATACCATCATCACCCTCGCTCCGCTGCTCGGCATTCTCGGCACCGTCACCGGCATCATCGGCTCCTTCGACCTCTTGGGCTCCGCTGGCATTGAAGATCCCAAAGCCGTCACTGGCGGTATTGCTCAGGCCCTACTCACCACCGCCGCGGGCCTCGCCATCGCTATCGTCGCCCTGCTCCCTTACAACGCTCTCACCCGAAAGGTCGAAAAAGTCACCCGTCACCTCGAACAACTCATCACCTGCTACGAAGTCACCGTCCAAAAAGGCGTTGAGCGCAGAAACTTGAAACCTGAAATTTGAAACTGGAAACCGGGAAATCAGAGGCATCACGCATTACGCAATACGAATTACGCAATACGAATTAATACCATGAAACTGAACTGCGGATACGAAACTAAGAAGGCGCGGGTGGAAATGCTTCCACTCATCGATGTGGTGTTTCTTCTGCTCGTCTTTTTCATCTATGCCATGATCTCCATGGTCACCCACCACGGGCTCAAGGTCGATCTCCCGACCGCCGGCAACGCCGTCATTAATACCGACGACCATATCACCATCACCATCGACGCTGAAAACCGCCTCTTCCTCAATGGCGACCTCACCGCCTTCGATGACCTGACCGAAAAGGTGCTCGCGCTCTTCGCTGAGCAATCCAAACCGGTCTTCATCGACGGCGACCAGTCCGCCGATCTCGGCCGAGCGCTTGAACTGCTGGATCTGCTCCGCACCGCCGGAATCGAAGAAATCTCCTTCTCATGCGAAACCTCAAATCCATAATCTTTCGGCCCATACTGCTCGGTCTGCTGCTCTCTGTCGGCGTCCATGCCATTGTATTGAATCGACAAAACAACTCCGAATCCGCGCAACCGCGCATAAAAAAAAGCCGCACCGTTGTACAGCTCTCGCTGCAGCAACCCAAGCCTACGCCGGCGGCCGTTGAGCCTCAGCCCGAACCTCTTCCAGAACCAACGCCTGAACCAGCTCCGCCGGTCATCGTGCCGACCCCCGAGCCAGAACCCGAGATAGTGCTTCCTGAACCCGTTCCGCGCCCCCTTCTCCCCGTTGCCCCCCATCCCCCGGAGGAATCGGCTTCTCCTCCGGAAATCGCAGAGTCCGCCGAAAACGGCATCGCTGCGCCGAAAAAATCGGGAGACACAACCGCCGCCCGACTGCTGGAAGAATTTAAACCGGACTATCCCGCCTTCTCGAAACGGAAAAACGAAGAGGGCCGCGTTCAGCTTCTGCTTCAGATTCTGGCCGACGGTTCGGTCGGCTCCGTAGAAATTCTCTCCTCCAGCGGAAGCAGTCGCCTCGATAACGCCGCGCAGAAGGCCGCAAAGAAATGTCCCTACGCACCCGCCCGCGATGAAAACGACCGACCTGTTGAATCCACCGCTAACCTCAGCTATACCTTCACACTCAAAAATGAATAAACGCTTTCCCATTTTCCATCTCTTGCTCCTTTGCATGCTGCTCTTCGGTTGCGGACGCGCAGACCGTCCCGCCGCATCGAATCCGACCGCGCGGCGAATCGTTACGCTCTCTCCCGCCGCCACCGAAACCCTTTTCGATCTGGAGCTGGGCGACCGCCTCGTCGGCATTTCAAAATTCAGCGATGCCAACCGCGAGCTGAACCTCCCCATCGTCGGCGATTTTATGAACCTCAATTATGAGGCGCTCTACACGCTCGCCCCCGATTTGGTCATCCTCGAAAACGGCTCCGACGATCAGCGAACCCGCCTCCATCAGCTCCATATTTCAACCATCGAAGTCGCCAGCCTCACGCTCAACAAGGTGATGGAATCCATCCATATAATTGGTCAGGCCTGCGGCGCTGAAGAAAACGCTGCCGCGCTCGCAGACACCTTTCAGCAGCAGATGGATGCCGCGCGCAATACGCCTGACCACCGACCGCGCACCCTCATTACCTTCAGCGACTTCAGCTCCGGCGGCGAAGTTGAACAGGTGTATGCCTTCGGCGCGGACTGCATCCACGCCGAGCTGCTCGAAATCGCTGGCGGAGACAATGTTATTACCGATCCGCGCCCCTCCGTTACGCTCTCCCGCGAGGCCCTCATCCGCCTCAATCCCGACCTGATTATTGAACTCACCGGCAGCGGCCCTGGAAATCAGTGGAGCAATCTCCCTCTCGTCAACGCGGTACGTAATCAGAACATTCACGTCCTCGACGGCACCTACACCTGCATCCCGTCGCCCGGCTGCCTCATGCAGACCCTCAACGATTTTTCCCGTATCATTAGGCAGAATGATTTTGTGGCAGAATAATTTATGGGCATAGAAATTAAAAATCCTGTTGAGGCTTTATCCGATATTGCTTTCAAGCAGCTCGATTACCGAGTCATGTCGCATGCTTTCAGTATCCATAACGAAATAGGAAACCTTTGGGATGAAATCGACTATAAATCAAAACTGCTTGAACGATGCATTTCAGACGGACTTTCTGCCGTTGCAGAAACCATGGTTGCCATCCGATATAAGGATTTCCTGAAAACATACTTCATCGATTTGCTTGTTGAAGGAGCGGTATACGAGCTGAAATCGAAGACATCGATATCCACGGCCGATCTGTCGCAAACAATGAATTACCTTTTCCTGACAAATACACAGCACGGGAAATTAATTAACTTCCGGCCGGAATCGCTGGAGTGGCGTTTTGTCTCAACAACGCTCACTTTTCAACAGCGAACTAAATACACTCTGCTCACCGAAAACTGGACTCAGCGAAAAGATAATTATCCGCTGGTTGATCTGATTTCTGAACTGCTGGACGAATGGGGGGCCTATTTGGATCTCCACCTCTACAAGGAGGCCATTCTGTTCTTCTTTGGGATTTCTCCAGATGACCCTCAAAAACGGTTCTGCGCAATTACTCCAGAATCCTTGTTTCACGTTTCTGGACTCTCTCGAAACAAACCGTCCTATCGCAAAAACCTTCAGAAATATCTAAACGCTTCCAGCGCTCAATATCTGGACTGGATTAATTTTGATCAGAATCAGATTGAAATCCATACTCTGCATAAAATTATTCTGCCCTCAAATCATTCTGCCTAATCCTATGAACCAAGCCATCATCCAGATCGAAAACCTGAGCGTTCAGTTGTCAGGAAACAATATTCTCAGCGAGGTCTCATTCGCCGTAAACGCCGGCGAATACTGCTCCATCGTCGGCCCTAACGGCGCGGGGAAAACCACGCTGATTAAGTGCCTCGCCGGGATTCACAAAAAATGGAGCGGCTCCGTACGGATTGACGGAAAGCCGGCGAACGACTATAAATCCCGCGAGCTGGCAACCCTTCAAAGCTATGTGCCGCAGGCGGAGGGCCGTACGTTTCCCCTGAGCGTTGAAGAGTTCGTTGCGATGGGACGCTATCCCTACCAATCCGCCTTTTCCCCGCTCTCGGCCGACGACCACCGCGCCATCGACGCGGCGCTGGAGCAGGCTGGACTTGCCAACTTGCGGGCTCGAAGCATGGACACCCTCAGCGGTGGCGAACGCCAAATGGCCTTCATCGCCGCCGCCCTGGCGCAGGAAACCCAAATTCTCCTGCTCGACGAACCCTCCACCTTTCTCGACTACCGCCACCAAGCCAATGTCGCCGCGCTGCTTAACCGCGCCTGCCGCGAACAGGGTAAAACCGTCGTCGCGGTTCATCACGACATCAATACCGCGCTCTCTGCCAGCCACCGAATTCTCGCGCTCAAAAACGGAGCAACCGCTTTTCTCGGTACGCCGGAAGAGATCATCCAAGGCCGAACGCTCGAAACCATTTTTGAAACCGCCTTCGTTCGTTCTCCCTCCCCCGAACGCCCCCTCCCTCTCATTTCCGCCGGAGGTGCACTATGAAAAAACCGCTCTGCGTCCTTCTTATTCTGCTCCTCCTCGCCGTCGCTTCGCTCCTCCTCCTTCCGATGGTCGGGATGAAATTTATTCCGCTGTGGAGCCAGGGCACAGAACTCGATATTCTCCTTCTCTTTCGCCTCCCGCGCGTCCTGTGTGCGTTCATTGCCGGAGCCATGCTCTCGCTCAGCGGACTCGCGTTCCAGACGCTCTTTCGTAATGCGCTGGCCACGCCGTTCACGCTGGGCGTCTCCAGCGGCGCGACACTTGGGATCGCCCTCTTTATCCGCCTTGGCCTTGTGTTTTCGCTGCCGGGTCTCTCCGGTCTATCCATCGCCGCCTTTTGCGGCGCTCTGTTGGCGGTCGGGCTCGTTTATGGACTTACGCACCTGAAAAGCTGCTTTTCCATCACCACGCTGCTGCTCGCCGGCATTGCGGTTAATTTTTTCTTTTCCAGCCTCGTTCTGCTGATTCAGGACTTCAGCGACGCCGCCGAATCGTTCCGGATGGTAAAATGGATGATGGGCTCGCTCGCGAGCGCGGACTATCCCCGCCTCCTCAACCTGCTTCCCTTCCTCGCCCTCGGCGGAACGCTGATGCTCCTGCTTCATCGGGAAATGAATTTGCTGATGGTCGGCGAGGATATTGCGCTCACGCGCGGCGTTCCCGCTGGAAGGATTAAGAAGCTGCTCTTTTTCTCCACCTCGCTCATGGTCGGCGGCGTGGTCGCCAACTTTGGTCCCATCGGATTTGTTGGAATGATGTCGCCGCATATCTGCCGCCTGCTGATCGGCGCGGATCATCGCTGGCTCACGCCGGCCGCACTGCTTTTCGGCGGAATATTTTTAGCTGTTTGCGATACCTTCGCACACAGCCTGCCCTCGGGAGCAGAAATCCCCGTAGGCATCATCACCGCCCTGCTCGGCGGCCCCTTCTTCATCTGGCTGCTCCTCAGTCGTAAGTGAGCAAAAAAATTAATGACCACCGCAGGGCTGGTTCGAAGTTAATCAATACGTTTGAATTCAATGTGTCTTGTCATGAAATCGCCATCTACCGAATATGCAAAGACAACCGGATGTGTACCTTCAGGACCCGTTGCCATCATTTTTCCGTTTTTCAATATTTCCCAGTGCCCTTTCGTCACGTAGTTGTGACCCTCAAAATAATTTTCCGTTAACAGAGAACCGTCCTTCAAGAACTCTATGGTATGCTGGTCCCCTGCAAACGTGATGCTCTTCCATTTCCCAATCAAAGGATTCTCTGTAGTTCCCTTGCCAGAAGATACTCGCTCAAACTCAAAGTCCATCAGCAGCGTGTTTCCAGATAACGTATATGCAAAAACCACCGCGCCAGTGAGAGTGCCAGCATTGATTTCATATTTCAGCTTGCCATTGTCCAAGATAGACCATGATGCCTTTTCCGGCTCTGGATAACTGAGAAAGTCGGGATCAGTCAAACTTCCGTCTTCGTGATATTCCGTTACCGCATTTCTGTTGAAAGAAACACACTCCCATTTCCCAATTAATTTACTCTCGGGACTTTTTGAACACCCGATAATTGAGGCGAGAATAATAGATAAAGTATTGATGATAATTGTTTTGTTCATATATCTCCGTTATTCAGACCCCATAGCTTCTGCCGTATCTCCGTTAAAACAGAGGCGTGCCCGATGGAGTTCTGTGGGCACCTCGTAAGACTCGCTATAGAAATATACATAGAAATCGATATGCACAAAGCCTTAAATACTGCCGCCTCAACTTTTTCGGTCAACAAGTTTCCTCAGCTCTACGGAAAGGGTTCCGCCGGTCTGGTCAAAGTAACGCAAATGTTCCGTTTGCTATTCGGTTCTGGATCACTCCTTTTTCGCAATCAAAACTGTCCGCACTCAACGGAACAGGATTTTCCTGCAGGCCGCCGAGAAATGCGGCGCGGCCGATAATCTCTTCGGCGCGGACTCCGGCATCGCGCAGCTGGCTGATGCTTTCGGAGCGCTGGCGTTTGCTGAGCTTTTCGCCTTTTTCATCGCAAATCAGCGGATGGTGATAATAGGTGGGCGCGGGGTGATTGAATGCGCGGAACAATTGAATCTGCCGCGCGGTACTGGCGAGAATATCTTCACCGCGGATTACCCAATCGACGCCGTGGCGAATATCGTCGCACACGCTGGCAAATTGATAGGTCCATTGTCCTTGGCGGTCGCGCAGAGAAAAGTCGCCGCATTGCTGTTTTGGAATCTGACGGCAGCGGCCGAGCCGTTCATCCTGAAAGCGGATTTCTCCGTCCGGAACGCGGAAACGGACAATGTTTCCCTCCAGCGGGAGTCCTTTATCGCGGCAGGTGCCGGAATAATACAGCTCCTCGGCATCGGCGGCCTGCACGGCGGCAATCTGTTTGCGGGTGCATTCGCAGCCGTATACCAACCCTTGCTGCTCCAGCTGATCGAGCATTGTCTGATAATATGAGCCACAGTCGCTCTGCCGGAATTCGGAGGCACCGTCGCAGTTGGATGGTGTCAGGCCTTCGTCCGGCACAAAGCCGAGCCATTCCATGTTTTCAAGAATGGCCTGCTCATATTCCGGACGGCGCCGAGAGAGATCGTGATCCTCGATGCGACAGATGACCCGCCCTTTTTTCGTGCGGGCAAGGCTCCAGACATAGAGCATGTGGAGTACATGCCCTAAGTGCAGGTATCCGGTCAGGCTGGGCGCAAAACGGGTGATCATCGAGTTCGACTCTCCTTTGTAAGACAAAGGTGACATATTGAAATCCCTCTGCACAAATATTTTCGTTATGACAGGTTGACATTTTATGACGCTTGGTTATTTTGCCAAACGTTCACTGAGGAGCAGTATGACCGAGCAGGAAAAAATTCAATATGCTGCTAAAACGCGGGTGCTGAAGGCGTTGGCGCATCCGACACGGTTGTGGATGGCGGAGCAGTTGGCGGATGGCGAGCGGTGTGTCTGTGAATTTGTGGATAAGATTGATGCTGATTTTTCGACGATCTCGAAGCATCTCTCCGTGCTGAAACGGGCGGGTATTGTATCGGATGAAAAGCGCGGCAAGCAGGTTTTTTATACGTTGAAGGTCCCGTGCGTACTCAACTTCATGCATTGCGTGGAAGCGGTTATTGAAAAGGGTGCGGCGAAATAATTTTTTGACTTATATTTGGCGAATATGGAAAATGTTATTTTGATTGCCGATTGCCGATTGCCGAATTTCGGATTTAGCTTTGAAGGAGTGAGTGATGTTTAACTGGCTGGATAAAATAGTGGTGCTGATGGTGGAGCATTGGTTCAGCGTCCCGGTGGAATCGCAGCTGGGCGGAAGCATCCACTTCTTTTTTTATGATACGATCAAAATTGCGATCCTGCTCTCGGCGATGATTTTTGCGATCTCTTATCTGCGTTCCTATTTTCAGCCGCAGAAGACCAAGGCGATGCTGGAAAAAATAAAGGGCCCGCGTGCGCATGTGGCAGCGTCGCTGATGGGGATTATTACGCCGTTTTGCTCCTGTTCCTCCGTGCCGATCTTTATCGGTTTTATTGAGGCGGGCATTCCGCTGGGTGTGACTTTTTCATTTTTAGTGACGTCGCCGATTGTGAACGAAGCGGCATTTGCGGTGCTGTGGGCTGCGTTCGGCTGGGAGGTGGCGTTTACGTATGCGGGAATGGGGATTGTGATCGGTGTGCTGAGCGGAATGATTATCGGGCGGTTTAAGCCGGAAGCCTATCTGGAGGAAGAGGTTTTTAAGGGCGAGGCGTTCAGCAAAGTTCGCGCGGATATGACGCAGAAGGAGCGGCTGGCGTATGCCGGCGAGCATGTGGCGGATATTCTGAAGCGGATCTGGCTCTTCCTGCTGATCGGCATCGGTATCGGCGCGGCGATTCACGGCTGGGCACCGGAGGAAATTTTGTCGAAATATGCGGGGAGTGATAACCCGCTCAGCGTGGTGGTTGCGGTGCTCTGCGGTGTTCCGCTCTATGCCAACGCCATAGGAACGATTCCGATTGCTGAGGCGCTGATAGGGAAGGGCGTTGGTCTCGGTACGGCGCTGGCGTTTATGATGGCGGTAACGGCGTTGTCTGTGCCGGAAATGGTGCTGCTGCGTAAGGTGATGAAACCTCGGCTGATTGCGGTTTTTGTGGCAACGGCGTCGATCGGTATTTTATGTGTTGGTTGGATCTTTAATCTCGTTTTTTAGGGAGTGTGTTGAATAGAAAATGAAACCAAGGAGGGAATGATGACAGCAAAAGAAAGTGCCGTGTGTAAGGGTGGATCCACGTTGATATTTGCGTGTTCCGGTGCCGCCGACGTGGGAGCCGTGGCGGATCAGGCGGCTCGGAAGATGAGTCGTGATGGTGCGGGCGCTATGTTTTGTATGGCCGGGATCGGCGGGCGTATTGAACCGATTATGAAGAAGACGCAGTCGGCGGAAAATATTCTGGCCATCGACGGTTGTCCGCTCAACTGCGTGAAGGCGTCCTTGGAACAGGCGGGGATCGATTCTTTCAGGCACCTTCAGCTGGGAGATCTGGGGATGGAAAAAGGGAAGACGCCACCGAGCGAGGAAAGCATTGCAAAAGCAGTTGCGGCGGGTACGGCGTTGCTCTGAGCATGGATGCGTCAATGATGGACTGGGCAACGGAGCTGGACGACACCGTTGCTTACCGATTGCGAAAATCCTAAGCCCGAATTCCGAAACCCGAAACAATCCACAAAATCTCAAAATCGAAAACGGTTTCGTGCTCCCCATTTGGGTAATATTCGTGGCAAGAGTGACCACGAGAGCGGTTAAAGAGACGAAACCTGAAGCACCGATGCTACTTTGCGCGGGGCTTGGGGCTGTTGAACAGATCAAAAAACATTTCCGACTTGTCGATGCCCTTGTTTTCGAGCAACGGCAAGCAAGCCTGAATCATGGCCGGTCGTCCGCATAGATACGCCTCGTGGCCGGTCAGATTGTCGGTGTACTCTCGGTCGATCACCTCTGTAACAAGCCCCCGCGCACCGCTCCAGTCGCTTTCCGCCGGTTCATTCGACAATGCGGGGACAAACCTGAAATCGAAAAGCTCTTCCTCAAGTGCACGCATTTCGTCGAGATAATAGAGGTCGGCTTGGGTAAGTGCGCCGAAGAAATAGACGGCTTTCCGCCTTATCCCATACTGCTTCATGGCGTAGAGGATCGAGCGCACGGGCGCCATGCCGCTGCCGCCGGCGATGAATAGGATCGGGGCCTCGGTATTTCTCAGGAAAAAATTTCCCCTCGGCCCGTTGAAATCGACCCGCATTCCCTCTTCCAAAACATCGAATACCCATGGCGTCACAACACCCTGTGGATTCAGTCGTATGTTTAATTGAATCACCCGATCCGATCCCGACGATGCAATCGAGAAAGGACGCATCGCCGCCGGCGAATCAGTGAGCGCCGGCTTTTTCAGGATAATATATTGCCCGGCCTTGAAGGCGATCGATTCCTGGTCCGCCAATTCAAGCGTCAGCTCCACGATGTCCCGGGTCAGAACCCTTTTTGAAACCAGCTTGGCGGCATACTCCCGCGCCCCGAGGTATCCCGGCGGGATCTCGATGCTGCAATCTGTTTCGGGAACAAACCGGCAGGCAAGTCGATAGCCCTGGGCGATATCGCAATTCGTCAACAAGCGCTGTTCATGGGCGGTCAGCGGGATTGGTGAATCCTTCACCACACATTTGCACATCCCGCATTTTCCGCTGCTGCCGCATGCGGAGGGGAGATAGATGTTCTGCGAAACCAGGATGTCGTGGAGGCTCTTTCCCGGCTCGACCGCGATGCTCTTCTTCCCGCCATTAATTGTAACTGTGATTGTAGTCATAGCTTGTTGGTATCCCCGATTGATGTATTTCTACAGTCGCCTACAAAGGCCCCGCTCGTCAATGCCGAATAGCCGTTGCCCCCTTTGATGAATTAGGCGGCCTGACTCCAGATCAACTTTCATCATCCTGAAACCGGGCTGGAAATGGTTTATGAACTGACGTGAAAAATGCCAAATCATTTTCCCGCCGGATCAGGAAGTCTGATATTAAAATTTCGAGCAACCACGGAATACACCGAACACACGGAAACTGATCAGCTCCTTTTTTTCAGTGTATTCTCTCTATTCAGTGGTTCAAAATGAGCCTATTTAAAGATGATTGGTCACTAGTCCCTTACGCATTGCGAACTATTTCCCATTTCCCACAAAATTTTCTGTTGACCTATCTACTATATATATAGTAGGTACTGCAAAAACAGTAACAAGGGGGGTGTCATGAAAAAGGTAAAACCGTCATCGCTCGAATTGCAGGTCTTGGGGGTATTGTGGGAAACGGGAAAGGCAACCGCCCGGGAGGTTCTGGAAAATATGCCCGACCAAAAACCGCGCGCTTACACCACGGTGCTGTCGGTGCTTCAGGGCATGGAAAAAAAGGGGCTGGTCAAAAGAGAAACCAGCGGAGTAACACATATTTGGAGAGCCGGCGTTTCCCGCGAAGAGACCGCGACGCCCGTACTGCGCGAGCTGGTTCAAAATGCGTTCGGCGGAAACACCGCCGTTGCGCTACAGCAATTGTTGGGCTCCGACAGACTGAGCCCTGCAGAAATCGATGAAATGCGCAAGCTGCTGGATGAAGCTAAAGGGGGCCAGGAATGAGCCTCCAGTTTTTTGAAACACTTGTTCCCGCATTGCTGCATACGCTTTGGATCGGTTTGATTTCTGCGGTGCTTCTTTTCGCTGCTTTGAGAATTACCAAGGCCTCTTCCGTTCGGTTGCGCTACTCGCTTGGGATCGCAGCGCTGTTGTCCGTTATTCTCGGCGGATTGTTTGCGTGGGAGCGGCCGGAGGCGGAACAAAAGACTCAATCCGCTCCGACTGATTCGCCAACCCGCACCTCTTCTTTAGCGACGGCAACGTCACTGTCAGAAACTGAATCTGCGGTGGTTCCTTCGGTGGAAAACGTTGTTGTTCATGCAAATCCGGCTGTGTCGGTGCCCAACGTGCGGGCATTGAATAAACCGATGGAGATCAAGCAGATGGATTGGCGCAAGCCGATCGGGTTGTGCTGGATGCTGGGTGCGCTCATCAGCCTGTTGCGGCTCTTCCATATCTCTTGGAATATTCAGCAGTTGGTTCGAAAAAGCCGTGTCATCGAAAACGAGACGGTTCAGCGTTTGATGGCTGAGCTTGCTAAAACGGCCGGGTTTTCGCGCCGTGTATTGATGCTCACCGGCGAGCATATTGTTCAGCCCGCCGTGGCCGGCATTGTCCGCCCCGCTCTGTTTTTGCCGCTCTCCGTTGTAACCGGACTGCCCGAATGGCAGCTCCGCGCCATTCTTGCGCATGAGCTGGCACACATTGTTCGGAACGATTTTTTGGTCAATACGCTCCAGCTGCTGGCCGAAACCCTGCTCTTCTTTAATCCCGCCGTATGGTGGATTAACCGCCGTATTCGCGAGGAGCGCGAGGTCTGCTGCGATGCGCTCGCCGCCCAATGGATCGACAGCAAAACCGCGCTGGCCGAAACCCTGATCGATCAGGCCAACATTCAGTCTGGAGCGTTACCCGCCTTCGGCGGCTCCGATTCCGGCTCGCTGAAAAACCGCATCCTGCGCCTGATCCATCCCACGCAAAAACCGCACCTCAAACTTCCGTGGAAATCGCTCCTGCTCGTCCTGCTCCTCGCTTCGTTCGGACTGTTTCTTGCGAAGCAGGGCACCTCAAAAGCGATTGACTACCTCAATCGCATGCAAGTGTTGACTGATTTTTATAAAAATCACGACGACTCGTCTACGGCGATTCACCGAAACGCAATCCATCTGTTCGAAGAAGTCTCCATTGAAATCCCAGTCCGGATATGCGGAGAAATTCCGACCATCGAACCCGCGATCATTTATTTTGAAAGCGGGCCAAATAGCTATGGAATTCTGTTGGACCTTTCCGAACGCGATATCATCGAGCGTTCCGAGGAACGGATTCTGTTCCAAAAAACAATGAAAAAATCATATTCGCCGATCGGATACATCGACCGCTTTTACATCGAGGGAACCCATATTGGGCGAGTCGAAAGCGCCGGAGCCGCTGCAGATGAACACGGCGTCATTCGCCTGCCGGAAGTGGAACTCCTGCCGAGCTTTGCAGGAACGCTACAATTCATAACTTCCGACGGAATGCTCATTACAAACGTCATAGCAACCGGCGGAACAACCCGCTTAAACCAATTGAAAGAAAATGGACCGACCTACACGATGCCGAGCTGCTCGCAAACTCCGGTTCAAATCTCGATCATACCGCCGGATGGCTTTATTAATGAAACACGCGCTATCACTTTTGAGAAAGCCCAAGTGATTGAATGGGTGCTTCAACCGGGCGTTCCTTTTTCGGGAACGGTCTTGAATCAACTGGGAAAACCCGTTGAGGGTGCAGAAATCCGTCTGGCCGGAGGCCCAGAAAAAAGGGGCTTGTGGCGAGTCAACGATTACCCGGCCATTGCAACGACCGACGCCTCAGGTCGATTCAGCTTTACTCGCATGGCAGCCGGGGAAGCCTATAACCTGCTCATCATGGCCGATGGCTATATGGGGAAATCTTCTGGACTCATTACGGCCGATGAGAGCGGCCGAACGTTTACTCTGCTGCCGCAGAAAAAAGTCGAAGTCCATATCAAAAATATGCAGTTGCTGAAACGAAAAGATGTTGAGTTGAATACAAGTTTGCGACTGAGCCCGGATGGCTATTTTCAGACCCGCCTTCCCGAAGAGTGGTGCCGATTGGTCTCTTCCAATTCAACCACCGCCATCTATGAACTGAGCAACCTGTGGGAAGGCAACAGCCAATATACTTGCAATAGCACCTTGTGGATTGGACTAATTTCGCATGAGTTTGACCCCTCAAAAATGGGGGACACATTGACCATTGATATTGCAGAAAAACTTCCCCCGGAAAAACGAGCTGTCCTACACAGGTTTACAATCCGCCTCATTCCGCCGAATGAAGACCCGCTCCCGCAAGGTTCTCTTGAAATTTTGCACTATCAAGAACTCGCAGGGTATCCGGTATCCTTTTCGATCCCATCCGACGGCGTTATCCATGCTGATCTGATGGCAAGGCCCAAATCCGAAGTTCGATTGTCTTCAAAAGCCATCACCGGCTACAAAGTAGATCACGCGTTTACGGCAGATTCTACGAACATGGTCGTAGATGTTCCCCTCATCCCAACTGGATGCATCATGGTTACCTGTGTAGACTTAAAAGGAAACCCCCTCAAAAATTACTCGGTCAACATTGAAGCTCAAGGCCCTGACGTTCAGGGGGCAAGCGGCTGGAGCAACCTCGACATCCGAGACCCTGTGTACATTAATGATAACATTCCGCTCAATCAAAAGTGCCGTGTTCGCGTCTCAAAAAGTACTCCGGACGGGAAAATATCTACAGAGTATACGAGCGATTGGTTTACACTGACCGATGCCCACCCGGTCAAAGAAATATCCTGCGAACTTAAGGATCTTGCAAACATACAGCTCATTCGAAGCCCTGGGAATAATCATCGCATATCGACGACGGAAGAATAGAAGGAGCGAAAAATGAATCTCAGCTTTTTTGACACCCTCGTTCCCGCGCTGCTGGATAAAGCAACACCCTTTCTGTAATTTCACGCAAATGCTCCTCTTTTCTTTCCCTCGCCCGAGCGGCCGATCCGCTTCCTTTCGGCTGCACTGGACGACAGGGTTTATTCCTGAGCCAATTCTGCGGCGGCATTGGAAAGGAACATATACCAGACGCCGGTATCAATGACGCACTCGTTTTCCCCCCAGAAGAAGGGCCAGTCGTCCTTGTTTTCCAGATAATCCGGACGCAGCAAAATCAACCCAGGAACCACGCCGCCGGCAATGAAACTGAAATCCGCCCGGTTGTTACCATACATGATTTTCTTGGATTCGGTCCCGACCCCCATGACAAATGACAAGTTGGAGTAGGGATGG
>JAFGWS010000022.1 GCA_016937035.1 Pontiellaceae bacterium
CAAACTTACGAACGAGCCGATCAATGGTCGGATCTTCGCCGAACTCCTTAAGCGCCGGGGCGAGCACAATCAGCTCGCCGTCATCGGAAATCGCCATGCGCGTGCGGTAAACCGCTTTGTTCCCCAACCACGTACTCTGAAACTCGTGCGGATCGAGATAAACCACCACCTTGCGCGGTTCGCGGTCGAGCAGCGTAATGTTCACCGCGCGCGCCAACGTGCAGGCCTCTTCAAAAACCGAGCGCTCTTCGCCCGCGTAAAATCCGCGCATATGCATTGCGCCCGAATCATAATCCTGCTCCATCACCGTCAGCATATAGGTGATCGGCAGCTCCGAGAGATAGGTTTCGACCGCGTGATTAAAGAGCCGACGCACCGGCGTGTCGGTTTGCCCGAGAATCTGTTCCATGCCCGCCACCGCACCGAGAAAGTGCGACTTATTAATGATGTCTGAGCCGCCGACGCCCACCACAATGTTTTTGGTGTAGTTGGCCATGCCCACCACTTCGTGCGGCACCACCTGACCAATCGAAAAAATCCGGTCGTAGTTGTCGAACAGCATCTTATTCACTTCCACGCCGACGGAATAATCGACCTTGCCGCCCGAGAGTTCCGAGAGCATTTCGCCGCTGATTTCACCCTTGCGGACCACCTCGTTCCGCCAATTGTGAACCTTAAACGCCTCCAGCGGAATCGTCTCGCCGAACATCATGCGCAGTTGCGCTTCGGTCATCGGATTATGCGTTCCGAGCGCGGGCATAATATCCACCTGCACATCGCGCATCGTCAGCGCTTCATAGAGCACCGCCGTAATCGGTCCCGCCATTGAATTCAGGCGGGTATGATCCGGCGGAATCAACAGCACCTTTTCCAAACGCGACGAGGACGTCGCGTCTACGTCCTCCAGCACCTGAAGAACCAGAGCCCGCAGCTCCGCGATGGAAATGGAAACCCTCTGTCCAAATTTGCTGATCATGATTACCTCCGTTATTGCAGGGCTGGAACGGTCACAGACCTTCCAGCCTCTTCGCAGTATGATTAAATTTAAGGCCCTTTATCCAACGGTGACGGGAATCAGGGTCATCGTATCGTTTCCGAAAATGTCGATCACCTTGACGGCGACAACGTAGCGACCGGGTTTTTCATAGGTATGGCTGACAGTGGTCAGTTCCAGCTCGCGGTCCTTGCGGGTGCGGAAGCTCTGCCATTCATTCTCGAAGATGTAGGCACCGGTCCAGCGCTCCTCGAAGTCGAGGAACTGCCCGGTGTCGGCCATGCCGGGCAGTGCGTCCTCGACGCCGAAGTTCTTGGCGACCTTGATGATCTCCTTGCGGCTTTCGTAGTCGAAGTCCACCGCCCAGTAGTCGACCCAGTCGGTCCAGTGCTTCGTCAGCACGTCGCGGGTTTCGATGCCCTGCTTGTCCTTGCTGATCTTGATGAGCCTGCCCTGTTCGCAAACCACCTCGCTCTTGCCCGCCTTCAATTCAGCGGAAATGGCGTCGGCGATGCCCTGCGAATAGTAGACCGAAAAGTCGGTCAGTTCGATGGCCAGCGTCAGTTCGGATTTAGAATTTTCGGATTTCCGCGCGTAGCGCGGCGTAGCCTCGACGTAGGCGACATCGGCGAAACGGACCTGCCCCTTTTCGACGGCGCGGCGGTCGAACACCTCCGGCGGAATGGTTTTCGGAGCAATGTCGATCCCCTTCTTTTTCGCCTCGTCGAGCACGGCGGGAAACAGCCCCATCTCGAACTCGAAGGCCAGCACGTCCACGCGCGAGGCGTTGCGCTTGCGGCATTCGGTGATGACCTCCTCGACAAACAGGCGGCCCACCGGCAGGTTGATCGGCCCGACGACCACCAGCCGCCCGGCATTCTTGCCATGGAAGAACGATTCATTTTCGAGCGGCTGGGCCTTGTAGGCACGCAGGATGAGCTCGCGGAACTCGCGCTCCTTTTTCGCCAGCGCAGCCTCCTTCTGCTTGCCGGTCAGTCGTCCGGAAATATTGAGATAGGCCTGCCGCTCGTAGCGCCCGAGGTTGAGCACCTCGAAGGCGCGAAACGCTTTGCCCTCTTTCTTGAGATCGCGCTGCACCTGGATCAGCCGCTTGCGCGTCGTATGGATGCCGAACTTGCCCAGATCCGTCGCAATCCACTTGCGCCCAAGCTTTTCTGCGACAGCGGCAGTGGTGCCGCTCCCGCAGAAAAAGTCCGCCACCAAGTCGCCTTCGTTGCTGCTGGTTTGTATGATTCGATCGAGCAAGGCCTCGGGCTTTTGGGTGGCGTATCTCGTGTCTTCACCAGCCTGACTGTTAACAGCATTTACATCATCCCAAAGACTCTGAACGGGTTTCCCTTTCAACTCATCAAGAAAAACTCTCCGGCGAATGCGTTTGGATTTATCATCTGGGAATTCCAGACGACCATCCTCTTCCATCTTTTGCATCTTCTCCAAAGAAACCGCCCATCCATTTTCCGGAGGTTGGTAACCTTTGTATTCATATTTCAGATTTGGTCGTGGATTTGGACTGGTCAGATTGTCAGTAGTGTACAGTCGCCCAGAAGCATCCTTCTTATTGAATCGCTCGATGTACTTTGGATCGCTCGGGCCTGTCTGCTCGAAGAAAGTGTACTTGTCCGTTTTGGAATAGATGAATACAGAATCAGTTATGTTCCCAAACTTATTATATGTACCCATGTAGCCAGATCGGCGTTTCCAGACGATTTCATTTACGAACAAAGAACTACCAAAAACCTCATCCAAGACAGCACGAACGAGATGATTAACGTTGGGTCCCATGTGCACATAGATGCTCCCCTCGGGATGCAGGAGGTCGCGCATGAGGATGAGGCGTTCGTAGATCATGGCGATGAAGGAGTCGGCGCCGCGGCCCCAAGTGTCGCGGTAGGCGATTTGTTCGAGGAGGTTGGGCTCCTTGTGGAAGGTTTCGCCGCCGATCTCGATGTCCATGGAAAAGTCGGCGCCGACGTCGAAGGGCGGGTCGATGTAGATGAGCTTGAGGCCGCCGGCCTCCTCGATCTGGCGGCGGAGCGCGCCGGCCTTGAGGGAGGAGAGGATGAGTTTGTTGTCGCCCCAGATGAGCTTATTGGTCCAGCCCTTGACCTGCCGACCTGAAAACATCTCTTCCTGAACCCCCGGCGAGACGCCGGAGCCACGTTCCCTGCGCGGCTCGTCGATGTGTTCGAGGGATTGGAACGGGAGGACGGCGGTGCAGACCTCGCGCGTCTTGCCGTTCCAGACGAGTTCGACCTCGCGCTTGTCCTCGAAGAGCAGGAAGCGGTATTTCTCCGGCAGCGGCTTGCCCTGTTCAATCAATTTGATCAGGTCGCGCTTTTCGGCATCGGAAAGTTCGTAGCGTTCGGTTTCGTTGGGTCGGGCCATGGGGAGTCTCCAGTCAAATAAGAAATTCGTCGATAATTTTCATATGTCGTTGGAAATGAACAACGGCAGTCCAATCCGGGAGCAGGGAAAGTGCCTGTCAATCAATAAGCCGTCCATTAAGCGGCCTGAATATTCGTTAATGGGCATAAAATCATAGATTGACATCTTGGCCGTTCTGAATTCTACTCCAACCAGCCTGCTACCACTGAAAGTCGTCTCCATGGCGTCGCGGGGTATCCCGCTAGGTGAATGGTGGGCAAATTTTATTTTTAGCGGTGAGCGGATTTTTCTTGTTGTCATAATAGTTCCTGCTTCCTGCATAGTTTTCGGTGTCATAGAGGTCCACCACCAGCCGGATCTTTTCCCTGAGATAGTCGTAGTAGCGGGTTTCCCCTTTTTCAAAGACGCGCTGTACCGCCCAGCCAAGATAGTCGGCAATATTCAGTAACGGCTCGCGCAGCGGAGTCTGGACATTAAAAACAACTGAGCTCTTCAAATTCTTTTCGCCCCATTTTTTCGTCGCACGGCCTGTTGCCTTTGAGAGAGCGTCGTCCAGTACTTTTGCGCGGGTGCTTGATCCGCGCTCTGCAATGTTCAAAACAAGCCGCTGTTCCTTTTTGAGACGTTGCTTCACCAGATGGGATAGCATATCGGCATAGAACTCATCGTCCCTTTCATGGTGTTTCGCGAGGAAGAGTGCTGGGATTTTCCGAGCCATGACCACTTCGGCTTCGCAGGGGAGGTCTTTCAGGTAGTGCAAGAACACGGTGCGGACATCCGGGGTATCCTTGCTGGCATGGAAAAAGAACCCTCCGTTGTCCATCCGCTTCCTTACGCTGGGGATCACGTTTAGCAAGCCATCGACTTCGACATTTTTCTGAAGTTCCGCCACTTCGGCCCGAACTTCAGGAAGCGGACGATCTATTTTTACAATGCCCATACCAAAGCAGGTGGAAACCCCTTCTTTCCCGAGAATTGGCATTTTCCCTTTCCCGAAAAATGCGGTATCGCCCACTTCATCAATGAACCGGTGGGTGACCGGTACCGTCTTAGCCTTGTCGTCTGGTTTTTCTGTTGACGAAGATTTCATGACTTGTATTGAGTAAAAGAGGTCACCAGATCAGCAAAAACCATTGGCGTGTGCTTTTCAAAGCCTTGCTGATCGACGTAGACGAAGTCGTAGGCGGTGCCGTTGTCCTCGGCGGCGGTGGCGTCGGCGCACCATTGCCTGAGCCGCTCCATTTTCTGCGGCAGATCGATCTCCTCGCGTCCCTTGGTTTCAACGATCCAGATGGCAGCGTCGGTGGTGCGGACGAGGAAGTCGGGCGTGTAGGTGGAGAGATCGCCATCGGCCTTGACGTAGTCGAGCTTGAAGCCGATGGCGAGGTAGTTCTTGGCAAAGGCCTGTACGTCGGGTGCGGCCTCCAGAAAGGCGGAAAAAGAGAGTTCGAGTCCTCCGGAATGCGCTTCGCCGACGGTCTTGTTGAAGATGCACTTCTTGGCGGCGAGGAAGGGCCGATGCTCGGTACGGAAGGGGCGCGTTTCGCGCAGCCGAATGCGGTCTTCGATCCGGCTGGTTCCGGCATCCTGGACGGTCAGTCCGTTGATAGCGGCCTTGAAGGAGTCATAGAGAATCTTGCCCGCATCGGGCTCGGAGAGGTTGCGCAGAACGACGGGATCTTCGAGGTCGACCGGCGATGAGTTGAACAAATGCTCGCGGACAAAGGTTTTTACCTTGCCGTAGACCACGTCGTAGCCGCCGACCAGCCGCAGGTCTTTGAGCAGCTGGCGGGCGAAAAAGGCGATGACGGAGCGGTAGTCGGCCGGGCCGGAGCCGTCGAGCTGGATGGTGTGGTGGATTTCCGCATCGAGCATGGTCTTGAAGACGATTTCGCGGGTCTGCTCCGGCGTGAACGGCTTGAGCGGAAGGCTTTTGTTGCCGAAAGCCGCAGGATCGAGTTCGTCGAGGTTCTTGAATTCGCGCTGAAACCGGCGGGTCAGTTTAGGAATCGGAATGTCGAGTTCGTCGAGGTTCTTGGCTTCGTTCGTTTCATCGACCTCCACAATCAGTGACTCCTGCCGCAGCGCACCGCCCCCCATGGGAACATATTCCAGCGGGACACCTTCGGACTGGATCGATTCCACGAATTCCATGAAAGCAGGGGTTCCCATGACTGAAACCGTTTCGCGCGTGTCGGTGCCGAAATACATGCGGCGCAGGCCGCGCCCGAGCGTTTGTTCGGGTAGAATGTTGGCCGCCGCAGCATAGGCGCGCAGTCCGACGATGGTGGTCACGTTGCGGACATCCCAGCCCTCCTTGAGCATCAGCACGGAAACAATCGCCTTGAAGGGCGAATTCCAGGAGTCGATCTCGTTGGCCTGCTTGCGCAACAGTTCAAGTTCCTCCTTGCCCTTGCCGGTTGGGCTTTCGCCGATATCGCCGTTTTTCTTGGTGTGGATGACCAGCACGGCATCCTGTAGTTCCGGGCAGATTTTCTGGAGATGTTCCCCGACCTCGTCGCAGTTTTTGGTGTCGTCCACCATGACAAACAGTACGGCCTTCTTGCCCAGCGCCTGATGTTCGGCATAGCTCTTGCCCCATTCTTCCACGCCAAGGGCGAGATAATCGGCATACTTTTCCGAAAAGATGGCACTCTTGCGTTCGTGCAGCTTTGCCCGGCTGGCGGCATCGGGCAGAACCGGATGCTTGACGACATTCTGGTGGATCGCTTCCACCAGCGGATAGTCGGAAACCGTCTGCACAAAAATGGAACCGTTCTTGGCATGCCGAGGCGTGGCGGTGACATCCACCTGCAGGGCAAGGCGCACATCCTTTTGCAGCATCTTGTGGTGGATGTCCTGAATGGACTTGAACCACGCCATTCGTTCGTCATGAATGTGGTGCGCCTCGTCGTTGAAAACGGCGAGTTCCTCGACCTCGCGCACGATTTCCCCGAGGTCGGTCCGGCTGTCAGTTGTTTTTCCGGCTGGCTTAGCGCCAAAGGGGGCGAGGAAATAGTTGCGCAGATCGTCGTCTTCCAGCGACGGTTCGGCAATGTCGCCGAGAAAGACGCGATGAATGTTGGTGAGAAAGATATTGCCGGTATCGTTCAACACGCGCACGTCGTCTTGAATGTGGAGCGAAACCTGAAAGTCGTCGCGCCAGTTGCGCCCATCATGGCCGTTGTCCGGAAGGACTGGATCGTTGAAGAAAATGCGCAGGCCGTCAAAATCGGCGCGCAACCGGTCCAGCACGATGATGTTCGGCGCAACGAGCAGGAAGTTCCGCGCCAGCGTGGAGTCCGATTCGTACAGCTTGTGGAAAAAGCACCAGGCGATCAGCAGGGACAGCACCTTGGTCTTGCCCGCGCCGGTCGCCATTTTCAGGACATAGCGAGGCCAATCTTCTGCAAACATGCCGGAAGAAACCGCACCGGATGCGTCAAACCGCAACAGATCAAACTTGTCGCGGGTCTGTTGGACATCGTGCAGCCAAATCACCGTTTCGACTGCCTCGCGCTGGGAAAAATAGTAGCGGAACGGGGAGAGCGTTCCATCGGCGTTTTCAAGCAGATGCTCCGTCTCGAACCACCATCGGAGCAAGGCGACCGAGGTCGCCGATGCTCCGGCATAACCGGATTCCCTCCACGCGTGGATCTTCTTGCGGATCTTCGCCACCAGCGGCGGAATCAGCTTTTCATACGCCGTGCTGCGCATCTCCTCTGCGGCCGGGAACCATCGCTGCTCAGGAATCAGTGGCGCATAAGGCGATATCGGGAAATCGGGATGAAGGGCCATTATGTTTTCCTTATAACCATATAATTGATGAAAAGGCCATTTTCAGGGTCTTCCGGCATTCATCCAGAAAGACTGTTCTAAAAAAGTTTTTCACATTTACTGTATAGTAAAATGCAGCGGTGTGGTCAAGATTGGCTTACTACCTGTCCGAGGACATGCTCTGAACAGCTCTGTTCGACTCCTACACACTATAGGTTGAGGCCGACGTATCACCGCCGCGGCCGGTCCAATTGGTGTGGAAGAATTTGCCGCGCGGTTGATCCAGTCGTTCATAGGTGTGCGCGCCGAAATAGTCGCGCTGTGCCTGCAGCAGGTTGGCCGGAAGCCGGGCGGAGCGGTAGCCGTCGAAGTAGGCCAGCGCCGCGCTGATCGCCGGCATCGGAATGCCCAGCTCCACCGATTTCATCACCACGCGCCGCCACGCCGCCTGCGCCTTTTCGATGGCGTCCTTAAAGAACGGATCGAGGAGCAGATTGACCAGATCCGGATCGTTGTCGAACGCCTCCTTAATCTTGCCGAGGAAGACCGAGCGAATGATGCAGCCACCGCGCCACATCAGCGCAATGCCGCCGTTGTTGAGCGTCCATCCATGTTCTTCCGCCGCCGCGCGCATCAGTTGATAGCCCTGCGCATAGGAAACAATTTTTGAGGCGTAAAGTGCCTGCTTCAGATCGTCGATCAGCGCGGCCTTATCGCCCTCGAAAGCCGTATCAGGGCCGGAGAGCACCTTTGCCGCTTCCACGCGTTCCGCCTTCAGCGCAGAGAGGCAGCGCGCAAAGACCGCCTCGCCGATCAGCGTCAGCGGCTGGCCGAGATCCAGTGCGGAGACCGCGGTCCATTTACCGGTGCCCTTTTGACCCGCCGTGTCGAGAATCGAATCGATGACCGCTTCGCCCTCTTCGGTTTTGTAGCCGAGGATATCGCGGGTAATCTCAACGAGATAGGAA
>JAFGWS010000140.1 GCA_016937035.1 Pontiellaceae bacterium
CGCGCACTATGATCTGGGGAATGATTTTTACCAACTCTTCCTCGATAACGAGACCATGATGTATTCCGCCGCGCTCTTCCAATCGCCGGAAGAGTCGCTGCCGCTTGCACAAAAGCGGAAGATCCATCGACTTGCTGAATTGGCCGATATCCGCGCCGAACACCATGTCCTTGAAATCGGTTGCGGCTGGGGTGGATTTGCCATCGAAACCGCTAAGCAGACCGGGTGCCGGGTTGCCGGAATCACCATCTCGGAGGAACAGTTCAAATTTGCAAAAGAGCGCGTCGCCCAAGAAGGTCTCGAAAATCAGGTAAGCATCGAAATGTGCGATTATCGCGATCTGCAAGGAAATTTCGACCGCATCGTCTCCATCGAAATGCTTGAAGCGGTAGGCCACGCCTTCTATGGAACCTTTTTTAGTACCTGCGATCAGTTGTTGAATCCCGGCGGACGAGTGGCCTTGCAGGTCATTACGATTCCTGACCAACGCTACGACAGCTACCGAGCCAATCCCGACTGGATACAAAAGCACATTTTTCCCGGCGGCATGTTGCCGTCGCTCACAGAACTGTCAAAAGCCATGACTCAACATTCCGCCTTTACCGTCGAGCATCTCGACAACATTGGGGTACACTATGCAGAAACGCTGAGGCGTTGGCGCTCCGATTTTGAGGCAAAACGGGAACAACTCCTGCAGTTTGGCTATGACGAAACCTTCCAGCGCAAATGGATCTACTATCTTTGCTACTGCGAAGCCGGCTTCCAAACACGCTTTACCAACAACCTTCATCTCGTTCTAACACGCCCCGAACCGCTCAATTAATCATTGGTTTAGGTCTGTACGGAGTGAGAGATCGTGGCCAAGTTGTTCTCGGAGCTGGGCAGTGAGCGCTGGCGCGTCGCCGGCGCGGAGCGTGATGGTGGCGGACACGGATTCCGTGTATGAAAATTCCACGTGGTTGAGTTCTTCGAGCTCGAGCAGATGGCGTAGGTGGGGCTCTTGCGCATAGGGAATGTCGAGCTGCAGGATGGCCTCCGGCGAATAAGGAATGGAATCAACAGAGGCAATTCCAGCTTTTGCGGCTTCGGTATAGGCTTTAACCATACCGCCGGTGCCGAGTTTGATGCCTCCGAAATAACGGGTGACGACCATGCCGATCTGACCCAACCCGCTATACTGCAGCACGGTAAAAATTGGCTTTCCAGCGCATCCGCTCGGTTCACCGTCGTCAGAAAAACCGTAGCCGCCGGAGTCATTTGGCGCTCCGGAAATCAGTGCCCAACAGTTGTGGTTGGCCTTGGGATGCTCCTCGCGCTTTTCTTTGAGGAAGCACTTCATTTGATCCATGCAAGTAATGGGGCGCACCGTAACCAGAAATCGGCTGCGTTTTATTTCAACCACTGCAAACGACTCTTGGGCTGGAATGGGGTACTCAGTCATAGGGAATACACCCTATATCGGACGGCGCTTTATGAATATGAAAAATCTCTAGGGATTTTTGGCTGCCGCCACTTTTTCCGCTTCGCACGCTTTGGTTGTTCGTGTTTAACTCGCTGCATGAGCAAAAGAAAGAACAGCGGAAAGAAGCGTGGACGCGGCGGCGCCGGGCAAAATCGGGCCGAGACGGAGGCCTTTCTCGAGAAGAATCGGAAAAAGCCGGACGTTATCGTGACACCCAGCGGGTTGCAGTACACGATCAAGGAGCCGGGCACTGGAAAGCGTCCGGACGAATGGAGCACGGTGGAGGTGAATCAGCGTATTCTATTGGTCGACGGAACGGTGATTAAGGATACCTACCACGGCACGGAGACCGATGTCTTTACCATGGCCGAAGCGATCGACGGCCTGAAGGAAGGGTTGCCCCTGATGAAAGAGGGCGGAAAGTTTCGCTTTGTGGTTCCGCCGGATCTGGCGTGGGGCAAGCGCGGAGCGGGTGATAAGATTGGCCCTTACGCCGCGCTCATTTTTGATATCCGCCTCGAAAAGGTGATGGATTAGAGCATTCTAAGATTCATTGGCTGACCCCTCTTTTCTAAGATTCATTGGCTGACCCCTCTTTTTTCTAAGATTCATTGGCTGACCCCTCTTTGGCTGACCCCTCTTTGACCCCTCTTCTTGGCTGACCGCTCATCTTTTTCGGCGAGACGTTTTCACGGCGCAGAGCACCGTGCTACGACGTAGAACGGTCCTCCGGGCCGTTTGCATTTTCGGGTGGCGGCCTGTGCTGTTTTCGGCAGGCATCGTAATCGAGTAAACATTAGCTCGCCAAAAAAAAGAATTGATGTGCAAATATATTCTTGCAAAAGAAAATGCTTGTTTTTTTCGAGTTGTGCTGACCTTCTAACCCCGCTTGCGGGCGATACTACTAAATAATAGGACTGACACCGGGCACAAGATGAGACGTCCTCGTCGCATGATAGGATCAAACACCGAAAACGTCGCTGCGAAAATCAGCGAGTCATTTCGTGGGTAAATGTTAGCAACTCGCTGTTACTTCAGCTCCACCTCAATCTTATAGAAGCCCTGCGGTTCCGCGGAATGTAGGAAGTTGGTGTATGCATCCTGCGGATACTCGAGGTCGGCTTCAAGCAGCTTGAAGGTGTAGAGCAGGTTGGTACTCCATAGAATGCTGTACCTCCGGTCGGGGGCGGAGAGCCACCGGATTGCAAAGGCGTTGGTTCCATCGATATTCGACAGCGACCCGGTTGCCGTGAAAATGGAATCGAGATCGGTCGGGTCGGTTCCGCAGAGCCATTCGTCGTAGTCGCTCATGCCGTCGCTGTCCTGATCGGAAAAGGCGCTGGGCGCGGTTCTTTCGGGCGACGGCGCGGAGGCGGCCCAGTTGTAAGGATCGAGTCCGGATTGGCTGAAGCGGCGGCGGGTAAGCGATTTCCCATTGCCTGCGGCATCGGCCCAAGGCGCGAGGCTTCCATAGACGATTTCGTCTTCCACGACCCAGGAATAGGAATCGCCGACAAAGTCGGGGGCCTGGGGGCGCACGAGCGTAGCGCGCTCGCTCTTGTTGCCGAGCTTGCCGCTCCACGGCCCAAACATGTGGATCGGTGATTCAATGCCGTAGGTACTGACGAAAGCGTTACTTTGCACAGTATCGGCGGGATCAAAGCCAACGAGCACTAGGCTGCTTCCAGCGGAAACGACGGTATTTTCGGGGAAGATATATTCCACGCCTCCTTCGATGCGCCAGGCTTCGCCGACGGTCTGGAGCGTAATATCGGCGGAGGTCGGATTATGAATTTCAATAAATTCGGCGGAGGTGTTGTCGTTGAAGCCGAGTGGCGCGGGGAAATACATGATTTCGCTGATGCGCAGACCTTCGGTCGGCGCCGTGTTGATAACCTCGCGCGAGCGGGCGGTGGCATACCAATAGTTGCCGATGCGGCTGAGTGAGCGCTCATTTTCCTGCCCCTTGAAACCGATGGCGTCGGCGACGTGATCGTCCGTTGTGCCGGGCAGGTAGGAGAGCAGTACTTGCTCGCCTGCTTTATCGAGACCGAACCCGCTGGTGATCGGGTTGTGGAAGTCGTCGACTTCGTTAAAGACGTGGCGGTCGCCCGCGGGAAGAGTGATGGCGGGGCAGGGCCACTTGGCGGGATTGGCAGGATCGTCGCTCAAATACCAATCGGTAAGATCGACGAGATTGGCGGAGGCGTTGATGATTTCGATCCAGTCGTCGGAATCGTATTCGGGTCTCGCTGGATTAACATAGTCGGTATGCGCAACAATCTCACTCAGCAGCAGGGTGATTTGCGGCTCCGGATCGGCGGAGCCGGGGGAGCCGCCGACGACGGCGGAGGCGCGCCAATTGGAGGGGTCGTCGAGTGCGCCGATGGACTGTCCTTCGGTGGCAAGCGGAATGAGCGAGTGGCCCGCGCCGTCGGCGGCGAGCGGCCAGTGGCGACCGTCGTTATATTCAAACGAGGCGATCTCCGTTCCGCCCGGGGCGGTCTTAAGCGTCAGGGTTTCGCCGCTGTTGGCAAGTCCGCCGCCGAAGGTTCCGGCAATTTGGATTTTTGGCGCAAGGGTATAGTGAACGCGGAAGGCGTTGGCGTTGGTGGTTTCAATCAGCAGCAGATAGCCGTTGGGGGCCAGCGTGGAGCCGTCGGGGAAAGTATAGTCAATTCCAGTGGTAAAGGCCGCGCCGCTCAAATCGAGGGTTTGATTGGTGCTGGAGTTGTGCAGCTCGACAAAATCAAAGTCACCGTCTTCGGCGGCGTTATACATGATTTCGCTGATGCGCAGATGGGCGGCCAGGTCGGCGGCAGTATCGGATTCGGTGGTAATGAACTGTTCCGGTTCCGACCAATGGCTCCAACGCCCGCTGGTGTCCTGCATTCGTACGCGTACGCGGTAAGCGCGCCCAATCTTAAGCGCACTGATCGGGATCGTGACCGTGTTGCTGTAGTTGGTCTGTGTGCCGCTATCCCACTTAGCTTCAATTTCGTAGGGCGGTTCCGTTCCGAGGTCATATGCGGGTGCAGAGGGGTCGAGCACCTCTCCGGCGCGCCACTCGATGGCGGCAAAGGTGTTGCTTCCCTGCGGGCCGCCGAATTCGGAGCAGTTGAATGAAAGCCCATTGAGCGGATAACCGTCTGGGCCGGTATAGGTAATTGTCGGTTTATGCGGAATAGCCGTATCGGAGGCCAGAATGTCGAGCAGGGCACCGCGCTCGGAAACATAATTTTTCATGAGCTGCACGCAGCCCTCAAAGCTGTTGCTGACACCCGAAGCATACGGCCACTGATAGAAAAGTCCGATGCCCGCTTTCCCTGTGCTGGAGCTGTACGTGTAATTGTTATCCATTTTTGGATTGTAGTCCCACATGAAGCGGTCGGCATCGAGGAAGGAGAGTCCGCCGCCGGGGTCGCGCAGCAGGTTGGCCTGTTCATCGATAACCTGTCCGGCCTGATCGGCGTTATAAAGCAAGTCGCGGATTTCTCGAATGCGGTTGCGGAACTGCATACGGAAGATCGGTCGGGAATCGCCGGGTAGGATGAGATCAGTGCCGTTGGAGTCCGCCTGAAGAATGCGCGAGGCCAGTGCGTTTAGTCCGCCCCATGGCGGACTATACATATTGTTCGCCCAAGTAAGGTCGAGGTCCCACGGAACGACCTGCCAGAGGCCGGTTTCGGGGTTGTTGTAGTAAAAGAAATTTTTGTTGTCGTTGATGTCATAGTGGTGAATGGCCTGAACGATGGTTTGGTAGGAATAATAGCTTTCGAGGTTCCAGTTATCCTGCCACCACGCATCGGAGGCTGAGTTATAGTTGTTCAGGATATAATTGAGGTCCGACTTGTCGGTGGGCCCGAGCGGATTCAGGTTGTTGAGTTCGCCGGAGCCGCCCTCCATTTTATAGAGGTTTCCGTCCGGAAGGTCATGTTCGTCGAGAAAGCGACCATTTTCCTGTTCAATGGCCAGATAGAGTCCCCAGAAGTCGCCCTCATACTGATCGCTCGGCGCTTCCTGCACATCGTCGACAATGCGCAGTTGAAGGAATGCCGTATTAAAGGACTCCACTCCCGCCAAGCTGAAGAGCTTGCTGCCGACCGATTCAAACATGCCCTGTTCGCCGCGGTGCCCAAAGTTTCCCTGTTGAATACAGGCACCGAGATTGAGTTTGGTCCACTTGGCATCATATTTTTTACCGTAGTTATCGCGCATCTGGAAGTCGTGGCCGCGGTTAAAATCAAACTTCCACATATTTTTGGTCATGGCATAACGCCAGACGCCGCCGCGGGCGCGGTAGCGGATGTGGTCGTAAACCTTGCCGTCATAAACGAGTGTACCTTCCCATTTGTAAAGATCGCCGGTATACCGCTCAAACCAGGTGCAGTTTTCCACGTCGGTATTTTTGGAGAGCAGATGGATGGCGGGTAGTCGGTTCATCACATTGGTGCCGAATTGTTTAGGTTGTGCGGCTCTCGGCATAATGGACGCCTCCCACGCAGGAACTCCATCGTAGCAGAAGTAGGCAAAGTTGGGCTGGGGATCGTCAGAAAAAGGCGCCTGTACCGCTGCGTCTTGCGCATCGGTTGCCGTGATGCGGTAACGCACCAGTCGCCGATGTGTCTGAAGATTTGCGGGCAGCGTTGCGCTGAAAATACTGTCGCCGGCAAGTTCATCGCCGTTGGTGCCGTTGGTGCCGTTGTCGTTCATGTCCACCGTTGTCCAGTTGGTTTCATAGGCGGCGTCGGAGATGGAAATGTAGCTGCCGGGATCAACGAGCTGATAACTGAGTTGGACGCTGCTGACGCCGTCAGGGTCGGTGACTTTTGCGGCAACAACGACCGCCTCGCCGGCTTGGGGCTGGTTGGGCGAATGGTCCACTTTGCGGATTTGTGGTGCGGCATTAGCGGCATAGGCCGAGTTTCGCATTCCCGGCGTAGGGCCATGAGACGGCGGAGAGGAGACGGATGAAAGGGACGCATCGAACCAAAAGTCGCTGCTGTTGTTCAGCGATACATTATGCGCCTGCACGGCGACAATGTTGATTCCTTCAACGAGAAAGGAGGCCGGATTCTGGATGTAAGACGATTGGTAGGCTCGATCATCGAGGGCGCTGCCGGCGGTTTGAGTGATCGGGAGTTCTTCGGTCGAAATATTAAGGTTCAGCAGATTAACGCCGTTGATCCAGAGCTTGAAGCCGTCGTCGTATGAGGCATCGATCCGCAGTTCTGTGACGGCTTGCGGGTCATCCACGATAAAAATCTGACGAAGAAAGATCCCGGTATAGTTGTAGCGCATGTCGCTGAGTTCAGTAAGCACATGGCCGGGTTCTCCGTAACCAATCGGAGCTTGTCCAGAGAGCCATTCGGAGTCATCGAAATCAAAATCGCGCCAGAGGGTCGTGGGGTCGGAGGCCTCGCTGGTGCCTTTGCGGTAGAGCCAGTCTGAATTTTTGGGAATCAACGTGGTGGAGGTAGTTGAGACGGCGCCTTCGGTATACGATGCGCGCCAGTTTCCGCCGAGGCTGTTGTCAAAGTCGGGGTTGATCAGTTCAATCGAGTAGCCCGGAGCATCACCGACGGTCGGCCACGGAAAGCCGAGTTGATAGTCCACCTCATCCATTTTTTCATCGACCACATTGCGCAGCACAATGGAGTCGCCGTCGTTGTTGAGCTTGCCGATCCACGGCCCGAGCGATTGCGCTCCGAGTTTGGCCAGAAGCGCATCTGGATTTTGAGCTACAACCAGATAGCCGTGGGCGGCAACGGTGGTATCGGGTGGTAAGGTAAAATCGACCGCGCCGCTGATCCGCCAGCCGGAGAGATCCTGTTGGGTGTCGCTGTTGTTATAGAGCTCGATAAATTCCACGGCCTCGGTTTTAATATCCGGATCATAGTGAATCTCGTTAATAACCATTTGCGAGTAAACTCGCTGTGTTCCACCGATAAAGAAGAGTGCGAGCCCCAATGCAAAAAAGGTTCCGTATGTGTGGTTTGTTATCATCTATTGCCCATTTTTATTGGCCCGATCTCGGGATGCCGCTCAATCGGAGGCGATGCCGATCCAATCTGGATATAAGGGTTCAAAGTTACTGCTTTCATCGATGTTAGGGAAGTGTTCAGCCGGATTATTTTGTGCCGGGACCCGTCAGGATTTGGGATGAAGAATTTTTTCTGTGCTGAGCGAACATTTTTTTGTGATGTATTTTAAACGGCGGCCTATAGTGGGTGAATGGACACAAGGCTCATGCAGATAAATACAGAGACCAAATCGATAGAAGAAACGATTCAGGCGGCGCAAAAAGGCGATCTTCAGGCCTTTGGAGAGGTCGTGAAAACGTATGAACCCATGCTGCGGGCCTTTGCGCTCTATCGTCTGCCCTATCCCAATGAGGCCGCCGAAGCCGTGCAAGATACCTTTGTTCGGGCGCATGAGCAGCTTGCTGAGTTTCGATCCGGTGCGGATTTCGGGGCGTGGCTGCGCTCAATTTGCCGCTATATGATCCTCTCCCGTGTAAAGAGCTATACCCGACGTAAGGTCAAACACGACGACTATAAAAGCCAAATCGCGGCAATTGCGGTCCAGCATCTCGCCACGGCCGAAGAGCCGGACGGCGATCACCTGCTCACGCATCTGAACCAATGCCGCGAGGGCCTGAGCGAAACCAATCAAAGTTTGATCCGTGACCGCTACACGCAGGCGCTCTCCATTCAACAGATCTCAGAGAAAACAGGACGCACCGAAACCTGGGTGACGAGCACGCTGCATCGCGTCCGCAGCGCGCTCCGAACCTGTATCGAAAAACGAATCAAGGAGCCGTCTGATGAATACGAATATTCCCAATGAACAGTTTATGGCGTGGGTCGAACAATACCTGGACGACACGCTTCAGCCCGATGCCGCAGAACAGTTGCTTCATCTCCTTCAAGATGATCCTGAGCGGTTGAACCAATTCTGCCGCCAGCTCCAGATGCAGCGCCTGCTCGAAGAACAGAACGCCGTTCCTTCGGGAGCGGATGCGGTGCTTCAACGAATTCAGGAAAAGGCCGCGCCCAAAATTATTCGGCCTCGCTGGAACCGAATCCTCTACCGCGCCGCCGCCGTCCTGACCGTTACCGTCGGAGTCGGGCTCGTGACTCAGCATGCGGTGAAGGAAAAAGCTGCACAAACGGAGGCGGAATATGATTCGAATTCTGAATCCAGACCGCAAATGAATCTGAAGAAGCCGATCGTCAAAGTTAAAAAAACAGATGGGTCGTCTACTGGTAATGACGAGGGAAAGGCCGTATCTCCAGAATCGAGATTACGACGTCTCAATCTGCCTATGTCCCCATCACCGCATTCTCTTTCTTCCCCGAGCATCGTTGGATCGCCAGTTATGCCGCCTGCAAATAATACTGAAACCTACGCCTCGATAGAGGAGAACGGCTGGAAGATGGCGGGTGAAACGCCGCTCTCGACCTTCTCCATCGATGTCGATACGGCCTCGTACGCCAATGTGCGGAGGTTTTTGAATCAAGGGCAGCTTCCTCCGGCGGATGCGGTGCGCGTGGAGGAAATGATTAACTATTTTGAATATGACTATGCCGCGCCTAAGGGCGAGACGACGTTCTCGACGGCCATGGCGCTGCAGGCGTGTCCTTGGAATCCGACGCATAAATTGCTGCGTGTCGGTCTGCAGGGGCGCAAACCGGATGAAGGGAGCGACAAGCCGTCGAACCTGGTATTCCTGCTCGACGTATCCGGGTCGATGGACAGCGAGGATAAACTGCCGCTGCTGAAGAAAGGGTTTACGATGATGGTGAATGCACTGGGCGCGCAGGACCGCGTGGCGATTGTGGTCTATGCCGGCTCCTCCGGTCTCGTGCTCGATTCCACTTCGGCCGCCGACAAGGAGACGATCATCGGTGCCATGGAGCGGCTTTCGGCGGGCGGTTCCACGGCGGGCGGAGCAGGCATCGAGCTGGCGTATCGTGTGGCGGCGGATCATTATATTCCGGGCGGAATCAATCGCGTGATTCTGGCGACTGACGGCGATTTTAATGTGGGCATTTCCGATATCAACGGCCTCCAGAAGCTGATTGAAGAAAAACGCGAAACCGGCGTTTTCCTGAGTGTGCTGGGCTTCGGTACCGGCAACCTGAAGGATTCGACGATGGAGACGCTCGCCGATAAGGGAAACGGCAACTATTTTTACATCGACTCCGAGCGCGAGGCCGACAAAGTGCTCGTGAAGCAGCTGACCGCCAATATGGAGACGATTGCCAAGGACGTTAAAATTCAGATCGAATTTAACCCCAAAGTCGTCCGTTCCTACCGCCTCATCGGCTATGAAAACCGCGTCATGGCTGCGCAGGATTTTGCCGACGACCAAAAAGATGCGGGCGAAATCGGTGCAGGGCATCAGGTGACCGCGCTTTATGAACTGATCACCACCGATGCGCCTGCCACGCAGGACGGCGTTGCGCTCAAATATGCGCAGACCGAGGAGTCGTCATACAGCGCTGCCGATGAAATGCTCACGCTCAAGCTACGCTACAAAGAACCCGAAGGTTCCGTCAGCAAGCTTATCAGCTTTCCGCTGAAAGCGGGCACCTCGGACGAGGCCATGGACGCGTCTTTCCGCTGGGTGACGGCCGTCGCCGCTTTCGGTCAATATCTGCGGCAGTCGGAAAATCTAGTTCGGTATTCGCTCGAAGAGATTAAGGAAATGGCCGAAAGCGCGGTCGGCGAAGATCCCTATGGCTATCGCCGCGAGTTTATTCGTCTGCTTGATCAGGCGGCGCAGCTCGAAGGCTGCGTGCCGACCGACTCCAAATATCCGGTGTGGCAATATCGAAACTAGGGTGCAGATATGTTCGAACCACTAATCTTCTCTAATCAGCACTAATCATTAGTGAAGATCAGTGTGAATTAGTGGTTGTTAAGTTGATGCGTTTGTTTGTTTGGTCGAGCCCCTCACGAGAGTGCGGGGCTCGGGTTTTGTGGCGGACATTCCGGTCTGCCCATGTACAGGCTGGAAGTCTACTCCACTCGTTCGTCGACCTATTTTGTTTAGAAGGCTCCCTGTTTGGAAATAATTGTCATTATTTGCGCAAGGTGTTTACTTGCAGATAATTGACTGAGTTTCTTTTGTGGGCGCACGGCAGGTTCGACAATTGTTTCCGAAATTCCCCTTTGGGCGATATTACGCCAACTCCTTTATAATAAGCGGATTCAGCGCATTTTTTGAGGTGGCACGTTTCATGATATAAGCTGGGGCAGCTATTTATTAAAACGACAAGCATAGGAGAATGAAATGGCAAAGAAAGAAGTAGAACGGTTTTTGATCGCAGGTGGCGAAAAATATGATTTTCGGCTGAAGTATGACACGCTGGAGCCGAAGTCGGCCTTCGTAGCAGAAGCCAACAAGGAAGGCTTTGATTTTACCGAAGAGGAATTTGACGCGGTTTTGAAGGAGTCGGGCGATGACTTTGCTTCCTACGGCAATCCGCGCAAACGAGGCATCTGGTGGTTCTAGTCCGCTGCGCGACGTCATTATTCGAAACCGCGGATGGACGCGGATGACCAATATTCTATTTTCTGATTCAAGGTGCTCTTGAAGTTTTCTGTCTACTTAAAGTGTTCGGTATTTTGGCTTGAGTGAAACACCCGACGGGAGGAGTATGTTTCGGTTTGTATGTTGATAGGGAGTGAACGTACGGGATCGGAATGTTCTGATGGGTGTAAAAATATTTTTTCTAGCTTTGGCCGCATCGCTGGCTGGTCTTGTTTCTGGATACAGCGAATCCGAACAGGATACCGATATTTCGTTCGGGGAGATCGATCGTTGTGCGGAGTCAATGATTGCTGCGGAAAGCTATCGGGACGCCTTGACGGCATATAAAAAGGCGGTCGCCGCAGGAGAGCACATCCTTTCTCAATATCCTGCATCGGATGTCGCTAGAGCGCTTTCGTCCGGAGAGCGTAAGATCGGCGGTCTGAGTTGGGCTCAGTTTCTTGAATTAAAGGAGGCGCTTGAGCTTTCCGCGGAGGCTGAGCAGGATTTGGCGGCCTGCGCGCAGGTGATTGCGGAGACGGGTGAGGATGAATCTTACAAGCGCAATGTTCTGCTCAATGTTGCTGAGTACCATGCGAACAATAAGGCGAATGTGCAGGCGGAGCAGTTGCTGACGAAAGCGCTGGAGTATGTTCCGGCTGTTACAAATGCGTTTTCACGAGCTCATACCATCACACGCTGCGCCGAAGTTTATCATAAAATGGGAGATAATGAGCGTGCGGCTTCAATGCGGGAGCGTGCCGCCGAAGAGATTACAGGCATCGTTGTAACGAGTGAGTGGGATTCTGATCGGCTGTTATTCGGCTATATGGATTTAATGATCGCCTCGTTTCAAGCCGGAGAGGAGGGGATGGGTGACCGTTTGCTGGAGCGAACACTTCGGTTGATCGGCGAGACGGACGAGCTTCTGCGAGAAAGGGGATTATATAATCTTGCAACATCGCTTGCGCAGGTTGGATATGTTGATAAAGCACTGAGCATTGTTCAGGAAATGATGCAGGAGTCATACAGCTCAATGTTTCTTCGTGAATTGATGATGGGCAAATATGATGACGATCAGTTAGTACAGCTGCTGACTTATGTCGTTTCGATGGGTGAGGGGTATGAGCGCGATGAATCACTCACTGAACTGGCCGTTCGTTATGCAGAACGGGGGCAACTTACTCAGGCCGTTTCAATTATCAGAACGTGGATGAGTGAATCGTTTCTAGCGGATCAGGCATGGGGTCGCATTGCGGAACAATGTGTTAAGGCGGGGAAGTTTAACCAAGCGGTTTCGTGTGCGGACCAGATTGAAGAAATGCGGGAAAAGGCGGTGGCTTTTGCCGCCATTGCAGTGGCGTGTGAAGAGGCTGGGGAACGTGAGCTGGCCGATGAATTGTTTCTGTGGGCGGAAGTGTATATTGCAACTGAGCGCGGGTTTTATTTTCAAATCAGCGCATGTTGCGCTGTAGCGGAAAAGTATATTGATGAGGGTCAAGATGTGCGCGCAGCCGGGCTGTTGTCAAAAGCAGCCATTGCCGTCGGCGCTCCGGGAAATTTCGAATATCGGTCTTGGGGGCAGTGTGCAACGATTGCCCGTTTGCTTTTTCGGATCCATCAAGATGAGTTTGCCCATGAACTTTTGTCCTTATCGGAGCAATGGGTCGCCGAAGTAGAAGATGAGCAGCGACGGGTGATTTTTATGAGAAATATTGCAGAGGCCTATGCTCAGGCGGGGGATTTACAAGCTGCATTGGGCACGCCCAATTCCCTTGAGATGGATGACATAGAGATGGAATTAGTTTTTAAACACTATGCGGACTATTGCAGTAAGAACGGTGAGACCTCTCTTCTTCTGGAGGCACTAAGCGCTCAAAAAGATCAGTTTAATTATCGGTATAAGTTGTGGATGCTGAGCGATTTGGGGTACGTCGATGCGATTCTAAAACTGGCAGAAAGCGCGGAGAATGCTCGAGATCGGGACCGTGCTGTTGATGAGGCCGTCAGCGTGTGCATGGAAAAGGGCCGTTTTTTTGCGGCAGTAGAGGCTGCTGCCATACATGACAATCCGTTGGATCAAGCGGCTGCATTCGTCAACATTGCGGCGCTTGCATCGGAGGCGGAATATGAATTTTCGCAGGATGACCTCGCCGTTCTTTCCCGAATCGTTCATCGCGCGGTGCCCATGGATGCATTCTGGAAAAAGCAGGGTTTCTGCACCTCCGCCGATTGATCTAAAAGCAATCATCCGCTAAGCGAGTTTTTTGTGCTTCAGGGAGAGCGCTTTTGTAAAAATATCTGAAAATCCCTTTATTTCGCTCAGAATTCCGCTTCAGTATATAGGCAACGAGACGGCCCGTGGACGCGGAATCTATACGATTTCGACCTGCGAGCTTATTTGAACCAGCACAAAACGAGATAACGAAAGCACGATACGATGATACTGATTATTGGTGAAATCCTGTTTGATGAACTTCCCTCCGGCAGGCGTCCGGGTGGCGCGCCTTTTAATGTGGCGCGGCATCTGGTCCGCGCCGGATTTGATGCCCGGTTTGTTTCCCGAGTGGGTGAAGATTCGGATGGAAATGAACTGATCGATGAGGTCGACGCGGCCAAGCTTCCAAGGACCTTAATTCAGCGCGACGAGCAACATTCCACCGGCCGCGTTGAGGTTCATGTGGATAAGGCCGGCATTCCCTCATACTCCATTCTGCCGGATGCGGCGTATGATTATATTCAGTTGCAGGATCTGGATGCTGAATGCGCGCTCGCGGACGTGATTTATTTTGGATCGTTGATTCAGCGGACGGAGTCTGGCCGACAGCGGTTGCAGGAGTTTTTGGTGCAGCAGCCTTACGGCATTCAGAACCTTTACGACATGAATCTGCGCGACGGCTGTCGAGAAAAGGAGATTGTCCTTCCTTCGTTGGAGCAGTGCAATGCACTGAAGATTAATGATGAAGAGTTGGTCGAGACCGGCCGTATGATTGGGTCATCGCTTTCCGGCGATGCATTGATCGAACAGCTGATGGAATCGTTCAATATCCGACAGGTGGCGCTGACGCAGGGCGCCAAAGGCAGTGTGTTTTTTGCCGAAGGTGAACGTTTTGAACAACCGGCGTCGCTGGTCTCGCAGGAGCAGATTATGGATACCGTGGGCGCCGGCGATGCGTTTACCGCCGTGCTGGCAATGGGACTGAGCCGGGGCTGGAAAGCAGAAATGACACTGGCGTTGGCCGGGGCGCTTTCCGAGCGCATTTGTACGATTGCGGGAGCTGTTCCCCCCGATGATGGTTTTTATAAGGAACTGAAGGGCCAGTTTTAGGAGATCCGCATGAAAGATGGAAAAATCTATATTCAAATGTTCAGTCTGCACGGCTTGATCCGCAGTGAAAATCTGGAAATGGGACGTGATGCCGATACCGGCGGGCAGATTAAATATGTGCTGGAGGAGGGGCTCGAACTCTCCCGGCTGCCGGAGGTGGCGCGAGTTGATCTCTTCACGCGGCGCATCAACGATCCGGCGGTTTCATCGGACTACGGTGAACCGATTGAGGAGGTGACTGATCAGTTTCGGATTGTTCGGGTTCCGTGTGGGGGTCGGAAATATCTGCGCAAGGAACTGCTCTGGCGCCATCTGGACGAGTATATCGATAAGTCGCTCAAGTTTATCAAAAAAGAGGGACGCCTTCCGGATATTGTGCACGGACATTATGCCGATGCGGGCTACGTGGCCATGTGGCTCAGTCGATTGTTTGGGGTCCCCTTTATTTTTACCGGGCACTCGTTGGGGCGATCAAAGAAACAGAAGCTGTTGGCGGACGGTATGCCGGAGGAAAAAATTGTTCGGCAATATTTTATTAATCAACGCATCGAAGCAGAGGAAGAGGTGCTGAACTCGGCGGATCTGGTGGTGACGAGTACGCGCCAAGAGGTTGACGAACAGTATGGCCAGTATGAACAGCGAGAAGGTCCAAAATACCGCGTCATTCCGCCGGGCCTCGATTTGGAAAAATTTCATCCATACTACCATTCGCAACATCCCAATATGGAACATGATGAAGGGGCGCTGCTGACCCATGCCTCGCTGCTGCGCGAGCTGGAGCGCTTCTTTAAATCGAAGGATAAACCCCTGATTTTGGCGCTGTGCCGCCCGGATAAACGCAAAAATATTACCGGCTTGATTCAAGCGTACGGAGCGGATCGAGAACTGCAGGCCATGGCGAACCTGGCCATTTTTGCCGGCATCCGAAAAGACATTACGCAGATGGGCGAGAACGAGCAGGAAGTGCTCACCGAAATGTTGCTGATGATGGACAAGTATGATCTGTACGGCAAAATGGCGATCCCTAAGAAACATGATTTTCAACATGAGGTTCCCGAGCTGTATCGGATTGCCGCGGCAAGCAAAGGAGTTTTTGTGAATGCGGCGCTCACCGAGCCGTTTGGGCTTACGCTGCTCGAAGCCGCCGCGGCAGGACTCCCGCTGGTCGCGACCGATGACGGCGGTCCGCGCGATATTTTGTCGAACTGTGAAAACGGCGAACTGGTGGATCCGACTCAACCCAAAAAGATTGCTGCGGCCATCAAACGCATTGTCTCAAATTCCGAGCTGTGGGAGGACTATTCTAAAAACGGCATTTTGAATGTTCGAAAACATTACACGTGGGAAACACACGCCATGACTTATCTGGATGAAATCAGCTGCATTATTGCCGAAGACCAGCCCATCGCCACGAAAACGGCTCGTCCGCCGGCTATTATCGGGCGCCGACTGGCCCGGCTTGACCATTTCCTCATTACGGACATCGACAATACGCTGATTGGTGATGACAACGCACAGCTTGAAGAACTGGTGGAGTTTCTTCGGGAACATCGAGATCAGATTGGCTTCGGCATTGCAACGGGGCGGACCATTCAGTCGGCCACTGAGATTTTGGACGAATTTGATCTGCCGGAACCTGACGTGATGATCACTTCTGTCGGGTCGGAGATTTACTACGGTGCGGCGCGGCATACGGATCAGGGTTGGCGGGCGCATATTGCCCATCAATGGAATCGCGCAAAGATTCAGAAGATTCTCGATGGACTCGACTTTCTCGAATATCAGGAGGAGGACACGCAGCGTGAATTTAAGGTCAGCTACAACATGGACCCCGGCAAGGATCGATTGACGACGGTGCATCATCTGCTTCAGTCCAACCGTTGCCGATATACGCTGATTTATTCGCACGAGCAATTTCTCGACATTCTTCCGCACCGCGCCTCCAAAGGGAAGGCAATCCGCTATCTGAGCTATAAATGGAACATTCCGCTGTCGAACATCATCGTCTCGGGCGACTCCGGGAACGATGCGGAAATGCTGCGGGGCGACATGGCCGGCGTGGTGGTCGGCAATTACAGCCGCGAGCTTGAACGCTTCCGCGGAGCCCGAAAAATTTATTTTGCACAGGCCGAATGCGCCGGCGGCATTCTTGAGGGGCTCCGACATTACCGTTGGCGGGAACAACTGAAAGGAAAGCCTGCATGAACCTGCAAAACAAAGTACAACTGATTACCTATCCAGACAGCCTCGGCGGAAACCTGCTGACACTGCATTATGTGCTGCGCAAATATCTGCCCGAAATCATCGGCGGTGTGCATATTCTGCCGTTCTATCCCTCCTCCGCCGACCGCGGCTTTGCGCCGATAACGCATGACCAAGTTGATCCGCAATTTGGGTCTTGGCACGATTTGGAAAAAATCGGCGAGGATTTTGATTTGGTCATTGATTTTATGGTCAACCATATCTCGCGCCAATCGCACTATTTTCAGGATTATCTGGAGCGGGGCGAGCATTCGGAATATGCGGACATGTTTCTGGGCTTCCAAAAATTCGGTCCGGAAGGAATCAGCGATGAGGATCTTGCCAAGGTCTACACGCGCAAGCCGAGACCGCCATACCTTGAGATACAACGCCCTGATGGCAGTAGTGAGCGCGTCTGGTGCACCTTCGACTATGAGCAGATTGATCTCGACTGGAATTCGCCGCTGACCCGAGCCTTCATGCGCAATTCGCTCATTCGCCTCGGTCGGACGCCGGCTAAAATGATTCGGCTTGATGCGTTTGCCTATACTTCCGTGGAAATTGGAACCGATTGTTTCTTCCGCGAACCGGCCGTATGGGAACTCTTGGAGTGGCTTAAAGACTGTGTCGCTCCGTTTGGTGCCGATGTGCTGCCCGAAGTGCATGAGGAGCATACCTATCAGCTTAAACTGGCTGATAAAGGCTATTGGTGCTACGATTTTGCACTGCCCATGCTGGTACTGCACTCATTGCTGCACCACACTGGGAAGCGTCTACGCGACTGGCTTAAAATCTGCCCGCACAAGCAGTTTACTACGCTCGACACGCACGACGGCATCGGCATTGTGGATGTGGCCGGGCTGATGAGTCAGGACGAAATTGATGCCACGATGGAGGAACTTTTCGAAAAAGGATCTAACGCCAAGCGAATTTACTCCGGGCCCGAATATCAGAATCTGGACGTGTATCAGATTAACTGCACCTACTATTCCGCGCTCAACCACAACGACGATGCATACCTTGCCGCTCGCGCAATCCAGTTCTTTACACCCGGCATTCCGCAGGTGTATTACGTCGGCTGGCTCGCCGGAGAAAATGATATGGAGCTGGTTGAACACACCCGCAACGGGCGTGACATTAATCGCCACAATTATTCCGTTGAAGAAATTGAGCATCAGGTGCAGCGGCCGGTGGTGCAGCGACTGATGAAACTCATGGCCTTTCGCAGTAAGCATCCCGCCTTCAACGGCAAATTTTCAATGCTGGATGCGCAGGACAACGAGCTCGAGCTACAGTGGGAAAACGGGGTGCACGCTGCCCGTGTGCAGATTAATCTGACGACGTACAAATCCGTCCTTCACTACACAGAAAACGGAACGCAAATGAGCGTAACCGTCTGATGCGAATCAGAGGCGGCACATCTTTTTAAAGGTGTCGAGGCGCGCGTCGATCTGTGCGCGGTCGAGATCAATAAGGCGTTCCAAACTGAATTCTTCGACGCCGAACGAGGCGACGATGGTGCCGTAGGCGAGTGCGCTGCGAATGGAGGCGAGATCGATTTTTCCAGCGGCGGCAAGTGCGCCCATGAATCCGCCGGCAAAGGTGTCACCCGCGCCGGTGGGATCTTTGAAGCTATCGAGCGGAAAGGCGTGGAGCAGGAAGATTGCTTCTTTGGAGAAGAGCATGGAGCCGTTGCCGCCTTTTTTGATGAGCACATATTCGGGGCCGAGTTCAAGCAGCGCATGTGCGGCCTTTACGAGTGAGCGCTCGCCCGTAAAGAGTTCGGCTTCAGATTCGTTGAGGGTGAGCATGTGACATTTGCTGATGACCTTTTCGAGATCGGGGCGGTCGATGTTGATCCAAAGGTCCATAGTATCGATCAGGATAAAACGCGGATTATGGACCTGTTCGAGGACGTGGAGCTGAAGCGCGGGGTGAATGTTGCCGAGGAAGAGGTAGGGTGCATTGCGGTATTTTTCGGGCAGCTCCGGGGAAAAGGTCTCGAAAACGTTGAGCTCGGTGGAGAGCGTACGGCGGTTGTCCATGTTTTCTTCATAGACGCCGGACCAGCGGAAGGTCTGGCCTTCGACGGTTTGGAGCCCTTCAAGATCAATGTTCATGTGGGTCCACGTATCGCGATATTCCTGCGGAAAATCGGTGCCGACGACGCCGACCATGCCGGTCTGGGTGAAGAATGAGGCGGCGGCACAGGCATAGCTGGCGGAGCCTCCGAGGATTTCTTCGCGCTTTTCGGTGGGGGTTTCGATGGTATCGATTCCAATGGAACCGACAATGGTCAGGTCTATGTTGTTTGTCATATGGAACTCCAAGTTTACATGGCCAGCAGAATGGCGATCACGCCGATTGCGCCGACCAGATAGGTTTGCGGATCTTTGGCCGCAAAGGCAAGCGGATCGTCGTCCACTTTTCCGCGCCAGGCCAAATGCCAGATGCGGGTGACCCAATAGAGCAGCAGCGGGCAGAAGAGCCAGAGAATGTGCGGGCGGCTGTAGAGCTGCGTAACTTTGTCGCTGCCGAGATATAGGGTAAAGACGAATACGGCGATATAGCCGGCGGCCGCGCCGAAGGATTGCAGCAGCGGCAGGTCGTCGCGCCGATAACCGCGTTCGCGCTTCGTGTGGTCGATCTCCTCGTTTTCCATTTCGCGCAGCTCGGATACGCGTTTCACGATCGCCAAGCTGAGGAAGAGGAAAATGGAGAATTCAATGAACCATTCGGATGAGGTGATACCCGCACCGACGGAGCCGGCAAAGATGCGCATCGTGTAGAGGATGGCGAGCGTCAGTACATCGGCGATGGCAATCTGTTTAAGACGGCAGGAATAGAGCGTGGTGATCACAAAATAGGTGAGCATTACGCCAGTAAAAGAGAGCGATAGGGAAAGGCTGATCCCGATGCTGGCTGCGAAGAGAATCGGGATCATGAGTGCACCGAGCGTGATCGGCAGTTCGCCGGCAGCAAAGGGGCGTTTGCACTTGCGCGGATGATGCTGGTCGGCGCTGAGATCAAAAAGGTCGTTCAGGATGTAGATCGTCGAAGCGGCCAAGCTGAAAGAGAAAAAGGCGAGCAGGGAGTCGGCGATACAGCCGAGATCCGTGAAACGGTGCGCCAGCAGCATCGGCGAGAAGATGAGTACATTTTTGAGCCATTGGTGGCAGCGCATGGCCTTGAGGAGCATGCGGACGAAGGGGCGGCGCTCTTCGAAAATATGGGCGGCCTTGTCGGCATACGCTTTTTTTGCGGCCGCACTGGGGTTTACGAGGATCACTTCTTCAGCGGCGTCCCAGAGGGGAAAGTCAGCGGCGTCATTGCCGGCATAGGCGAAGCGGTCAAAGCGTTCGTGGATGGCTTCCAGTTTGCGGTTATGGCGCATGTTCTGTTCCGCGCAGCTGGCAATCGTTTCGGAAAAGAGGCCTAGGTGATTGGCGACGGCCTCGGCGGTTCGATAGTTTGAGGCAGTGGCGAGAACGAGTTTGCGGCCCCCGGCGTGTTCTTTGCGCAGCCACTTCAGGAAGGTTTGGTTGTAGGGCAGGACCGGCGCGTCGAGCGCAACGCGCTGCATAACCTGATCTTTAAGATGGGCTTTGCCTTTTAAATACCAGCCGGGAATGCGGAAGATGCTCATGAAATCGCGACGAAGCAGGAGGAAGAGCGCCTGGTGCAGCGTATCAATCTTTACCAGCGTTCCATCGAGGTCGACGCACAGCGGAATGGATTCTTTATGGCTCATAAGTCGTTAGGGCCGCGGACATGAATTTGTATATGGCCGTTACGCACCTTTTCTTCCAGCTTTTTTCGAATCCATCCGCGGATGGCCTTGCGGACAACGGGGATGAGCAGGGCAAAACCGACAGTGTCGGTGATAAGACCGGGCGTGATCAGAAAGGCTCCGGCGATCAACAGCATAATGCCGTCGATCATTTGCGGAGCAGGCGTGTTTCCGCGCTGCATTTCCTGCCTGATTTTAAAGAGCAGGGCGATACCCTGCCGTCGGACCATGGATGCACCGACCACGCCGGTCAGCACAACCAACAGGACCGTCGGACCGAAGCCGATTAATCCATCCACCTTGATCAGGAGTACCAATTCAATAATCGGCAATCCAATAAAGAGGGCAATAAGGTATTGAATCGGCATGACCCCAAACGATTATTTGCTGAGCATGTCTTCCAATGCAGCTTCTTTGCGCAGGCTTGCCTGCCATGCACTGCTGAGCCGCGTTGCTTCATCAATAAGGACCTGGCTTTTTATGTCCTTGAGTTCATCTTCTGTGGCAGCGGAGAAATCCGCAGGTGTCTTATTGGTGGCATAAGCCACCACATATTCCAAGACAGTGTCCCCTTCCTCGTCCTCTTCATCCAGCGGTTTTACTCGGATGATCAGTTGATCCGCCAAGTCGTCGGATTCCAGTGATATCGTTTGTTGGGCAATAACAGATTCCTCGTAATCAGTCGGCAGGTTTTCTTGGGAGAAGGGGCCTACGGAGCTGATTTCCAAGTCGAGATCGAGTAGGCCGATGGCGTCTTCGAATGTGCTTCCGTTATTCAGGGCTTCCTGAACGTCAGCAAGAATCTCTCTGGCCTTTTCCTGATACGCATTTTCGATGGCTTGCTCGGTGGCGGCCAGAGTGACTTGCGCCTCAACCTCTTCGTAGGTTTCCGGGGGATAGGCCTTATTGATTTCAATACACTCCATCAGATAAACAGCATTTTCCAAGCGAAGAACTTCGGTAAAGCAAGTGTAGGGGGATTGTTCGCGGGTAGCCGGGATGGTGAACGCATATTGGGTCAGCTTAAATGCATCGTCCGTCGAATCATACGTGCCGTCAAGCGGTTCAGTCCATGGGATCGCTGCGGAAGTGGTTACCGGAATGTCGCTCGCATTGGCCAAGTCTTCCATCGATTGCAATCCTTTGCCCAGCTGTTTGAAAAATTTGGCAGCATCGGCATATGCTTTGTCTCTTCCCTTGTATTTGGTCAGATCCGCAACAATCTCGCCTCGAACTTTTTCAAGCGGTTTGTATGTGGGTTCAGTATCTTCTTCTGTCTCGGCTTCGAGGGCTGTGTCTTCCTCATCCAAGGACTTTTCAATCAAGTAGTTGGATTTGGTTGCTTCATAGTACTGTGAAATCTCTTCTTCGGTAATGACCACATCATTGGTGTAATCGGATACCGGGAAGGCCACAAACTGGATCACTCTGGTTTCCGGGAAGGTAAACTCGCTCTTGTGTTCCTCGAAATAACTCTGTTTGTACTCGAGCGTTACTTCCGGTTCAGGGGCGAGTTCGCGCGGGATGGCAGTGTAAGCAACCGTAAGCATATCATTTCGTTTGTGGTAGAGCTCTTCAATGTCGCTCTGGGTTGCCAGAGCACCTATCATTGACAACGGCTCAAGCATCTGGATGGTCAGAAGTTCACCCACGAAATCATAAAACTCATCGTCGGTGATGTTGATATCGTACTTGGGGAGCGTATTATTCAGGAAATCGTCATAACGGGCGCGGTCAACTTTGCCTTCTTCGTTTTTGAAGTCCATTACAGTTAGAATGTATTCGTCGATCTGCTCTTTCGTTGCACGAAGGCCCATTTGCTCCGCTTTCTTTAGCTCCATCAGTCGGAACCAAGCCTCCTGAGGGACTAACTCGTTCGGAATATTCTGCCTGTCAAAAAGAAAGTGTAAGCGGACGTTTCGTTGAGCAGTGCTGAATTCCTTCAAGGACACTTCTTCCCCGAAAATTTTACCAGCGATTTTGTCTCCGTTGTTTTGGTTGCTTCCGCCGGATCTTGCTCCGTTAAACGCAAAAATAAACGCTATACTGATCAGCACCGCAAAAGCGCCCCAAACCTTCTTTGATTGCACGAGTCTGTGAAATTTTGAAATCATCATTGCCATGGTTATCGTCCTCTCCCTTTCCAATAGTTGTAAAAGAACCCGCAGACCGTACAGATTGCCCGGGGTCGGGTCAATCGGGAACTCACACGCTTTATGCGTTTCTCCAGGGCCTTTTTATTTGGACTCATAGTCTTGCGGTGAGCATTGCATAAGCTTTGCTGGGATTCGCGGCAATGGCTTCTACATGGCC
>JAFGWS010000141.1 GCA_016937035.1 Pontiellaceae bacterium
CGGAAAAGCCCTGAGATGTATTACTGAAACGGATGCCCTTCATTGGTTTATATCATGCGGCTACGGTTTAAATTAAATTGCTCTATAGTGAAAATGGCGCAGATTATGCAGCGGAGTTACAAAACTAAACCGGGCTTGAGGTATGAAAAAGAGATATGGAAAAAGAACAGGTAAGGTGAACAAGGGTGCACCCAGCGGATTTATCATTAGTCTGCTTCTGCACGCAGCGGCGTTTGCTGTAGCGGGTGTTTTTGTGGTTTTTACAGTGATGAAGCCGAAAGCGCCTGAATTTGTGGCACCGCCGCCGATGGAACGACCGAAGATGAATCTTAAAAAGCCGATTGTGAAGGTCAGGCGAAGTTCGTCGCCCGCTCCGGCTTCGCGCATTGTGGCGAAGGTGAAAATGGCCAAAATGCCCGAAATTTCGATTCCGGACCTGACCGGAACCGGGGATGCGCTGATGAGCGGAATGGGTGGAATGGGCGGTAATTCCTTTGGATTGCCCGGTCCCGGAGGAACCTACCTGTTTGGCGATAAAGTAACGAGCGGAAATGATTTAGAGGTAACATTCTATAGTTTAGGACGAGCCCGCAGCGGGGCTAAACGCCAAATATCTGAAATGGAATATTTTGATATTATTCGTCGATTCGTGGAAGGTGGTTTTGATACCAGCATTTTGAAGAATTATTATCGTTCCACAGGGAAGCTGTATGCTCAATGTGTAGCCATTCCGAAGGTTAGGTCAATTGCGGGCCCGCTCGCTTTCGGGGAGTCTGATTATCTGGCAAACTCCAGCCGCTGGGCGGCCCATTATAAAGGAAAAATTAAGCACAAGGACGGTGTTACGTTCCGTCTTTGGGGCGCGAGCGATGACGTGTTGAATGTGGCGATTAATGGGGAGGTGGTGCTGGCGGCCAACCTGCCTTGGGGGGACATGTCCGCGTATAAAATCTGTGAGTTTTTTCAGGGCGGTGCCCCCGGGAGCAGTACAACTCAGAGAGCGAACGATGGGAGATATTGGATTTGCGACACGGAGAATCATTTGATGGGAAGCGATTGGATTACGCTGGAGCCGGGGAAAGAATATGATTTTGATGCTGTCGTCGGAGAAGGACCGGGCGGAGAATTTTATGCGGTTCTGATGGCGGAGCTTCAGGACGAATATTACGAGAAAAATGACCGGGGACAGCCGATATGGCCTCTGTTTGCTACGGCCCCGCTCTCGTGGGATGCTCAAGATAGCATCATGCTTAATATGATTGAGGATGATTTTAACGTTACGAGTATTACAAACTTTTTTATTTTGGAATAGTGTCGTTCCAAAGTCACCTTGTGCGTTGTAAGCTGTTTTCAGGAATGAATAATGAAAAAGAATTTATTGGTAGTTTTGTTGATGTGTGTGACGGTCGGGGGAAATGTTCTGTGTGCGGCCCAGAGTGAATCTAAAGGGAAGCCGGAAAAAGAGATTCGCATTTGGACTGCTGCAAGCGGAGAAACGATCGAAGGGGAATATGCGAGGGTCTCCGGCAATTCGGTAGTGATTCGTCTGGCGAATAATAAGACGATTGATGTCCCACTCAGCCAATTGTCGGATGAGGATCGGATCTATGTGGAGTATAAGAATCCGCCGAAGCTGAAGATCGAGTATCGAAATTCATTTGACAAAACGATGTATATTGCAGATCCTTGGTTCGACGATCGCGGGGGGGGAACATCAAAACCAGCCGATTTACATCACGGAAGCCACCTTTGGAGCTGGAGTGATTCAAGAGGGAAAGAAACCCTATAATCATGAGCTGTTTATGGAGGTTTATGCCCTGACGAACCAGCGGTACGACCCCAAAAAATATCACCTCATTGCGCACTTCAAGAGCGGTGCGTTCAGGCTTGAGGAAGAAAATAAATTCAGGCATGAGCACATAAGTGATGATGTGCATGTAATATTAGAGTATGATTTGTCAATATCTGGAGGTGATGGGAAACGCGGTGAGGAGTATAGTGATATGCTGGTTTTGGTTCGTGATGAAAATGGCGATATTGTCGGGTATAATGCGACGAGCAACTGGCTGTATAAATATTTGGATCGATTGGAAAAATTGCCGGTGAATGCCTGGATTGATGATGAATGTGTTCGTGTGCACCCGACACCGCAGAGGAGTGGTGAATAGGTTCCCGTTTTTGAGTTTCGGCTGATGATCCGCTCCGGTCTTATGACCGGGGCGTTTTTTTTGTTTTTCAGGCGCGATCTCCTGTTTGGTTTTGGCTTGAGTCGGAAAGGCAAACCTCTATGGTTGCGCTTCATTTTTTACGACAGGAAGTAATATGAGAGAGATCAAAATTGGTATTCTTGGGTTCGGTACGGTCGGAGCCGGTGTGGTGGAAGGTCTACAGAAAAACGGGGCGCTGATGGCGGAACGAACGGGCATTGTTCCGAGGGTGGCAAGAATTGCGGATCTCGATGTCGAGACGGATCGGGGAATTATGATTCCTGATGGCGTTTTAACCACGGATGCGCTGGCGGTGATCAATGATCCCGAGATTGATCTGATTGTTGAACTGATCGGCGGAACGACCCTTGCGCGTACCTTTACACTTGAAGCGTTGAAACAGGGAAAGCGGGTAATTACGGCGAATAAGGCGCTGCTGGCGGATCATGGCAAAGAGATTTATCGGACCGCACAGGAAAACAACACGGGCATTTATTATGAAGCCTCCGTGGGGGGCGGGATTCCGATTCTTCGTTCCCAGCGTGCCGGTTTGATCGGTAACCGCATTGAAAGCATTTTCGGGATTCTGAACGGTACCTGTAACTATATTCTGACGCGTATGGAGCGCGAGGGACTTCCCTTTGATCAGATTCTGGCCGATGCGCAGAAGTTGGGGTATGCCGAGACGCCGCCGGATCTGGACATTGACGGGATCGACACCGCGCACAAGGCCGTCATTTTGGCCTCCATGGCATACGGTGCACCCGTGCCGATGGATGCCTGTTCGACAAGGGGCATCCGCGGGCTTTCGGCCTCAGAAATTGCCAATGCGGAGGAACTGGGCTACCGCATAAAGCTGTTGGCGATCATTAAAGACAATGGCGGCGAGGTGGAGCTTTCGGTGGAGCCGACGCTGGTGCCGAAGGACCATATGGTGGCTTCGGTGGCCGATTCGTTTAACGCGGTTTTTGTGAAGGGCGATATCGTGGGCGACACGATGTATTACGGTCGAGGCGCCGGACGCCTGCCGACGGGCAGCGCGGTAATCGGCGATATTATGGAAGCCGCGGCGGATAAGCTGAATGATGTCGGCGTGCCGGTAAGCGTTACGATGATGCTTCAGCGCGACTCGCTCTCCTACTGTTCGGCCGATAATATTGAAAAACGGTGCTATGTCCGCCTCTCACTGGAAGACAAACCGGGAGCGATGGCGCAGGTAATGACCATCTTTGGGAAGCATAATATCAGTATTGCGTCGGTGGTTCAGAAAGAACGGCACTCGGCGGGATATGCTCCGGTTGTTATTCTGACGCAGGAGGCAAAGGAGTCGGAGTTTTCGGCGGCAATGGATGAGATTACCGCTTTGAGTGTTTCCTGCCATGTGCCCGTTCGTATGCGTTTGGAAGATTTTGAATAGAGGCGGTGCGGGTCGGGGCGTTTTTTCCAGGCAGATCATTTACAGTTCGGTTCGCACTCATAAGTGAGGTAATTGAGATGAAAGTTGTAAAATTCGGCGGATCATCCGTCGCAGATGCAGGACAGATTTCCAAGATCATTGATATTGTTGGATCGGATGCCGATCGCCGAATTGTGGTGGTTTCGGCCCCGGGAAAACGCTCCGGCAGTGATACGAAGGTGACCGATCTTCTCATTGCGCTGGCCGACGCGGTAATCGAAGGGCAGGACTATGAAGAGCCGCTGATGGCCGTTGTAAACCGTTATGCGGAGATTCAGCGCGATTTAGATTTGCCCGAAGCCGTCGTGAGCCTGATCGAAACCGACCTGCGTTCCCGTATTGATGCGTGCGGAGAGAATTTTCTTCAGTTTATGGATTTGATGAAAGCCTCTGGAGAGGATAACAGTGCTAAAATTATTGCAGAGGCCTTTACGAAGAAGGGATATCCGGCGATCTATGTGAATCCCTGCGAGGCGGGAATGCTGCTGAGTGATGAGTTTGGAAATGCCGAAGTGCTTCCCGAATCGTACGAGCGCTTGGCCGCACTTAAAGAGGAGGCTCGCATTATCATCTTTCCCGGCTTCTTCGGCTGCACAAAGGCGGGCGAGGTCGCTACGTTCCCCCGCGGTGGATCGGATATTACCGGGGCCATTGTCGCGGCAGCGGTTAAGGCCGATGTCTATGAAAACTTTACCGATGTGGATTCGGTTTACGCCATGGACCCTCGCATTATGCCCGGTGCGCCCGCCATTGAAGTGATGACCTTCCGCGAAATGCGCGAGCTTTCTTACGCGGGCTTCGGGGTCTTTCACGACGAAGCCATTATTCCTGCTGTGAAAGCCGAAATTCCGATCTGCATCAAAAACACAAATCGACCGGAGCAGCCGGGCACCCTGATCGTTCCGAAACGGGAGTATGGCGAGGCCGAAGTGACCGGGATTTCCAGCGCGGATGGCTTCTGCTCCATCTACATCGACAAATATATGATGAACCGGGAAATCGGTTTTGGGCGTCGCCTCCTCCAGATTCTCGAGGAGGAGGATATTTCCTATGAGCATACGCCGTCGGGGATAGATAATATGTCCGTGATCCTTAAGTCCTCAGAACTGGGGGCCGAAAAGGAAGCGGTTGTGGTGGATCGGATTACTCGCGAACTGAGTCCGGATAACGTGACGGTCGAGCACGGTCTTTCCCTGCTGATGGTGGTGGGCGAGGGGATGCACTATGCCGTCGGCATGGCCGGCCGCGCCACCAGCGCATTGAGTGATGCCGGGGTGAATATTGAAATGATTAATCAAGGGGCCTCCGAAATCAGCATGATGTTTGCCGTGAAAGAATCGGACCGCAAGCGGGCCGTGCAGGCGCTGGGAAATGCATTTTTCATCTGATTCCCTTCGGATTTTGCCCAACATATTTTTTTGGAATTAGGCCGTTGACTCACTCCGGGCGGATAGATACATTACGCCCTTCATTGCACCCGTGGTGAAATTGGTAGACACGCAAGATTCAGGTTCTTGTGCCAGCAATGGCGTGATGGTTCGACTCCATTCGGGTGCACCA
>JAFGWS010000023.1 GCA_016937035.1 Pontiellaceae bacterium
CTTCCCATTTCCATGCGTCCTTTCTTATCAGTTGAAGAACGCAAGTTCCACTTAAACCGCTGGTCCGAAAATCGGGGGTAACCGCAAAATGAGTCAAACCATTTTAAGCACAAATGGGAAATGCCGGGCGGCAAGGAGGATCCGGGCGAAACCTTGAGCGACTGCTTGATTCGAGAAGCCAAAGAAGAAACCGGGCTCGATATTGTTATCACCCACGTCATGGGGGCCTCGGAAGGTGAAATCCCCACCCTGCGCCTCGCCTACCTCTTTCTCTCCGCCAATGTGATTGGCCCCGACACCGTCACTCTCAGCGATGAACATGACGCCTACCAGTGGGTCACCCCCCAGCAGGCGCTCGATCTCGACCTCTGCCCCGGCCTGATCCCTTTCATTCAGTCGCTGGCATCAAGCGAAGCTTCAACGAGGTAATCTTGTGGCCGCAAAGTGGAAAACCATCACGTTGTTCATCTCGTCGACTTTCCGCGACATGCACGCGGAGCGGGACGAGCTTAACAATGTGGTTTTTCCGGCTCTGGCTGATCGCCTGAAAACGCGCCGCTGCCGTTTGGAGCCGATCGACCTGCGCGTCGGCGTGGAAACTGACAGCTCACAGACCGAACGCGAGCGCGAGCTGCAGATCCTTAAGGTATGCCTCGCTGAAATTGAGCGTAGCCGGCCGTTCCTGCTCGTTTTGCTGGGCGACCGCTATGGCTGGGTTCCGGGCAGTGACCGCATCGAGGCCGCGTCCGGCGAGGCGGGTTTCACGCCGGATGACAATGGCGGCAGCGTCACTGCGCTGGAGATCGAATACGGACTGCTGAAGAAGGAACCGGTCCAGCGGCGGAGATGCCTGCTCTGCATGCGCGACCCGCTGCCCTATGACCGGATGCCGAAAAAGACAGCCGCGATTTACAGCGATGCCCACGCCACCGACCCCGATGCGCCCGACCGCGTCCAGCGTCTGAAAAAACTGAAAGCAAAGATGTTGGCCGATCCTGAACTGGCATCGCATCGCCTGCCCTACCGACTGGACTGGAACGACGCCCCGCAACTTCCTGACGTCGAAGGCGAATACGGAATCAAGGCATGGGGACAAAAGGTTGAAAAAGCGCTATGGGTTTTAATCGACGACGAGACCCGCGAGTTCGCCGCACAGGAAGAGCCGACCTGGCAGGAGGAGGAACAGTTTGTCATCGAGGAATTCGTTGAGCGCCTCAACGGCAGCTTTATCGGACGTGAGGCACTCGTTGGAGAGGCACTGGATCTTGCAGCATCGCCGACGGACGATAGCTCACCATGGGGACTTTGCTTTGAAGGCAAAACGGGATCCGGCAAGAGTGCGCTGTTCGCGCACCTGCATCACGAATTGTCTCAGCAGAAGGAGATGCTTTTGCTGTCCCACGCCGCCGGGGTATCACCGCGCTCCGGACAGACCGAATGGATGCTGCGCCGCTGGATCGGGGAACTAGGCGATGTGCTGGGCGAAACACCGGACGCGCCGGAAGACATCAGGCCCGAGGATCTGGAAAAGCTGTTTGCCCAGCTGCTCCACCGTGCGGCAACCGGGCGGCGCGTAGTATTGCTGGTGGATGCGTTGAATCAATTTGTGCGCACCGACCGGGCCCGCACCGTCTCCTGGCTACCGGCCATCCTGCCGGACAACGTCCGGTTCATCGCCACCGCCATTCCCGGCGATGAGACCCGCAACCTGTCGCAGCGCAAAGGACTGAAGCGTTTCGAGGTGCCGCCGCTGGATGTCTCGGAGGCCGACAGGGTAACGGCGCAGGTCTATGGCCGCTACCATCGCCAACCGAATAAAGAGGTGGTGCAGGCCGTCATGGCGCTGCGCCTGCCCGATGGCTCCCCCGCCGCCGGCAATCCCCTGTGGCTCACCCTCGCGCTCGACCTTCTGAACCAGCTGGATACCGACGACTTTACCGCCGCCGAAGCCGGCACCGGCGGATCGCCGGAAGAAAAACTGCGCCGCATGGTCCTGGAACGCGCCCGCAACCTGCCGCCCGACGTGGAAGGGCTCTACGGACACCTCCTGACCCGCGTCGAAAAGGTAGCCGGCAGGGAAGAAACCCGCGCATTGGCCGCACTCATCGCCCTCAGCCGCAACGGCTGGCGCGAAGAGGATTTCCAGCACCTCCTGCCCAAAGCCACCGCATTGATCGCTTCCAACGATCAACGATCAACCATCAACGCTGAACTATGCCACTGGGATCCCCTGCGCTTTGCCGTGATGAGACGGTGCTTCCGGATGCATCTGGTCAAACGCGGCGCACTGGAGCAGTGGGAATTTGCGCATGCCACCCTGCGCCAAGCCATCCTGCAGCGGATCGATAACGACTGGCAAACCGGGCGGAATGACAACCTGCAACAGGCCATGTATTCCTGCGGAGCGGATTATCTCGAAACCCTGCCGCCGGGAACGAGTGTGCGGAAAGATGAAATCATGTGGCAGATGCTCGGAACGCGTGATGCACCGCGTGTCGCGAGCTACTATGCACAACCCACATCCGATAGCGAACTTTTAGCTCTTTTCTTGATGGAAGAAAAACACACTTCATCGGACTCGCTGCTATGTTTTGCCTCCTCATTACTAGACGTTAAAAACAGCCAGCAGAGAGCAGCGATAGCCCATAAGTTTATATACGATCTTTACGATGCGTTGAATACAGAAAGTCAATTGGAGCTACAAGAACTCATCCTTACTGATAGCCTGGCAACACTCTTAAACTTAGTCGACACCGAACCGAATATCACACATACCCAACGTACCATAACGGTTTGTTGTAACAAAATGGGCGACGTGCGCTTAAATCGGGGCGACCTTACAGGAGCATTGCAGCACTATGAGGCAGCGCGCGGCAATGCTAAACGCCTAGCCTTTATTCAACCAGAAAGTGCTTTCTGGCACGACTTCGCAATGAGCCTAGTGAATTGTGGTGACGCATATCGAAGCCAAGGTAACACGGAAAAGTCTCTAGAGAGCTTACAATATGCACTTGACATTGCAACACGCGGAGCACAGTCAAAATCAAGCAGCACTGACTGGCAGTCCTCTCTCTTCACAATCAATAGCTACATAGGAGAGGTAGCCAAAGACAAAGGAGATATCAAACAATCACTGGAGTACTTTCGCATTGCAAAAAAAATTGCAGAGCGCATGGAAGAAAGCGAACGTGGGAATACGTACTGGAAGAACGCCCATGCGGCCAGTCATAGATTGATTGGCGAAATTCTCCAAGATCAAGGAAACTTTAGAGACGCGTTGCTGCACTTCTACAAATCCCTTTCCATTCTAGAACACCTAACAGATGCCAACCCACTCAACACCGAATGCCAACGAAACCTCTCCGTGAGCTATAATAAGATAGGCGACGTGCAACACATCCAAGGAGACCTCACGGGTGCCCTAAAGCGCTACCCAGATGCCCTCACCATCCGAGAGCGCCTCGCCGACTCCAACCCTGATAACGCCTTCTGTCAAAGGGATCTCTCTGTAAGCCTCAATAATGTCGGCAACGTACAACGCGACCAAGGAGACCTCAACGGTGCCTTGAGGAGCTACCGAGATGCCCTCGCCATCCGAGAGCGCCTCGCCGATGAAGACCTAAGCAATATTAAAGCCCAGCTTGATCTAATATCAAACACCGACAATATCGGAATAGCACTTCTAGATGCGGGAAAGTCACAAGATGCGCTTGGTTTATTTCTATCTTTACAGCTTAAGATACAAGGTCTTATTGCGCTACAACCAGACAACCATGACTTGCTCAGGGAATATTCGATACTCTTCAATCATATTGGTGACGTACACCTAGACCAAGGTGACCAATTGGAAGCTCTCAAAGACTACCGCAATGCCCTCTCTATACAAGAGAACCTCATCAAGAAAAACCAAACATTAAAAAATGGCAACACGACCTTTCTTTGACCTTAAGCCAAATTGGAAACGTGCTATCTGAGAGGGGCGACGTCCAGGAGGCAACAAAGAATTACATAAATGCAATCGTTATTATCCAACAACTGACCAATGACAATCCAGATAATGCAGAATGGCAACATACCCTCCACGTGCTTCAAAATGATATCGGTAACATTGCGTTTCTCCAAGGCAACCTGAACAACGCACTTATTTACTATAGAGATGCCCTCACCATTGCACATCGAATGACCGAAAACCTCCCCAATAATAACTCATGGAAACGCAACCTCGCAGTGAGCATGCAAAACATCGGCAAAACACTATGCGACAAAGGCGACCTAAATGGTGCAGCACAAAGCTTCCTTGATTCACTTGCAGTTCAAAAGCAATTAGCGAATGTCAATCCCAACAATATAGAATGGCAACGTGATCTCTTTATGGGGTATGCAAACATGGCAATAGCTACTGAACAGAATAAGCTGAGGGATGCTAAAATCTGGTGGCACAAGGCCTACGAACAGCTAAGCGGCATGAAGCAGCGCGGCATCATGCTGCCGACCGATGAGCAGTATCTGGGATGGTTGAAAGAAAAGGCGGGAGAATAGAAATTAGAGAACGGAGATCACAAGATAGCTTATTCTGCATAGCCGCAGCGAAACAAGAAGGTCGGACAATGGAGACAGGTTGTAGCGTCGCCTCTATGAGGCGATTGTTGGCTCGCAGAGCCACCGCCATACCCTTGGCGAGCAAGTGAATATTGAATGAGCCTTAACGAACGCGGACTGCATCATGATTTAGGAATAAAGGAGCGGGATTATGGGAAAGACAAACAATCAAAAGCAGCTGAAAAACGGCAATGGGCGGCCGCGCGTGCCGGATGTTGCACTGATCTGTGAGCAGGTGGAGAAGTTTCAGCAGGTAGAGCCGAGCTATCAGGAGTTGGCCAAGGTATTGGAGGCCATCCTTCGCAAGGCGGAAAAACAGTATGCACCGCTGGCGATCGTCCAGACAAGGGCCAAGAAGGTGGACAGCTTTGCAGAAAAGATTACCCGCAAGTGGGATGGATTGGACACCGACGATCCCGTAACGGAGTTCACGGATCTGTGCGGGGGGCGGATCATTACCCTGCTCAAGTCGCACAGCGACGCGGTCTGCCGTTTCATCGAAGACCATTTCGATATTGACTGGGACAATTGCGTGAATGCGATCGAGCGGCTCGATACCGCGGAGTTCGGCTATTTGTCGAAGCACTATATTGTCTCGCTAAAGCCCGGCGTATTTACGGCCAAGGAACTGGGACTGACTAAGATTCCCGACTCGGTCTATCCGTCGGAGGGATGCCCGATGAAGGCGGAGATCCAGGTGCGCACCATCCTGGAGCATGCGTTTGCCGACGTGACCCACGACCTATGCTACAAGAGCAGCTTCAAGGTTCCGAAAAAATGGCTGCGACAGGTGGGCGCCGTGGCGGCGGCATTGGAAACCACCTCCAACGAGATGGAGGATATCGTGGCCGGCATCCAGGACTATGCCGCCAACTTTGGCGGTACCCTGACCAAGGATGAAACCGATCTGGAAATAGAGAAGCTGGAAATCATTCTGAAGAGCACGAAGGACAAGGTGAAGTTCGCGTTACGAATCGCTCTCCTGGCTATCACCAAAGGAGATTGGGACAAGGCGATTGATACGCTCGAACCCTATATCAACATGAATAATCCCGCCGTATGGCGGGATTATGGCGTTGCCCTCGTCAAGAAGAACCGGGGCGGAAAGAAGCCTTCCGATGAATATAAAAAGGGCCATGATTATCTCAAAAAGGCCGCCGAATTCCGGCCCGGTGACAGCAATGCCATGGCGGCCTATGCCAGCAGTTGGCGGCGATTCAAGACCAAAAAGGCCATGGAAGAGGTGCGCTACTGGTACCACAAGGCCTACGAGACCGATCCGGATAATGCCTATGCACTGGCCAATGTCCTTGAACTGGAAATCACGCATCGCAAGGATCTGTCGGCCGTGGCACTCATGCGCCCCGCAATTGAACGGGCGATCCGGCGCGGACTGGCCCAGGCGGAGGTAGGCACCAACCATCCGTGGGCCTACTATAACGCGGCCCTCTTTTCTGCGCTGCTCGGCCGGGAATGCGAGAGTCTCGGATATCTGGCCAAGGCGATGGCCTGCAGCAATGCGCGGTTCATGCTTGAATCGGCCTGCCGATCGGCAACGCGGATCGAGAATGCCGTTGCGGACCGGGTAATCCTCGGCCGCTTCCGCCGCCTGCTCGCGGCGGGCTCCACGGCAAAGACCCATACCCCCGAGTGGGGAAGGCGGGCCGATTGCTCCCCGCTAACCCCAACGGAACCCAACCCGTTTACAAAACATACCGGCAAGATCGTTATTGTTGCCGGTGATTGTGGCGCCGGCACTTTTGGCAACGTAGCCGCATACCGTGATAAACTGTTGCAGGCCTTCGATGGATACCGGGGCACTCTGGTTTCCGGCGGCACCCTGACGGGGGTGGCCGAAGTGGCAGGCGATATTGCCGCCGCCAACCGCCCCCTCACCCAGGCCATCGGTTACCTCCCCCAAAAAACCGGTTCGGTGCGCGTGGACACCCGCTATTCAAAACGGATCCGCACGTCGGGCAAGACCTTCTCCGCCGAAGAGCCCATCCAGTACTGGCAGGATATCCTCTCCGCCGGAATCGATCCCGCCGAGGTCTGCGTCGTCGGTATCGGTGGAGGCGATATTGCCGCCGTCGAATACCGCATGGCCCTCGCCATGGGCGCAAAGGTAGCGGTCTTTGAAAACAGCGGTCGCGCCGTCAAAAAACTGATCGAAGACGTTCACTGGAAGGATGACCGTAACCTGATCCGCATCCCCGAAGACCGCTATACCCTTCAATACCTCGTACAGCCCAAACCGGAGCCCCTGCAGGAAAGCATCCGCCACACCATTGCAAAAGCCATTCATGAATCCTACCGCGAACAGCAGAAATACAATCTGGCAGATACCGAGGATTCCATGCAGCCATGGATCAAGCTAAGAGAAGATCTCAAAGATGCCAACCGGGAGCAGGCCGACGATATGGGCGCGAAACTCGCCGCTATCGGCTGTGAAATCGTTGAGGTCCAGGATCGACTCCCCTCCTCCACCTCTTTTACCAACGATGAAATTGACATGATGTCACAAATGGAGCACGGGCGTTGGAACGCCCAGAAGCTCTGGGGAGGATGGCGCTACAGCAATGAAAAAGACTCGGTCAAGCAGACCAATCCATGCATTGTCCACTGGGACGACCTACCGAAAAATGAAAAACAGAAAGACATCAACGCAATTGAAAACATGCCGCACATTTTGGCGGCCTGCGGATTTGAAATTAAACGGATTTAATTAAGGAGTTTGTATCATGATCTATGTTGAGGGCGATTGTTGCAAGGACTATCTTCGTTACCTACCGAACAAGGCTAATAAAAGAAAAGTAACGTCGATTCCATCGAGTGTGGTTGATTTTTTGAATCAGACGTGGAATGCAGAATCCGATCTAAACGATTCATCGACCAAAAATCTGAACTGTAGCTTTTATCAAGCGATTGAAACAAAACAACCGCATCTATCCAGCGGGGCCAACCTGACGGCCCAATTTATAGCCAGCATTTTGGAAGGGCATGATGTATCTCTTCCTGGTTCTCTCATTGAATACATGGGCGTGGAACCGGATTCATTTGTCAACCTTGAGCCATTCAAAAAGGACCCTGATGATGATCAGAGCAAAGACGAAGTATGGCGTGTTTCTGAGTACGGGGGTTACTCGAAGAAAAAGGAAGTCAAGGACTCAGAAATAAACTCCGAATCCTTCCAGAAAATCAATCCATCGAAGGACCTTCTTGTGATTGACGACGGAGGAAATGGATTTCGGGGACAAACTGAACTCGGGAACGCACTTGACGCACTGCTCGGACGGGGCGGTCGAGTGTTGATAAAGCTAAGTCGGCCGTTGTCGAAAACCGGATACCTTTGCGAACTTCTCGAGAAACGCGCAGCAAACCGCAAGGGGTTGTTGGTGATTGTTATCGACGTGCGGGATCTCCGATCGGAAGGCCTCGATATCAGCCGGGGGCTTTCGTGGGAACGAACAGCTGGAGATTTCGCATCCAGCATTCTGAACGATCCAAGGGCGAGTTGCCTGCTCGCTGCAGACTACATTGTAACAAGAACGGATCTGGAAGGAGCAATTATCTGTGATGTCCAACGTGCAACAGATAAGGCTAATTTTCAGGAACACGCCTTTCGGCTGATCTATGATCCCGTCGCCATCGAGGGAGATACGGATGATCAGGTAGCGGGACATATGGTAGGCTTTGCTTCGGTGTTCTCCGCACGGATCGCTGCCGCGATCTCGCAAAATAACCCTGCGAAAGAGGATTTGATGCAATCCCTGCAGGAAGCGTGTCGCGCGGGCCTTGTCGATGTGAGACGTTTGTTGATTGAGGGCTTTGGGCCATCGTCTGCGGAACCGGTTATACCCACATCAATACCCGAAGAACAAGCCAAGGGAAAAATCCCCAAATTGCTTCTTCGCAAATTCTTTTCTGTTGCGGTGAAGCGGACTGCAACAACCGGCGGAGTCACATGTTCCTCACTTAGCGAACAGCCATGCGGATGGAGAATACTGGGAGAGCTGGACTCTGTCTACATTGCCAGGATTGCGGAATCCATCGTCACACATGGGCGGAATCCGGAGTATTACGGAATACCGGTCGGTCGTTTTGGTGCCGTTCGCATTGCGGACCGTTTTGAACTCGAGGGATATCGCGCTGTCCGCGGTCTTATGCGCGAATATCTTGAAGTACCCTCTCCTTCCGGACCTCTATGCGTGGCGGTGTTTGGACAGCCAGGATGCGGTAAATCATTTGGTGTCAAGCAGGTGGCCCAGGCGGTTTTCGGAAAAAAGCCAAAGGTTCTGACGTTCAACCTTTCGGAATTTACCGGACTCAGCGAGCTTACACGTGCCTTTCATCTCGTGAATGATGCAACCCGTGAAGGCACTGTTCCTCTCGTATTCTTCGATGAATTTGACTCAAAGCTAGGTGCGGAAGAACTGGGATGGCTCAAATACTTTCTCGCCCCTATGCAGGATGGTGAATTCCGCGATGGAGGAGACCTGCATCCAATCGGCAAGGCTATCTTTGTTTTCGCCGGAGGAACCAAGCACTCGTTCGAGGAGTTCAATGTCGCGGAAGGCGCAGGCGCACAGGCTTTTAGAAGCCACAAGGGACCTGACTTCCTGAGCAGGCTCAGAGGGTTCATTAATGTTTCCGGACCAGACTACAGGTTCCCATCTGATTTTGGAGCGATGATTCGACGGGCGCTTGTCTTGCGATTCAACATTGTCAATCGTCAGAAGGTGCTTGGGATCGATCCAGCGCAACATATGCGCTCCACTGATGCTGGCGATGTGGCTATTGATCCCTTTTTATTGAAGGCCCTGTTGCGCGTTCCGCGATTCAAACACGGAATGCGGTCGATCAGCGCCATTCTGGAGATGTCCCGACTGTCCGTTGTTCACGGACTGGAACCGTCGGCACTTCCGTCCCGGGAACAATTAAATCTGCACGTAGAGGCCAACATGCTGCTTTCGCTGATGGATGCCTACCGAACGATTCATTCAGGAGTAGACGATCCAGAACTGAAAGTATGGGACAACATGGCCAAGGGGGCTCAATGGTATTACGGTTTTGGACAGTTTTTCGACGAAAGGAAAGATAATGATGAGAAAGAAAAGCATAACCCGGCATCATTGACATCCCTCGCAATGACGTTTGGTCCTGATGGAGATGCGAAAAAAGGCACCCGTTACTGGGACTCGAATATCCGACAGGTGGCCGAAATTCCCCGACGCATGATTTCTTGCGGTTATCATCTGGTCGATAAGAATGCTGCCCATGTCGGCCACTCTCAGGTCATGGGTTTCACGCCTGAGGAAATCATCAACATGGCGAGGGAAGAGCATCTGCGATGGATAACGGAAAAAGAGACACAGGGATGGTATTATGCTCCCGTGCGGGACAACTTTGCCCGCTTACATCCGCTCATGGTGCCATGGGATCTGTTGCCCCCACTTGAACAGCGGAAGGATCTGGATGCGGTTGTTTCAATCCCTCAGCTACTTCGCGACGATGGCATCATCCTTCTCGATGCCCGATCGCCATCCCGAGCTACATCTATCACCGCAGCCATGGACAGCTGTACGTGTGCTCCGATGGAGTCGAATCATGACTCAACAGACTGGCCCGGTTTACATAAGCTTGCATTTGACGTACCGACCTTCGAGGTTCGGGCATTGATCGTGAACAAGAATAAGCGGGAAATGCTCACTCTCCCTCATGATCCAACATGGGATTTACCAGGAAGCACGGTAGCCAAAGGAGAACGTGTAGACCGCGCTTTGGTTCAAGCGATTGCAGAGAATGGCATCGACATCAAGGATGTTGTGCCGACCAGTCTTTTGTATGCCGGCAGCATGGTGAGCACCAATGTGATATGGCTGTTCTACGAGATCTGCATCGACAATCAAGATCTACCTCCCGCGCAGAAGATGAAAACGCGCTGGATCAGCTTCAACCCCCTCGAGACACTGCAAACCGCTGTTTCCGATTGTCCGCAGGGAGTAGGCGAATTTCTGCTTCGATGGGCAGATGCAGCCAACTACTGTCTGGATAATACCATCCAAAAATCTGACTTCCAGTAGTCGGCCCGAATGTCATGAGAATTCTATTAGTCAGGCATGGGGAATCACTTGGGAACGTCGACAAGACGGTGCATGCCCGTTTGCCGGACCATGCGATTCCGCTGAGTGAGAAGGGAGAGGAGCAGGCCAGGCAGGCCGGACGGTTCATCTGTGAGCATTACAAGGCCTACCGTGAACCCCCTCCCCTGATTCGGATCTGGACCAGTCCTTATGAACGTACCCGGCGGACGGCACGGATTATCCAGGAGGAAATGTATTGCCAGAAGGTTGATATCCGAGAGCACATTAATCTGTGTGAGCAGCAGTTTGGCCTGTTTGACGGCATTCCCGACGACGAGCTGCCTGTCCGCTTCCCGGACGAGTATGCCCACTATACCAAATGCGAAGCGCACGAAGGTCGCTTCTGGGCGCGCATGCCGCTGGGAGAAAGTCGTTTTGATGTCGCCGTCCGCATCCACGAAGCCTTCGGCACGTTCCAGCGTGATGCGGATCGGCATGGCATCAACGACATCATCGTCATTTGCCACGGGGTTTCCCTGCGGGCGTTCGTTATGCAATGGCTGCACCTCACCCCGGAATGGTTTGATGCCGAACCCAACCCCGGCAATTGCTGGATTCGTTTGCTGGAGGATGGAACGGACAAGGGATATGTCTACAAAAGAAATTTGGATTAAATCGGATGAATCTTTGCCACCAAACACCACAAAGCTTTACGATTGTTATACCTTCTTCTCCTGCATCGTATTGGGAAATCATTCTGTCCAAATCATTTTGTACGCATCTGCGTGATCTGCGGACAATATAGGTAGTTTATGAATAAGTCGGAACAGGCAGAAAAGCATTTGATTGAACTGACGCCGAATCCCTATCTGGCGTTCGGAATGAAGCTGGGTCGTGACGAGTGTTTTGCAGCAGTTTCCAGCGCCTTCTGGACTGTAGTGGCAAAGATGCTTCTCTCGTGGCTTGGAGGATCGATTCCTGCTTCAACCGTAAACCTGATTCTGGCGATAGTAGGCCCCGTATCTGAAAAACCGGCGCTTCTGTTCAGCTATATTCGCGGCGCATGGAAGGAATACCAGGCAACCGATCCTGCCGAGCGGAAACCGGTAGGTTATTATATTCGGAAGGTATGGAAGGATGGTTGGCCAACACTGCGAGCGGACTTACTCTATCATGATCCGTCATACACTATTTTACTTTGGCTGCTACTGCATGCCGCTCCGTCTGCCGGACCTCTTACGGTCGCCCTATTGTCTGGAATCAGCTTTACGGCGGCGGTAGCGCTGGCGTCGACGGCAGAGGTCCTCTTTGTTGAAGCGGCCTATTCCCTGCGCCATGTGCGATTGCGGCGCGCTGGGTTTGTTACAAAATCCTACTATGAAGCCCGTTTCCGGATTAACCCGGCCGGCGATCCTGCACTCGCTCCAGCCGCTATACTCGATCATTTGCAACAGGAGTTTGGTCTCGAAGACCGCTGCACCTACACCTATCGCGACGTCTACCTCACAGAGCTGGCCCTTGCCGTATACAATGGCCGCAAGCCCTACCTCCGGTTTCGGCAGCGGCTTAAAGAGGATGGTACCGTCTCCAAGCAGGCTCTTCAGGTCATGCACACCCACTCCAAGGAAATAAGGGATAAAACCCCGGACCTCTATCGCTGCATTGCCACCCGCAAACGCAAATCCGGCTACGACTTCCCATTGGACCAACCCATGCCATGGACGACCGATGAAATCACGAACGCAAAGGTTCGTAATAGGGTCAAGCAACTTCAGACCGGCCAGTGCCAGAAGGAGATCCAGTTTCAACGCGAGGTGGCTATCAGCAACACCGACCGCTTTGTTTCCGTTGATCACTCCAATCACAATGCCTCTTCATCCGACAGCTACTGGATCGAAGTCAAATCCCGCAATGACCTCGACTTTATCCGTCAGATCACCAAACACATCACCCAGCAATACCCCGTCCACGGGAGCACAAGGTTGAAGTGTGAAGCGACATCATAGGATTGAAAGAAACAGATGGAATAAACTCAACGCGATTTCAGCATCACCCCCTTGGTTGATTTCAGCAACTCAATCCCGGCAGCGGATTAAACCTGCTTTCTAAACGATTGTATGTGCGCATAAATATGCCTCTATCCGGCATTCGACAGAACCTTGTCGAAAATCGGCACGCTTCGTGTTATGGAAAGTCAATGTTGTCACCTGAACCATCCAAGCTGAATATGGAATCCTATGTTTTATTATCTGAGTGAGTTAAACGATTATTTTTCACCGTTGCGCATTTTCCAGTACATCACGGTGCGCACCTTTGCGGCGGCGGGCACGGCGTTTGTATTTAGCCTGTTGCTCACCCCCTGGCTGATTAACAAGCTGAAACAGTTCAAGGCCCGCCAGCAGTTCCGTACGTTGGAGGCGCAGCAGGATTATCAAGAGAAAAGCGAGACACCCACCATGGGCGGCCTGATGATTATTTCAGCCACGCTCGTTTCCTCCCTGCTCTGGGCACAACCTAACTTTTATGTGCTGCTTTCTATATCCACGATGGCCTGGATGGGCGGAATCGGCTTCATGGATGACTGGCTAAAGATCAGGCAAAAGAATTTAGATGGACTGAACGAAACCTATAAGCTGCTGCTTCAGGGTGCGTGGGTGTTGATTTTGCTTGGGTTCCTCCGGAGCAACCCTGAAACATGGTTGCGGACGCAACAGCTGTTTGTCCTCTTCCTGAAACATCCGATCGTTCCGGCCATGGGCCTTGTACTTAGCGGCCTGTTTATCTTCGGCGTACTGGGCGGAGCCTCTAATGCCGTCAACCTGACCGACGGGCTCGACGGACTGGCTATCGGCTGCACCAACCCGGCCGCACTGGCCTATCTGGTCATGGCCTATGCCGCGGGAAACGCCGTATTTGCCGACTACCTCCAGATCCCCTATGTAGCTGGCGGCGGCGAGCTGGCCGTCTTCTGCGGTGCCCTACTGGGCGCTGGACTCGGCTTCCTGTGGTTCAATGCCGCCCCCGCCCTGATCATCATGGGCGATACCGGCAGCCTCGCAATCGGTGGAGCTCTTGCCATTGTAGCCATCCTGATTAAGCAGGAATTGACCTTGGTCATTGTCGGCGGCGTCTTCGTCATGCAGGCGCTGAGTGTACTGATCCAACGCTATTGTTTTAAGTTTACCCGATTGAAGTATGGCGTAGGGAAACGCGTCTTCCTCATGGCTCCCCTACACCATCATTTTGAAAAACTGGAAAAACTCCGGGCCGAACAGGAAAACAGGGACGCTCAGAAGATTGAAACCCGTATCGTCGCCCGCTTCGTCATCCTCGCCATCATCTTTGCGCTAGCCGGCATTGCCTCCCTAAAGATCCGGTAGCAATCGATTTGCTCTTTGCACCTCTGCGTGTGAATACCGCAATGCCGTCCGGAAGGGATACATGCCACCTCCACGTACGCATCAAAACCCGCGCTTCGCTCGGCGACATCTTTGATCTCCCCTCCGAAACCACCCCAAAAATCAGCGCCTTCGGCATGGTCGAAGACACTTGTAGCGAAGGCACCTACTGGTAGTAGCCCGGAGAAGTTCAATCCATTAATCCTAAAAAGAGCAGTTGAACTACCCTCCACTCGGATATTTATCCCGAAAATGCATCGTTTTTCTGAAGTTTTCGATCTTACCACCCAACTGCGGAGCAGTTGAAATCCGCACCCTTTGGGTGGAAACGGAAATGAAAGAAAAGGCAATGTTTACAGGTGTATCTAACAGGTTTCGAGTTTCAACTGCCGAATATAGGTTAATACAAAGGTCTCAAAGAGCGCAATGACAGGGACTCCTTCGGCTCCGACAAGTAATGGTTCCCATTCTCGCAGTGCGTCGGCCCAAGACAATAAGCAACCGGAGGTTTTCACATTTCAGAGGGGGGAGCCCTCAGCGGTTGAGGGCAAGCGTTTTCCCATGCGGTGAAGCGGTCGAGATTTAGTAGGTTGTCCGGCGAACGAAATGCATCGATCAAGGCCGATAACAAATCGTGGTCATGGTTGGAGAGCCTGGGTTTTATGTGGTCGAGGACGGGCTGCATAGTCCATTCCATGAAAGCTCCTTCGTCCTGAAGCGTGGTTTTAAGCTGACCCAGTATGTATCCTACATTCACGTTCTTGCTTTCGGCCAGCAATCCAGCTGCCAGCTTCAACCACAGGATGCGGGGCAGCACATAGGCAGGAGCTGTCTTCCGATGACTCCACGCCTGGTCTGCATGCGAGGCTGCACTAGCATCATTGTCAGTGAGCAAATCAATGCGGGCCAGATGGCAGTGCGTTCCTGGGATTTCGAAGTCTATATAGAGCAGTTCCTCATAAATTGCTTTAGCCTCCCCATATTTTTCTTCGTCAACCAGCACCTTTGCGCGTTGACGCCGGTCACTTGGTGCATCCGAGGGCCTGTTTTGAAGAGGGGGTTGGAGTGTAATGGGTTCTATAACAAAGTCTGCAGTGAAATCCAAAAAGAACGGGTTGAACTTCAATGGTTTGGCGCAATGGGGGCAGTCCGCAAGCAAACGAGAATCATCGAAGGATTCTGAGGGATAGGGATATTCGGCCGAGGAGGGAATCGCAGCGACAACGTCCGGTGCTGGAATAAATTCCTTATGGCAATGAGTGCATTGGGCTCGCTCGGGATTTGCGGCGGTGATAATGAAAGGGCCGGAGGGCGGAAAGTTTTCCAGCGTGAGAAAATGCAGTTGACCATCGTCTGTGCCGCAGACGATCCATTTACCACAGGGGTCAACCACAACCGCTTGAACTGCCGAGAGTGGATAATAAACCGCTAGGCACTGTCCGGAATCGAGATCCCAAACGCGCACGGCCTTGTCAGAGCTGCCCGAGATGGCGCGGCGGCCGTCGGGGCTCAAGGCTACGCTGGAGACCGAGTCGCTATGCCCTTCGAGGATTTTCAGGCATTGGCCGGATTCGAGATCC
>JAFGWS010000024.1 GCA_016937035.1 Pontiellaceae bacterium
ATCAAATGGCTAAAAGGAAGAGTCCTAACGCCCGTCTACGACGGCTCCCAAATCCTTATGTTATGAAATTCAACTGCTCTTTTTAGGCTAAAGGAAGGCACCGTCCATGTCGTGGATCTGGGCGACGGTGTGATGATGGAGTTCATGTCGATCCCGGCCGGGTCGTTCATGATGGGGTCTGAAAACGGAGATGACGATGAAAAGCCGGTGCACCGGGTGACGATTTCCGAGCCGTTCTGGATGGCCAAGACGGAGGTCACGCAGGCGCAGTGGAAGCAGATCATGGGGAGCAATCCATCGGAATTCAAGGGCGACGATTTACCGGTGGACAGCGTGAGCTGGAACGATGCGATGAACTTCTGCACGAAGCTGACGGAGATCGAGCGCCAGGCGGGTCGCCTGCCGGAGGGGGTTGCATATACCCTGCCGACGGAGGCGCAGTGGGAATATGCCTGCCGCGCCGGAACCACCGGCGACTATGCCACTTCGTCAGGCTCAGGGCAGGCGGATTCACTGGATTCGATGGCATGGTATCGGGAGAACAGCGATGGAAAGACGCATCCAGTGGGGACAAAGCAGGCGAACGCGTGGGGACTCCATGACATGCATGGGAATGTGTGGGAGTGGTGCAGCGATTGGTATGGAGATTATGCATCGGGGAGCGCGGTGGATCCGCAAGGGCCGTCGTCGGGCTCCTACCGCGTGAATCGGGGCGGCTCCTCGTACTACTTCGCCGACCGCTGCCGCACGGCCGCTCGCAGCAACCTCAATCCGGACGGCGCCTACAACAACTTGGGCTTCCGGGTGGTTCGGCCCTGAGGTCAGGCGTGCGCTTCTCAAAACAGCAAGGAGCGCAAGCCGGTGTCTGGGGCAAGCCATGGGTGAGGGACGAACCCCGCCGGAGGCGAGGCGGACAGACATTGCGCAAGGCGATCGATTATTATTACAGAAGGAAACGAAGAGAACGAAGATGCATGAGGGAAGTCTGTATGTGATTCACTAAAAGCTTCGTTACCTTTGTTGTCTTCTGTTACAAAAGCGGGATTGGTTGAGAATGTATTTATTACAGAAGGAAACGAAGAGAACGACGGGGAGATGATGCATCCACTATTCGAAAAAGCAGATATGAAGTTGCTGGATGTTCCGGTTGGGTTGTTGGTGAATTTTCATGAGTTGACGTTGGTCGATGGCCTGCACCGTTTGATGTTGCCGGGAGCCAACACGTAACTTCGTTGTCTTGGTTTTCTTCTGTAAAAAAGCAGAAATGAAAATAAATGCAGGTTTACAGAAGGAAACGAAGAGAACGAAGCGGGCATGCATCGAAAAATGTTTTGAGCAAGTGGTGGAGCCGGAAAACCTGCGGAGCGCCTTTTCCGTGCGCGAAATAAAGAACGGGTAGAATCGGGTTCGCGTAATTTCGCGTGTTTTGCGGACAAATAGCAGGTTGCATGGAGAGGTTGCCCGCGAAAGGTTCCGGGCGGTTTTTCTTTTCTATGGGCCGGTGCATCTCTATATACTTCCGGCTCGTTTTTAGCAAAAAAGGGTTTCAGCATGTTTTCCAAAATTCAGATGCCGAAAGGCTTCAAGTGTGCCGGGATTTCCGCCGGGATCAAGACGGGCGGGGTTAAGGATATGGCGATGATTCTGTCCGAAACGCCGGCCGTTTCGGCAGGGGTTTTCACCAGTAACCAAGTGTGCGCCGCCCCGGTCAAGGTGTGCCGCGAGCATCTCGCTCATGGGATGGCCCGGGCGATCGTCATGAACAGCGGGGTTGCCAATGCCTGTACCGGCGAGGAGGGCATGGTTGCCGCCCGTGACATGGCCGCCGAGGCGGCCCGGATCATCGGGTGCGCGGCGCAGGAAATATTTGTCTGCTCGACCGGAAAGATTGGGCCGCAGCTTCCGCTGGGCAAGATCGTGGCGGGGATCTCTACGCTGTTCAATGCGGCGGTTTGCACGAATGTACAGCAGACCGCCGAAGCGATGATGACGACCGACACGCGTCCGAAAGTTTCGGTGGCGGAATTCAGCGTCGGCGGCAAGGCCGTGAAGATTGTGGGATTTGCCAAGGGAGCGGGCATGATCGAGCCCAATATGGCGACGATGCTTTCGTATATCACCACGGATGCGGCGGTGGAGCGGAAGGCCCTGCAGCGGTTGCTGAAACAGGCGGTCGATGCCAGCTTTAATCGGATCTCGGTCGATGGCGACCAGAGCACCAACGATACCGTGCTGGCGCTGGCCAACGGGGCCGCAGATAACGTGCCGCTCAATGAGGAGTCGGCGGATTGGCCCCTTTTCGCCAGGGAGTTCAGCCGGGTTTGCTTCGAGCTGGCGATGATGATTGTGCACGACGGCGAGGGGGCCGATAAATTTGTAACGGTAAATGTCTCCGGTGCGGAATCGGCCGAAGATGCGGAACTGGCCGCCCGGGCGGTGGCCAATTCGATGCTCAACAAGACCGCCTGGGCCGGTTCGTATCCGGACTGGGGACGCATCATGGACGCGATCGGCTATTCGAAGGCGCACGTCGTCGAAGGCAAGGTTGATATTTGTTACGACGATGTGCTGGCCGCGCTGGGCGGTGAAAGGTCGTCCGCGCCGCAGGAGGATTTGGTTCGGGTGGTTTCGCAGACCGATTTTGCGATAAACATTCATCTGCATCTTGGGAATGGCGCTGCCACGGTGTATACCTGCAACTGCACGGAGGAGTACGTTCGGATTAATTATTAATGGGCAGAAGGAATTATGCCGGTTGTTTATAGGTTTTTCATGTGGAACATGAATGACGTTGTAAGAATTGAGTACCGATGCGGATATGTCTATTGGATCGAGTTTGACGATGGATTATCCGGAGAGGTAGATTTTTTGCCTTTCTTGTTCGGTGATATTTTTGAGCCGCTGAAGGAGGTCGATTTCTTCAGAAAAGCGGTTGTTGATGGAGGAACAGTTTTTTGGCCAAACGGGGCTGATGTTGCTCCGGAAACGCTCTACGAACGATTGGAGTTTTCGGAGTTAAAAGTGGCTGAGGGTTCGTCGGAGTACAAAACGGGAAATGAATAATGGAAAAATTTATTGAAAAGGCGGCTGTGCTGATTGAGGCGTTGCCTTTCATTCAGCAGTTTCGGGGCGAAACGGTGGTCGTAAAATTCGGCGGCAGCATTATGGAGAGCGAGGCGGGCTACAGCCGCATCCTGCAGGACATTGCTTTCATGGAATGCGTCGGCCTGCGTCCGGTCGTCGTTCACGGCGGCGGAAAATCCATTTCGCGGGCAATGAAGGAAGCGGAGATTCAGCCCAATTTTGTGAGCGGCCTGCGCGTGACGGATGAGGCGACGATTCGGGTCGTTGAACAGGTGCTGAATCATGAGGTGAATCCGCATTTGGTTAAGATTGTTCAGCAGTATGAAGGTAAGGCGCGCGGGATTCACGGCGAAGATATTCTCCGCGTGGAGCAGTTGATCGGCACCGATCCTGAAACCCAAGAACCGTTCGATTGGGGCTATGTCGGGAAAGTTCAGTCGGTCGATATTGAACCGGTGCTGGCATATCTGCGTTCCGATATTATTCCTGTGATTACGCCGTTGGGCCGGGGGCCGGATAACAAGCTGTATAATATAAATGCCGATGACGCGGCCACGGCGATTTCCTGTGCACTGAATGCACGCAAGCTCGTTTTCCTGACCGATGTGCCGGGACTTCTGTTGGACACGGAAGATAAGACGTCGCTGATTTCCACGCTGCACCTAAACGAGGTCGATGAGCTGATTGAGCGCGGCGTTATCTCCGGCGGTATGCTGCCGAAGATACAAGGAATGGTTGGTGCGGTTAAGGCGGGCATTAAAAAAGCCCATATCATTGACTCATCCATGCCGCATTCGCTGCTGCTGGAGCTTTTTACAAACGAAGGCGTTGGAACGGAAATTGTGGGGTAGTGGTCTGAAGTCTGAAAATTGAAACCTGAAACCTGAAACCCGAAAATTGAAATCTGAAAATTGAAATGTGAAACGGGAAAATTTGAAATGAAAACCGCGGAGATAGCTGAACTGCAGAAAAAATATCTGATGCCGACCTATGTGCCGAGCGTGGCGCTGCTGGAGGGCTCTGGCGCGAACGTATGGGATGCGGAGGGTCGCGAATATCTCGATTTTGTCTCCGGCATTGCTGTAACGAATATTGGACATTGCCACCCGAAAATGGTGCGGGCGGTGCAGGATCAGGTGGAAACGCTGGTTCATGTGTCCAACCTGTTTTTCAACGAAAAACAGCCGCTGCTGGCGAAGGCGCTGTCGGAACGCTCTGGACTGCCCGGCGCAAAGTGTTTCTTCTGCAACTCCGGTGCCGAGGCGAATGAAGGTCTCATTAAGCTGGCGCGGTTGTGGGGCAGCTCAAAGGGAAAATATGAAGTCGTCACCATGCGGCAGTCCTTCCACGGTCGGACGCTGGCCACGCTGACGGCGACCGGACAGGAAAAAGTACAGAAGGGTTTCGGCCCGCTGCCGGAAGGCTTTGTTTATGCGAATTTTAACGACCTTAAATCGGTCGAAGAAGCCATTACGCCCAAGACGGCGGCGGTGCTGGTTGAGGCGTTGCAGGGCGAGGGCGGTGTCATTCCGGCGGAACCGGAATTTATGGCCGGGCTGCGTGAGTTGTGCGATGAAAAAGGCATTTTGCTGCTGTGCGACGAGGTGCAATGCGGGATGGGTCGGACCGGAAAATGGTTCGGTTTCCAGAACTATCATCTTCAGCCGGATGCGTTCTCGCTGGCGAAAGGGCTGGGCAACGGCTTCCCCATCGGGGCTGTTGTGGCGGGTGAAAAACTGGCCGATACCTTCCAGCCGGGGCATCATGCAACCACCTTTGGCGGAACCCCGCTGGCGTGTGCTGCGGCGCTTTCCGTGATTGAGGTCATCGAAGAGGAGGCGCTGCTGCCGAATGCGATGATGATGGGCGCGTATTTTATTGAAGGGCTCTGTGCCATTGCGCTGAAACATAAAAAGTGGATTGCGCAGGTGCGCGGACTCGGGCTGCTGTTGGGTCTCGTGTTGGATGTTCCTTCGTTGCCGTTGCAGAAAAAGCTGCAGGAAAAAGGGTTGCTGACGCTGGCGACGGCGGGCAATGTGCTCCGGTTGCTTCCTCCGCTGAATGTGACGGCGGCGGAGATTGATCGGGCGCTGAAGTTGATCGGCGAGGCGTGTGTGGAGCTGCATGATGAAATGGCGGCGCTGTCGCCCAATCCCTGCCAATGCGGCATGGGGGAATAATGATGCGGTATGCCGAAGTTGTATGAATACTTTGGTTTGATGGTTTTGTTCTATTCGAATGAGCACGAGCCAGTGCATGTGCACGGTTTGTATCAGGGAGAAGAGAGTCGGGCGGATCTTTATCTTGAAAATGGAACGGTTGTAGAGATTCGGTATCATGCAGTGAAAGGGCGGGAACCCTTGGAGCCATCTCGGTTGAATGATTTTAAGACGTTGGTGAATCACTGTGCAGATGATATTGTTCGGAAGTGGATTGACTATTTTGTGCTGCATAAGACGATACGTCCTGAAACGATTGATCGGAAAA
>JAFGWS010000142.1 GCA_016937035.1 Pontiellaceae bacterium
GGCAAAGAGCGCCGAGCGCGCGCCGATGGCAATGTGCGCCTCGCCGCTGCGAATACGGTGCCACTCGTCGTGCCGTTCGCCCTCGGAAAGGCTGGAGTGCAGGACGGCCACGCCGTCGCCGAAGCGAGCGCGGAAGCGATCGACGGTCTGCGGCGTGAGCGAAATTTCGGGCACCAGCACGATCGCCCCTTGGTTCTGTTCCCGCGCATGCTGAATGGCCTGGAGATAAACCTCCGTCTTGCCGCTGCCCGTTACGCCGTGGAGCAGCACCGTGCCCGGCGTTGAGCGATCCATGGCCGAGCAGATGGTCTGCAGCGCGGTTTTCTGCTCAAGCATCAGCGGCAGCGGTTCAGTACGGAGGAGCTCCACCCCGGCATGCGGATCGCGCTGAATGGTCGATTCTTCGATGGTGACGCGGCCGTTTTTTTCGAGCGTGCGGATCGGGGATTCCGAACAGTTTGCGCGTTCTTTCAGCTCGGAGAGCGGCATCGGCCCAAACTGTTGCAGCGTGTTGATGACGGTTTGCTGTTTTTCGGGCAGGCAAGATGCCTGCGGAACGGAAGCAGTATCGCAGGCATCCTGCCTGCTCAGCGAAACGACCAGCTGCTTTTTATGTTTGGCACCGCGTTTGCGGACGGCGCTGGGCAGTACGGTGCGGACGGCGTGCTCGATCGGCGCGCAGTAATAGTCGGCGATCCAGTAGGCGAGTTTCATGATCGAGTCGGGAATGAGGGGCTTTTCGCCGACGACGCCGGCGATCTCTTTGAGCTTATCGCCGCAGGGCGAGTGGTCGGCTAGTCCGACTACAAAGCCGCGCAGTTCGCGTCCATTGAAGGGGACCACGACCTGCGAGCCGACCTTAATCTGGGCGCGCAGGTGCACCGGAATCCGATAGTCAAATTCCCGGTCCAGCGATATCTCCACCACCACTTTTGCAATTGAGGCCATCCGGAGAGAGTAGTTTGCCCTGCCCGTTCCTTTCAAAGCAAATTTTGAACGCAACGCATGAAGCCGTTTCTAAAGCGGACGTATTAGGCAGATAAACCATCAACAAGGAGAAAAATGATGAAGAAAGCAAAACTCTGGATGTCGGGGATGCTCGCTGTGATTCTGTTTGTTGGCTCAGCACATGCGCTCGATATTGAAACGATGAAGGAGACCGGCAGTGCATTCAGACAAATTGCCAAGGAGGCGTTGCCGGCGGTCGTCTTTATTGATGTGGAAAGCACGATTCAGGTGGCTCCACAGCGCGGCTACATTGATCCGTACGAGGAATTTTTCGGGCGGGGGTATGGATCGCCTAACAGCACGCAGCCGAGAACTTATCGCCGGCAGGGGCAGGGTTCCGGGTTTATTATTTCGAAGGACGGCTACATCCTGACCAACAACCATGTGGTCAACAACGCCGACCGGATTCAGGTAACGCTGGGCGACGGCCGTACGTTTAAGGCCGAGCTGGTCGGTACTGATCCGGAAACGGAAGTGGCGCTGATTAAGATTGAGGACGACGAGGACTTTCCGTTTCTGACGCTCGGTGATTCCGATGAGCTGGAGGTCGGCGAATGGGTTTTGGCGGCCGGCAACCCGTTTGGTCTTTCGCAGACGATTACCGCCGGGATCGTGAGTGCAAAGGAGCGCAGCGAGGTCGGGATTACCGACTATGCAAACTTTATTCAGACCGATGCGGCCATCAATCCGGGCAACTCGGGCGGACCGCTGCTGGACATCGAAGGCAAGGTAGTGGGAATCAATACCGCCATCTACACGGAGACGGGCGGTTATATGGGCATTGGATTTGCGCTTCCAATTAATCAGGCGATTGCAGTTAAGGATCAGCTGATGGACGGCGGTACCGTTCGTCGCAGCCTGCTGGGTATTGTAATTCAGGATGTTGACGCTCCGTTGGCGGAAACCTTCGGGCTCGAAGAAACCCGCGGTATTCTTGTTTCGCAAGTGATGGAAGATTCCGCCGCCGAAGAAGCCGGACTTCAAGCGGGCGATATTATTGTGGAGCTCAATGGGCGGAGCACGGGGAAGCTCGGTTCCTTCCGGAATCATGTGGCTTCGTTTGCACCGAACACGAAAATTGAACTGAAAATTTTCCGCGATGGGAAATATAAGACCCTGAGCGCTGTAACGCAGGCGATGGACGAGGATTCCGGCAATCTAATCGGGGCCAATATAGCCAAAGAAAAGCTGGGGCTGACCGTGGAAGATGCGGAAGAGCAGACCGCGCGACGGCAAGACAGTGGCGGCGTGGTTGTGGCTGAAGTTGAAGAGGGCAGCGTTGCGTCGAGGGCCGGTATTCAGGTTGGCCAAAGGATCATGAGTGTCAATCGTCAGCGCGTGGACAGTGCAGAAGCGTTTTATGAAGCGGTGCAGGAGGGCAGCGAAAGCTCGAGAATACTGCTGCTCGTTTCCGATGGCCGCAGCGCCCGCTTTGTTGTGATTATGCTGGATTAGTTCCAAGAGTGGAGACCGCCTGAAGGATAATTAAATTAATCAATTCCCTTGTCCGGATAAAATCGGTTAATTTCTCCGGTCAGCACATGAACAAGGAGAGCACTTTGGATCGGATTAAACGGGCAAGGGAAGTACTGGATCAGGAGATCGCCGGCATCGAGAAGGTTAAGAATGAACTCGGTGACGAATTCCTTCGGGCGGTCGATGCGATTCTTAACATTATCGCGGGCGGCGGTAAAGTGGTGGTGACCGGTGTCGGGAAAAACCTGCACATCGGCAATAAGATTGCCGCCACCTTGACCAGCACAGGAACGCCCGCCGTAGTGATGCATCCGATCGAAGCCATGCACGGCGATTTCGGGATTCTCTCGGAACGCGATATCCTGTTGGCCATGAGTTATTCCGGGGCCTCCGACGAGCTGATCGCGCTCCTCCAGCCGGTGAAACGTATGGGCGTTCCGATCATTGCGCTCACCGGCGAAATGGGGAGTCCGCTCGCAGACCACAGCGATATTGTCCTCTCGGTCAAGGTCGAGAAAGAGGCGTGCCCTTTCAATATGGCGCCGACCACCAGCACGACCGCCACGCTGGCGCTGGGCGATGCACTGGCCATGGTCCTGCTCGAAGCGCGCGGTTTCCGGATCGAAGACTATGCCAAGCTCCATCCCGGCGGCGCGATCGGCCGCACCCTGCTCCTGCGCGTGGAAGATGTGATGCGCACGGGCGAGCGCTGCGCCACCGTCTTATCGGGCAAGCCCGTGCGCGAGGCGCTGATTGCGATGACCGGCGCAAAGGCGGGTTGCGTCGCGGTCATCAAAGAAGATCGAACGCTGGTCGGAATCATGACCGACGGCGATCTCCGCCGCCACCTGATCGCAACGCCCAATCTGGTTGAACGCCCCATCGACGATGTGATGACCGCCAATCCCATCACGCTGCGCAAAGAGATGCTCGCGCTCGAAATCCTCAATATTTACGAGAAATACAACATCGACGATCTCATTGTGGTGGATGCGGAAAACAAATTTATCGGTGCGGTGGATATTCAGGATATGCCCAAGCTGAAAATCCTTTAGCGCTATCGGTGCTTTACCGATGACATATGGAGTTTTTGGGCGCGGAAAACCGGGGGTTATGAATGGAATTCATAATTATTGTTATTGTCGTGATCATGATCGTTTCGAAGATATCAGCGAAGGCCACGGGAGATAAATTGAGGAGTGCCGCAGATCAGCTTCACCTCAGATATGAGTCGGGAGGAATTGGAAGTGCGGGCTCCATCCACGGTTCGCTGAATGGGAACCACGTTGCGGTGACCGTTTTAACAAAAAGAAGTGGGAACACTTCCCGGTCGTACACGCGGTACTCCATGAGTTATCGGAATTCGATTCCGGTTGAGATGAAGATAGTGCGCCAAGGCATGTTTCATGAACTCGGTAAGGCCTTCGGGATGCAGGATATTCTGACGGGGAATGCTGAGTTCGATTACCAATTACTCGTGAAGGGGGCCGATACACAGCGCGTGCGGGGTATTCTTTCAACCCCAGTGCAGGACGCGATCATCGACCTGCTGTCCAGTTTTGATGATATAACGATTACAGACAGCCATATTGAAGCAGTTAAGTCCGGCACAGAAAGCGACTCTTTCGTGATCATTCAAACGCTCCGACGCCTCGAGGAGTTTTGCGAAGTCATCATGGAGGCGGATGAAAATTCCTCCGCAGCTCCGTATGCGATGGATCTGGAGAACGAGGTGGAATCAGAGGAAGAACCGGAAGTCGATTCCTCTGAAACTCCTTATATTCCTTCAATTACGGTTGATCCGTTCGCCATACCCAATCCTGTGGTGGTGACGGAAGAGCTGCCCGAGTTTTCTGAAGAGGAGATCCCCTCGATTCCAGTTCCGCCTGAGCATCAACGTTTTGAAAGCGAACCCAATCCGGCAAAAGACGAGACGGTGCGCGAGGAATTCGCTGCTCCACAGGCGGCGGCAACGACGGCAGCAAAAGATATACAAGATATCGCCCGCCAACTGTTTGTTGATCCCGAGAATTCCATGCTGACATCAACGCAGTTTGATGAACACTTCAAGGACATCGCCGTTACCGGAACCGGGAAGATGGGCCATGTTGCACGCTTCAGCTACGATCCAGTTTTTTCCGACACCAAAGGGGTGAAGGCCTCCTGTGACGTCTGCACATTGGATGGAACCTACTCCAAAATCAGGGTGAGTGCGGAGGTGATGTATCCCGAGGATCAGTATGAGCGGTTAAACGCGCTTCAGGCGCAGACGATTCCCATTAACGGGAATCTCGTTGCATATAATTCCATCACGCATCGTTTGTATCTCATCGCCTTGTAAAATGGTTTAACATGTTTCGCGGGCCAAAAACAGAGGACCCGGCAGATTGACCACGGAAAAACAGCATAACGGAGATCAACATGGCACTGATTGAAATACGCTTCGATTCGCAGATTCTCGATCTGTCGTTGGGAATGAATGTCATCCTGCCCGAACACCCGGATTCGTGGAAGACGCCTCCGTCCGTGCTCTACCTGCTGCACGGGCTGTCGGACGACCACACGATCTGGTGCCGACGGACCTCCATCGAGCGCTACGCGGCCCGTTACAACCTCGCGGTGGTCATGCCCGATGCCTACAAGAGCTTCTACTGCAACATGGCCCACGGCTCGGATTACTGGACGTTTCTCGCCGAGGAATTGCCATCGTTGATCCACCGCTGGTTCAAGGTCTCGGAGGACCCCCGCAACACCTTCGTCGCGGGCCTCTCCATGGGCGGTTACGGTGCCATGAAGCTGGCCCTGGCCCATCCGGATCGATATGCCGCAGCCGCCTCGATCTTCGGGTCCCTCGATCTGGCGGCGCATGTCGAGGAGGACTGGAACGACTCTCGGATGAGGGCATTCCAGGCCGTATTTGGCGATGTTGGAACCGTCGCCGGATCGGACAACGATCTCATCGCTCAGCTTAACCGCATGGATTCGGCCCCCAAGACCGCGCTCTACCTCTGCGTCGGGACGGAGGATTATCTCCGTGCCGATTCCATCACATTCAGGGATACCGCCTTGGCCAAAGGCTTCAACCTCAGCTTCGAAGAGGAACCCGGCGGGCACGAATGGTTCTTCGCCGACCGCCATATCCGACGCATCCTCGAATGGCTTCCGATTGAGCGATTACCGCGCTCCCAATAAGAGTCTTCCGCCAAATCGGCGAAAAAAAGCCGGGATTTCTCCCGGCTGAATCGTCGCATGAAGGCTTATCTCTTGATGGAACGTTTCAGGTTCTCGAACGTCCCCTGATCGACATTCTCCATCGAAGCCATATGCCTTGTTCATCTTGACGACATAATAACCCCTGTCGGGCTGGATTCCAGCGATCAGAACTCCGGATCGACGAGCGGAGTGCCTTCGATCACATAAGCAGATTGTCCGTAAATAAGCGGAATATAAAAGGACCGGGAAAAAACGACACCGTCCGTCAAAGCGACGCATCCCGGAGTGGCCTCGATGGTGTTATCGATGGCTTCTTTCATGTTCGGCGCACCCGTGGGAAAGATGAGGATCGTGTGAACAACGTCCTGACCTTTCACCCGACTGCCCGCACGTTGGTACGTGTTCATTTTTGACAGGTCGACATTCTTCGTCGAGATGAGGGTATAATCTGTCATCCTTGTTGTACAACCGAATAGAAATGATACCCCGAGCAGCACCATAAACAGAGATGCTTTTTTCATGATTTTCTCCTTTTCCATTTGTATTTACTATCTTAGGCATCTTCCTTCAATAAAGACCTAAGACAAAACCAATATTCCCCGAACAACTGAAACACAGCAAGGTGACGGAGTGCTAGAGTGAGTGCAAGATATTTTTTAAAAAGCTTCGGGTATGGCGAAAGGGTATATTCGGAGACCCGAATGATGTTGTGTTTTCAGGCTTTTTTGTATTGTACGGTTGCGCTGATCGGGGATCTGCACAAGAATGCACGCTTTATGGAAATGGTTGATCACATTCGCAGCCTCCCTCCGTTGCCGGAGGAGGCGATTCATATCTGGGGTATACACGTTCCCGAAGTACAGGATCGAGCCGCAGAGCTGCAGCTCGTGCTCAGTGCGCACGAGCGCGAAAAGGCCGCTCGGTTCCGGCGTGAGGCGGATCGCTCATCCTCCATTGCGGCACGCGGCGCTCTGCGGATGCTGCTCTCCGGATACACCGGAGTTCCTGCTCCAGCGATTGAATTTTCTTATACCGACAACGGAAAGCCGTACATCCGAAATACGGATATCGCGTTTAACGTTTCTCACTCGGCGGAATGGGTACTTATTGCGATCGGTCGGGGTCGCAAAATCGGCGTGGATATTCAAAAGATAAAGCGGACGATGGAGGTGGAGCCGATTGCGGATCGTTATTTCAGCGCGGAAGAGCAATCCGCGATTCTGGCGGCGGACGATCCGTGTGCGCTCTTTTTTGAGTTTTGGGCGCGCAAGGAAGCTTACGTTAAAGCGTGCGGCTCCACGCTCTTTTCTGAGCTGAACCGCATGAGCGTTCCGATTGAAGCGACTGCGGAAAAAGACGGCTGGTTTTTTCATCGGCTGGAGGCCGGCTCCAAATATGCCGCCGCTGTCGTGAGTGATAAGCCCGTGGAGCAGCTTCCTTGCTATAACTTTGGAGCCTCGTTTCGGAGCGGGTTATTTACAAAATGATGATGGGTAAAATAATCGTGTATCCCGACAGCACCCCCTTATTTCATCACTAAGTCGCGGAGGCACGGAGTCATTCTTCTCTGCGGTGCCGTGTCCTCCATAGCAGCGGGTAAACGTATGTGAAAAAACCACTAATTCACACTGAGCCTCACTAATTAGTGTTGATTAGAGAAGATTAGTGGGTTGAAACATTTAGACGTTACTGCGTGCCAGTGGCCGAAATCTCATTCCTCAATCAGGAATCCGAAGCAAACCTGATTCTTTGATTTCCTGTGCCCTGCGAATCCTGCTATTAATAAGAGAATTAAACAGGACGAATTATGGGTGAACTGAAGAATACATTTTCGTGGTCGTTCAGCGCGGCGGAGGATTTTGAGCAGTGCCGCCGCCGGCGCTACTGGAGTAAATACGGGATGTGGGGCGGCTGGGCGCGTACAGCCACAGCGGAGCAGAAGCTCGCGTATCGCCTCAGCAAAATGGACAACCGGTGGGGACTAATGGGTCAGGCGGCTGAAAATGCCATTATGTGGGTGCTCAAGCAGCACCAGCAGGGCGTTCCCGTCGACAGCAAAACCGCCTGGGAAAAAATGGCCCGCCCGTTTTTGACCCAAAAGTGGAATGAGTCGAACGAAGGCAATTGGCGGAGCAGCCCGAAGCGCTTCTGCTGTCTGCGTGAACATTATTATAAAACGCTAGAAGACGAAAATGCTGCCAAACGTCAGGTTGCCGCGCAGGTGCAGAACTGCATCGATAACTTTATCGATAAAGTACTTCCGCGCATCAGCTCCATCGTACCCCCGCAGGAGTTTCAGATTGCCACTCCGGAGCTCGGCGGCGATGTGGAACACTTCTTTTATAAGGACGTAAAAATCTATTCCATTCCCGACTACGCCTACAAGATCGGCGACCAAGTGCATATTCACGACTGGAAGGCTGGAAAAATCAAGGCGGAGCAGCACAGGCTACAGCTCTCGCTCTACGCACTCTGGGCCATCGTTAAGCACGGCGCTTCGCTGGATAACATTTTTCTCTATGTCGAATATCTCAACGAAGGTCAGGTGCTCCCGTTCCAGCTGACGCAGGCGGAGCTCGACGAAACCAAGGCGCTGATGAGCGACTCCGTCGGCGAAATGACCGAATACCTCGTCGATTGCGACCGTAATAAAAACGAGCCCCTGCCCAAAGAGGAGTGGGAACTCGCCCTCGACCCCATCAACTGCTCACAGTGCAACTTTTATGAATTGTGCAAATCCGAATTGGAGTGAGTGGGATGACCGGGATGAGTTGAATCAAGCATTTTAATGACCAATCAAGCATTAGCGATGAAGACATTGCCATTCTGCTTGTCGAGGCGATTCCGGCTACGACTAGAGCGGCGGGGAAAGAATCTTCTGATATTTTTGCGCAGTTGGATGCCCAAGCTGATATGTGGTTATATAAAAATGGTTGGCCGTCATCTCGTGGAGAGAATATAGAATGGAGGCATAATGATTTATTTGAAGTGGCATATGTCTATGTACATAAATTGTTTGAAAAAATGATAGAGGAGGGACAATGAAATCGATTGTAAATATTATTATTTTTGTATGGGTTTTTGTGGCTTCAGAAGTAGGAGCAATCGAAGGTCATGAAACAGTAATGCTCGATGTTGTGGTTTTGGAGGAAAGAAAACCTGTAGAAGGAGCAACATTATCGTGTGGATTTGAACAATACTACGGAAGTAGGCCTAGTGTTGTTGATACCGTGTTGACGGACACCAATGGTTGCGCCCAAGCTCTCGGAGAGTCTTCCGGTGACGTGGATTTTTCTATTACCAAGGACGGATATTATAAACATCACGAGTCCATGAAATTGCTGAAAGAGATTAATATGGGGCCGGTCTCCACCAATCTAACCATCGAATTAAATAAAATCATCAACCCCATTCCCATGTATGTTAAGCGAGAAAAACGTGAAATACCCAAGATAGACGATTTTTTTGGTTATGACTTTGAGGTTGGTGATTGGGTCGCTCCTCATGGCGAAGGGAAAATTTCCGATATTCTTTTCAAAGCCATTTTTACGTCGACCGATAGATCCAACTATTCTGTAACCTTGGAGGTTAAGTTCCCCGGCGAATACAATGGCATTCAACCAATGCCCCGGGAGTATCAAGAATGGCAGGGAAGTCAATTGCGCTCATCGCATCAAGCTCCAGAGACGGGGTATGTAGATTATTTGAATATGTCTCGATTCCGGAAAGGTGGAATTTTCGATGATGGGGATTTTTCGGAGAAGGATCGCGAAGGATATTATTTCCGGATTCGGTCCGAGGTGGATATACAAGGTAATTTGATTTCGGCACAATACGGAAAGATATATGGAAGCATTAATTTGTATGGCGGTATATCGGAGAGAGAGCTTGGCTTGGCCTTTTTGTACTATTTCAATCCAGACAAAACACGAAATGTCGAATTCGATCCAAAACGCAACCTGTTTCTAAAACAGCCAGAAGGTGGATTTCTTCCGCAAGGTCGGGCGAAGCTTAAGTATTCGATCACTGCGCCGTAACGCGCATATGAGTGCCTCCTAATCTTAGGGGCTAATTGAGTATAGTTCGTTTACTGAAAGCTTTTATGTTGCTTTTATTATCTCAATGCTTCACTTTTCGAAAAGTGAAGCATTGGGGAAGCAGATGAACACCAGTATAATACGAATTGTGACGGTGCTGTTAGTTTCAGGTTCTCTGATATCGCGTGCCGATGAGCCTGCTGCGGATGCTGTTGTTTCGGCGGGTGTCTCTGAAATTGTCGACAATATCGTTGAGGTAAATGTCCTGATGCATAGCGCTGTGGGGGTCGCAGGAGGAAGGCCTCAACAGTATGATAATTTTGTATTGCTGAAATCAGTCGCATCGAGGGATGAACTGATCCGGTTAACCGATCACTTCAACCCGGTCGTACGATGTTACGCTTTTTGGGCATTAATATCAGATCCGTCCGTTGATCTTTATCCGCTGGTTCTGGCACATATAAGCGATAGCGAGTTGTTTGAGACGTTTTCCGGATGCATAAGATCCGGCGAACGGGTTGGTGATTTCTTTATCGACGCGGCTTCATGGGAAGAGGCCGCTGTAAAACTGACGACCGAACAGCTTGATGAGCTGGATCATCTTCTGATCACTACGCCGAACGATTTGTCGGCCAAAAACAGCGCTATCGGAAAACTTGAGCCTACGGAAGAAGTTTATCCTCGGATTCTGGAACTGGTTACTGAAGAGACGAACCAAACTGCATTGGTTGTACTGGCCAAATATAGAAAACAGAAGGATATTCCGGTCATTCTGAATTTTCCGGCAGAGGAATATAATTCTTATGTTTATGCGGCTATTTCCACTTTCCCTGATGAGGCATTCTGGCCTTTGCTAGAAAGCCGTCTCAAAGAAGCCTTCAGTAAGACATTGCATTGTAACGAGTGGGCAGGACTCTACAAAGCGATTGCCGCCTATAAAAACGACCAAGCGGTTGAATTGCTATGGCGTCCGCTCACGGAAGTGAATGATCGGAGTATGCGGGAATATCATCTCCGTTATCTATGCGGTGCACTTTCTGAAAATCTTTGTCCACTCTATGAGGAGTTACTCTGGAGACTGTGGGAAGAAGAGGGGCTGATCTCCTTGGGTGCGTTCCGTTACTTATGCGGTAAAGATAAAGATGAAGCGTATACATTTGCCAAGGAAAAGCTGCGGCATGCGGAAGAACTCAGCAATCATGTGGAGCTGGTGGAAGAGATGCTCAACATGCTCCTGAAGTGGGACAAGGAATTTGCCTTTAGAATGATCAGAGAACAAATCAGAGACGCTGATGCTCGTCTGTTTCCGGTATTCGCGGAACAGGTTATTGCTCTTCAGGACAGCTCTTTCATTTACCCTTTGGCCAATCGATTGGGGCAGGAGAAGGAACCTCAGGTATATTTAAAAATAGCGGAAGCGCTGCTGGCGTACAACAACAAGGCCGTTAATCAGAAGATCAGGGATGCGGTAAAACGGAATGAAGCGCTCAGGAGCGGAGCGGGCAACGATGCCTTAAAGAAACTAGCGGAAAAAATCGGCTCAGAAAAAGATGATTGAGCTGAAGGGTTGGGCATGAAATCAAGTCGTCTAACATTGAGGCCGGTGAGGGTTTAGGATGAGTTCTCCTTTCGCCAAGCCGTTGCTTCTTTTCAATATTCGTGGTTCTAGAAGTGCGGAAAAAAAAGAGGGAGGATCAGCATGAAAACGTATGGACAGATTGGGGTGATCACCGGTGCGGCACTGGGAGGACTTGCCCTGTTGATGCTCATGATGAGCGGGGTCGGAGATAACCCGCCGGCGATGCAGACCTATCTGATTGCGGCTGCGATTATTTTCGGGGCCGGCCTGATCGCCGGCGCGATCGAGGGCGGGAAACCGAAGTAAAAAGGAAAAGGGATGCCCCCTCTTCTTGTTGAAGCAGCGGCTTTTGGGGAACCTTCCCCCGTACCGCAGTCATCTTGACAGCCCTGCTTCCGTATCGCAGCCATCTTGGCGGCCCCGTCGCTGAGCAGGCACCCCGGAAAAATAATCTATCGATCCGGCCATTAAGCATCGCGAATCGCGTGTTGATTTTTAGCCGCGAAAGAACACATAGAACGCGAAAAAGTAGGCATTTTTGTCTTGGTGGTCCTTGCGTTTGTGGGGGAGGCATCCTTGCCTGCGCACTTTAGTCTGCATGACGTCCTCGCAGCGTAAAGAAGAGAGCGAGCCGATTCATCCCCGCTGTAGCGGAAGGAGAAAACGGAAAGAATGGGGGTCAAAAGAAAACAAATAATTAGCACTTGCCCTGCCCTAGGTGATTCTGTAGAACTCTCCCTCCTTTGCGGGAAGTCCAGCATGGCCCCGCTTGGAAAATCCAATTTTTGGGCCGGTAGCTCAGTCGGTAGAGCATTTGACTTTTAATCAAAGGGTCCCGGGTTCGAGTCCCGGCCGGCTCACCAA
>JAFGWS010000143.1 GCA_016937035.1 Pontiellaceae bacterium
AACCTCTTCAGAAATTGTGGCGATATTCAATAGTCCACCGAAGGATACAAACACGAAGCCCGCCGTTGAAAGAATCGCATTCGCCCCATGATCCGAGCGAATAAACGGATCAAAACGGCTCGCTTCCATCATTGGAAGGCCCATAAAAAAATAGATCGTCATCAGGCCGAGCAATCCCACCACCAGCGCCACTTCCAGCCGAGCCGCCGCCTCGGCGCCCTTGATATTGAGAAGCACAAAAAACAGGGCAACTGGAACCGCCGTGGCAAAAAACGGCACCCGCTCTCCCGACAAAAGGAGAACCACCTCCGAAAGGCCATACACCGCAAATGCGGTCTTCAACGAAAGTGCAAACCAGCTCAGCAACCCCGCCACCGTGCCGATCAGTGGCCCCAAGCTGCGGGTCACAAAAAAATAATCACCGCCCGCTTTCGGCATGGCCGTCGCCAGCTCCACCACACTCAGCACTCCGACCAAGGCCAGCAGACCGGCAATTAAATAGGAAAGAATCATCGCCGGGCCGACATGTGCGAAGGCCAGCCCCGGAAGCACAAAAATCCCCGAACTGACCATCGCCCCGGCGGCGATACAGAACACATCAATAAACCGAAGACCTTTTTTCATACGCTCCCTTAAAATCCATGAACAAGCCCACAGAAACAGGTTAATGATAAACGGAGAAAGCGCATCTCTTTATTCCTCTAAATATGATCGCATTTTTTTACCAACTGACCGCAGGCCGCCGAAATATCGGCCCCCAGCGAATAGCGCAGCGTCGTGTCAAACCCGGCCGCCTTCAGCCGGGACGCAAAGCGTTCGCGCTCCGGCTGAGGCGTTCCCCGAAAAGAACTGCCGTCGTATTCATTGAACGGGATAATATTAATATGCACAGGCAACTCGTGCAAAAAGTTTTCCAACGCCTCGAGATCCTCCTCTCCGTCGTTTACTTCTTTCAGCATCAGATATTCCACCATGACTTTTTTCTTTTGAGCAAGCTGCTCCAGTGTCGCGCGCAGCTGAACGAGCGGATATTTCCGCGCCATCGGCATCAGCTTCTCCCTCACCGCCTGTCGCGCACTGTGCAGACTCAAGGCCAACTGAACTCCCGGAAATTTTTCCGCAAACTGAATCATCGCCTCGGGAATTCCAACCGTCGAAACCGTTATTTTCGATGGAGCCAAGTGAAAGAACGGAACACCGCACAAAAACTCCACTGCCCCGAACAGATGCTCAGGATTAAGCAACGGCTCACCCATTCCCATAAATACGACATTACGGATCATCCGCTCTTCCGTGTGAAGCAGTCGATTGGCCTGCGAAACCTGATCCAGAATTTCCGCCGCCGTAAGGTTGCGCGTGAATCCCATTTCGCCGGTGGAACAAAACCCGCAGCGACAGGCACACCCGACCTGCGAAGATATACAGATGGACGTCCGTCCGGTCTTGGGCCGAAGAACCACACTTTCGATCAAATGATCATCTGCCGTTCGAAAAATCAGCTTACTGGCTCCATCGATCGCCGAATCATGACGCTCCACCAGCTCCAAACATTCAAACTGGACCTGTTCTTTAAAATCAGCGTGCGCAGCCTCCGGCAGCAGCGCGAGCGCATCGTCCCAATTCAGTGCCTTCTTAAAAAGTGCATTACGGAACTTCTTCATCGCATGCGGCTGCACCGCATTTCGCCGGCGGAGCATTTCCAAATGGTCAATATCGTAAATAGAAAACATATCCTTACCTTATACCGAAAAGACACCGCCTCGCCGACCCCTTTTTCTACAATAGAGCTTCATCAAATGCACAAACGAATTGACGACATGAAAGATGAACTCTACAATCTCTAACTGTCAATGGATAGGTGTAACTGTTACCGGGAGGCTAACAATGAGCGGAACCAGCTTGGAGTTACGAAAGTTTGTGGCACCGGAATTTCTTTACGGATCAGGAGCGCTCTCTCTGGCTGGACGATACGCTCAAAATCTAGGAGGCCGCAAAGCGCTGGTCGTAACTGATCCCGGCGTGATCAAAGCCGGCTGGGCCGACAAGGTATGCGAATCGCTGAGAAAAGAAGGCATCAGCACGACGGTATTCTCGGACGTTACCCCAAACCCGAAAGATTATGAAGTAGACCGGATGCAATGTATACGATAAGAATCAATGCAACATCATCGTCGCCATCGGAGGGGGAAGCCCGATAGATTGCGCGAAAGGGATCGGCATTGCCCACGCCAACCACCGCAGCGTACTCGACTTCGAAGGCGTTGACGAAGTTCCCCTTCCGGGGCCGCCGCTCATCTGTATTCCCACCACCGCCGGAACCTCGGCAGATGTCTCTCAATTCGCCGTCATCACCGACTCAGCTCGAAAGTTGAAAGTTGCAATTATCAGCAAAATGGTGGTCCCCGATGTTGCACTCATCGACCCGGAAACCACAGCCACTTTGCCGGCCGAGCTGACCGCTGCCACGGGAATGGATGCATTGGTGCATGCAATCGAATCCTATGTGTCCAACGCGAGCTCTCCAATCACCGACCTGAATGCACTTGAGTCGATTCGGCTGATCTCAAACAATCTGCTCGGAGCCATTAAGGACCCCGAAAACCCGGTTTATCGCGACCAGATGATGACGGCCAGCCTCTTAGCCGGACTTGCATTCTCCAACGCCAGTCTTGGATTGGTTCACGCCATGGCCCATGCATTGGGAGGATTGCTGGGCGCTCCGCACGGATTGTGCAATGCCCTTCTCCTCGAAAGTGTCATCGAATTCAACTACCCCACTGCGGTTAAACGCTATAATCAGATTGCTGAAACCATGGGAATCATACCAACCGAAACCCATACCGAAGAACACTGTGCAGCACTAATTGAAGGCATTGCCCAGCTGAGACGAAAAGCGGGCATCGAGCGGGGGATTTCCGGACTGGGCGTCTTAAAAGAGACCATCCCGCAACTGGCCAGAAATGCATTTAATGACGCCTGCTCTGTCACCAACCCCCGTCCTGTCGGGATGAAAGGAATAGAAGCGATCTATGAACGAGCCTTTTGAACGCAATCCGGAGAAGGAATCCATGAGAACCCGAATCATCGGACTCGGGCAGAATTCTATCCGCAAAAACTATTACCCCCAACTCCAGCAACGACTGGAAGAGGTTGAACAGGCCCGTAACGAATTGATTAAAAGCGAAGCACGATATCGACATCTGGTGGAAAATATTAACGATGTAATTCTCAGCTTCGACAAGACCGGAAAAATTACGTACATCAGCCCCGCCATCAAATCGCTGGGAAACTGGAATCCGGAAGATCTTCAGGACCAAAATCTCAGACAATTCATTCACCCGGATGACCAGGAAAACATCTGCATCTGTGTCAACAATGCAAATCACGAAACCTTCACCGCAGAAATCCGGTTCCTGGGTGCCGATAAAAAATATCTGGACGTACGAATCTCCTGCCATAGAAGAAAAAATGACGACGAAACAACGGCTATCCTGAGCGACTTAACCGACATCAAAAGAACACAGCGGGAGCACGAAAAACTACAAGAGCAACTGCTTCAATCACAAAAAATGGATTCCATCGGTCGGCTGGCCGGCGGTGTGGCCCACGATTTCAACAACATGCTCGCCGTCATCATGGGCAATGCCGAATTAATGCTTCAGCAGATTCCGGATGGAAATATACTCAAGGACGATGCCAGAGAAATCCTGCGAACCACACAGCGCGCCACTGCATTAACTAAACAACTGCTGGCCTTTGCCCGCAAGCAGTCCGTTAAGCCTGAAATTATTGACCTTAATACCGTTATTGGAATCTCTTCCAAAATGCTCCGCCGCGTGTTGGGCGAAAATATTGATCTGGCATGGATCCCGAACGAAAAACCGATGACCATCCTGATGGATCCCTCGCAGCAGGACCAAATCCTTACCAACCTCTGTATCAACGCCCGCGACGCCATTGTCGGCACCGGCGTTATTTCCATCGAAACAAAAATGATCGAACTGGATGAGGAATACTGTGCAACCCATCCCGGCGAAAGCCTGCCCGGAAGATTTGTTGTGCTGTCCGTTACCGACACCGGATGCGGAATGGACGAACAAACCCTGTCCAACATCTTTGAGCCGTTCTTTACCACGAAAGCGTCTGGAAAAGGCACCGGACTTGGGCTCTCCACAGTGTACGGCATCGTTAAACAAAACAAAGGTTTCATCACCGTACACAGCAAGCCGAACAAGGGAACAAGATTCAATATCCATCTTCCCTATCACCCAAAAGAATCCAAAGCGACCCAAGCACCCGACCCAACCCGCGATATGCAAAGAGGAGACGAAACGATTCTTTTGGTGGAAGATGAGCCCTTGCTCCTGAAAATGACGCATCGCATTCTCGAAGATCTTGGATACAAGGTCATCTCGGCAAACAGCCCGACAGAAGCACTTCAGACCGCGGATGAGTATAATGCCCACATTGATCTTTTGCTGACCGATATTGTTATGCCTAAAATGGACGGTACAGACTTGGCAAAGGCTATCGCTGAAAGACGCCCCACCACAAAACACCTGTTCATGTCCGGCTATTCCGATTCCGCAGCAGCGCGTCACGGTATCATTGAACCCGGCACTCAGCTTCTCCAAAAACCGTTCAGTGCACTGGTTCTTGCCGGCAAAATTCGGCAGATCCTTGAAAACACTAAACCTTCGGGGCAGCCATAGCCAACACCGCACGCGCAACAAATAAAAAAAACCGCCCTCGGATTGAGGACGGTTTCTGCATAATCGAAAGGCTCGATTAGCGGGCGTAGAATTCGACAACCAGTGAGATTTCGCAAACCACCGGAACTTCTTCTATCGTGGGTAGACGGTTGAGTTCAGCCGTAAGTTGCTTGTCATTTGCCGTTACGTAGTCAGGGGTTTTAGCAACCTGCTGAGCCAGTACAAAGGCATCCAGATCTTTGGATTTCTCACGAACCGTAACCTTGTCGCCGACGCGCAACTGATAGGAGGGAATATTTACCTTCTTACCATTCACGCGATAGTGACCATGAGAAACCATCTGACGGGCCTGATAGATAGTACGGGCCATCCCTGCACGCAGAACAAGCGTATCAAGTCGGCTTTCAAGCATCTGCAGCATCACTTCCCCGGTGTTGCCCTGTTTGTGCGAAGCTTTCTCGTAAACGTTGCCCAACTGTTTTTCGCTCAGGTTATACTGATAACGAAGACGCTGCTTTTCCGTCAGCTGGCGGCCATAGTCGGACTGTTTGCCGCGACGACGATTGGGGCCGTGCTGTCCCGGAGGATTCGGCCGACGTTCCAAATATTTCTCGGATTTAGGAGTAAGAGCAATGCCGAGGCGGCGTGCCTTCTTAATTTTAGGTCCAGTATACTTCATCTATTTCCTTTCAATATCCCGTGAAATCCCTGCAAATTAAGCCGGCTTTACCGGCCGCCCGTTTGGATAATTCGAGTCCGGGCGCTCGCCCCGCACCATGCGGCATTTATTTCTTTGGCGATGATCCTTCGGTCAGGATCCCGTTATACGGGAAACAAGACGGGCATTTATATAGGATCCGTTTTTTGAGTCAACC
>JAFGWS010000144.1 GCA_016937035.1 Pontiellaceae bacterium
CCTGCATTGGGCGAGCAGCGGTGAATACAGGGCTCGTTTGCGCACATATTTAAAGGGCGGTCAAATAAATTTGCCGGACACCGATGAAAGGCGGAGTCGGGGTCAGTCCTATGAAATAATGTTTATTTGACTAATAGCACAGAAATGGCCCTGCTCATGCGGGGCTTGTTAGTATCGGAGGTTGAGTATGAAAAGAAGTTGGATTGTTGCCGGGCTGGTTATGGTAGTGGTTGCGGCGGGGGTTTTTATACTGACCACGAAAAACACGAACGACACTAAAAGTGGGGATAAATCAGCCACCCGAAGCGAATCGCAGATAATTTCCGGAGGAAATAGTGAACGCAGTGAGCGGTTCACGAGCGCAGAGACCAGACAGACAGAGGGAATGGCCACGAAAAACACAAAAGGGCACGAAAAATCTGAGTTATCTGTGAAATCTGTGGATAGAGGGGAGTTTGTCTATTCCGAGGAGGAGCTTTCGGATCCTGTTCTGGTGCTGCTTGGGCTCGATGGGAAGCTGCACGACTATAATTCTCTACTTTCCGCCATCGCCATGCTGGCGAAAGGCAATATTGCTGCCGATGATGTAGCGGCGCTGCGCGACATGCTCACTTGGCCGAATGATCAATTTCCGGAGGGGATGCGGGAGATTGAAATTAATTCCATAAAGAACGACGTGCTGGACCGTCTGCTCCGCCAAAAGGAATTGCCGGAGACGATGGGGTATCAGCTTGTGGATATGTTTTCCGATACAGAAAGCGATCCGGTGTGGAGGGACTATTGTGTGCAGTTTATGTCGCCATATTATGAAAGAGCTGCAAGCGAACTTTATTTAACCACAGAGGGCACAGAGGCACAGAGAGGGTTAGCCTCAAACACCTCCGTGTCCTCAAGCGAAGCGGGTGGTCCATTGAGGAATTGGATGCTGTGCGGGAGGCGATGTTTGCGGCGCTGGATGCGCGGGATGAAACGATTGCCGGGACTGCCCTGATCGGTCTGGAGCTGCTTTCGCGCAGCCATAGCGAATTTGATCGCGACATGATTCTGGACAAGGCATCGCAAATCGCGGCGAACGAATCGGTCTCGAATGAATCGCGCCTGACCGCGTTGCGGATGTCGGCACTCACAGGCGGGGATAAGACCACTGCGGATACGCCGCGGTTGTTGGCTCAGACGGGCGAGACGATGCTGATGCGCTCGGCGGCGGTGGTTACGCTGGGCGAAACGGGTAGCACAGAAGATCGGGAATTGCTGGAGTCGTACACGCTGTCGGAGGATCGTCAGCTCGCCGGCGCGGCGGAGCTTGCGCTGGAGAAAATGGATGCCCGGAATCTTTAATCTTGGTTGAACCACGGCCGAAGCGTAGCGCAGATAATTTCAGGGACTGAAATAATGACCGCAGGGAATGGTTCATACACATAATACACGGAAAGCTTGGGTGCATAGATATTCGACAGAATGATTTTTGGGACAGAATGATTATCTGTGAGCGCTCGGATCTCGACCGAAACGGAGGGGAGAAGCAAAGATCTGCACTACATTTTTTTCTTCAGCTCTTCGAGCCGACGGTGGCTGGTTGGATCGTACGAGGTTGAGCTGGTGCAGTGTTTTTTAGGCTAAATGGGCAGAGAAAAGAGCAACCGAAAGGGTTGCTTTTTTGTTTTGGGCTGAGCCGGCGTGGCATCGGGCCTGCTTTAAACCGGGCATGAACTCAGGATTTTATAATGCAGCCATTCAGATGAGCACCCGAAGCCAGACGGCGATGGAGGTTCATACACAGAATCTGGCGAACGGAAATATGACCGGATACAAGCGGTTGGAGACCACAAACGGTTCCTTCGCAAATGTGATGGATAAGAATACAGGCAAAGCTGCGGATCTTCCCATATTCACCAACCATGATCAGGGGGTGATTCGTGTGACGGATCGACCGCTCGATTTTGCGATTCAAGGCAAAGGCTTTTTTGTAGTTTCCGATGGTGATCAGGAATTTTATACCCGAAACGGTAGTTTTCATATGGCACCGGACGGGACGGTTACCAATTCATTAGGAATGGCAGTTCAAACCTCGAGCGGCGATCTGCGGATTCCGCGCGGAAGTAATGCCGATGAGTTGGTGCTCGACGAAAACCTCAATCTGCGGATCGGTAAAAAAGTTTTCGGTCAGTTGAAGTTGGCTTCGGTGGAAAACCCGGGCGAACTGGATCAGGCGGGAACAACTCTTTATATAAACAATGGTTTGGACGAAATTGATCCCGAATGTTCGGTGATCGGCGGAGCGTTGGAGCAGAGCAATACGGCCGTATTTGAAGAGATGGTCGGGATTATGACCACTCTGCGAAATTATGAGGCCTGCCAGAAAATGCTTCGGTCGGTAGACGAGGCGGATGCAAAGATGATGGAGAAGCTCGTTTAGCGGGCGGCAAGGAGACGTTATGGAAAGAGCAATGTGGTCAGCAGTGACGGGGATGAGGGCATCCGAGACGTCGCTCGATAATATCGCCAACAACCTCGCAAACTTGAACACCACGGCGTACAAGCCGGGGCGTGTGGCCTTTCAGGATATGTTGTATACGACGCTGAAGGCGCCGGGCGCGACCAACGGAAACAGCGAAATTCCCGCCGGGATTCAGTTGGGGCACGGAACAAAGGTGGCCGAGGTTTCCAAGCAGTTTAAGCAGGGTGCACTTCGGGAATCGGGCGGCGATCTGGATATGGCGATTGAAGGTCAGGGGTTTTTTGAAGTGGTTATGCCGGACGGCACCTCGGCCTATACTCGGGACGGTTCTTTCCGGGCCACCTCGACGGGGGAAGTGGTGACCGTGGAAGGGTATCGCGTCGCAAACTTTCCGGCGATTCCTGCAGGAACAACGGATATTACGATTGCGCCGGATGGATCGTTGACGCTGGTGGTGGACGGTTCGACGGTGACCGGTCAGCAGCTTTCGCTGGCCCGCTTTGCCAACCCGGAGGGACTGCGCAGTATGGGACACAACCTTTATGCAGAGAGCGAGTCGAGCGGCCCTGCAGAAACCGGTTTGGCCCCGGGAGAAAACGGGATGGGTCAGATTGTGCAGCGCTACCTTGAAACCTCCAGCGTGAATGCTGCAGAAGAACTGGTGAATATGATTTTAACCCAGCGCGCGTATGAAGCGAACTCGAAGGCGATTAAGGCCAGTGATGAAATGTCTGCAATGGCGAACAATATGCAGAGGTAATTCGATGAGTAGAAAAATTTCCATTCTGTTGTTTGCGGCCCTGTGTCTATCCGGAACCGCCCACGCTCAGTTGCTTCTGCGGATGAAGAAGACGGTAGAGGTCAGCCACAGAAATGTGATGCTCGGTGATCTGGTTGATGTTTCTTCTCAACTGCCCGACGAGTGGGCAGACCGTAAGGTTATCGCAGCGCCTGCATCCGGCGAAACCAGCTATTATGCGTTGACCGCTATAGCGGCGGCGCTTTCTCAGTATGGGGATATGAGGAGTGTCACGCTCAGCGGGGAGCCGGTCATTTCAATTCTGCGGAAGGACCGCGTTGTAGAAGAGGAAGAGTTTCATGAGCCTATTTTTGACTATCTGGAAGAAACCGATCCGTGGGCCGGGAAAGAACTGAAGATCAATATTCTCAACGTTCCCAAGAATACGCGCGTTCCGGTTGGCAACACAACCTACAAGATTACACGTGTCGATGAGAAAACCTCAAAAGGATACAGCATTGCCTACGCGACGGTCATCGTGGACGGAATTGACGAAAAAGAAGTTCCCGTCGGCCTGGAAATTCAGTTGATGGCGGAGATTTGGGTCGTCGCGAAAAATTTGGAGATGGGCCACATTTTGGAAGAGGGCGATTTGATCAGTGAAATGCATGTGGTGGATTCGACCGCGAATAATATATCGAGCAGAGACGATATGATTGGATTTGAAGTCAATCGTTCGCTGAGTGTCGGCACACTTCTGCGCCGGAGCGAAATCAGCAAACCCATGTGCGCCAAGCGCGGCGAAAGGGTTGCGATTAATGCCATCGGAGAAAACCTTCAGATTACCCTCCGCGGCAAGGCGATGGAGAACGGTCGTTTGGGTGAACGGATTATGTGTATGAACGAACGCTCAAACCGGCAGGTGTTGGTTGAACTGACCGGAATAGGAAACGGCGTGTTGGTGCGCCTTTAAGGAGCAGATATGAAACAGATAATTATACTACTTGCTGTGTTGGCCGGAACGGGGATTGCTCAGGCAGAGGATAAGCTGCTGAAAAGCATGTATGCCGACCGTACTGCTCGCAATGTTGGTGATCTGGTTACGATCATGATCGAAGAACAGTCTTCAGTCAAAAAAGATGCCTCCAATGCCCAAAACAAGAGTGTGGACGGAAAAATTGGATTTGATCTTCCCGGAATGGAAGCCAACGGTACGCCGATGTGGAATGCGCTGACTATGCCGGAGTGGTCGGCTGGGGCTTCGAAATCATTCTCCGCCTCCGGAAATAAAGCCTCGACCGATGCGTTTTCCGCTTCCATTACGGTTTACATTACTGAGGTAATGCCGAACGGAAATCTGCTGATCTGCGGAGAGCGCAAGGTGAATATTGATGGCGACATCATTCAGTTTACGTTGACCGGGATTGTACGGCCCGACGATGTGAGCAGTGCCAATACGGTGCTTTCATCCCGCGTTGCCGATGCGCTGATTACCTACAAAGCCACCGGTGAGTTCAGTAAAGCCAATGAAAAAGGCTTCTTCTCAAAAGTGATCGACTGGGTCATCCCCTTCTAATTTGCTATGAAAAAAACAACACACAACACGTTTAAGCGAAGTGCACTGCTCTGTGGAGCGCTTCTTCTGTCGACTCTTTTCAGTGCCTCTGCACAGATTGGAACCGCGCAGGTTCGACTTAAAGATTTGGTCCGTATTCAAGGATGTGAGCGGATTGATCTGGTCGGCTATGGCGTGGTTGTGGGGCTGAATAAGACCGGGGATAAAGATATTGAGCTGGCGAAACGCACGGTCTCAAATATGATGAAGAACTTCAACATCTTCATCGATCCGGCCGATGTAACCAGTAAAAATGCGGCGGTGGTTATGATTACGGCGTCGGTCGATCCGTTTCATCGGAAGGGCGACCGTGTGGATATTCAGGTGGCGTCGATGGGGGATGCCACTTCGCTGCAGGGCGGTATTTTGCTGATGACGCCGCTGCTGGACAGCGAAGGTCAGACATATGCCGTGGCTCAGGGCGCGCTGGTTGTCGGTGGATACAGCGCAGGTTCAGATGGTGCCGGCGGCGAAACGGAAACCAAAAATTTTCCCACCGTCGGTCGTGTGCCTGGCGGTGCCACGCTGAAGTTTGACGACGATGTAGACTTTATGCAGGAAGGAAGGTTGGAGCTGGTGCTTCGCCACGCTGATTTCACAACGGCTCAGCGGATTGCCGACGTGCTGGATTCGGTTACACCCGGCGGTTCGGTTGCGCAAGACGCAGGGACCGTCAGTGTGATTATTCCCGCCGAATTTGCGGATGTTGGACGCGTGAGCAGTTTTATTTCGGCGATCGAAGTGCTTCGGGTTACGCCCGATAGCTGTGCCCGTGTGGTCGTTAACGAACGCACCGGTACGGTGGTGCTCGGCGGCGAGGTGAGCATCAGCACGGCTATTGTTGCACACGGTAATTTGACCGTGCGCGTCGGGTCAACGCTCGGCGTATCTCAACCCGGTCCCTTCTCGACCGGGGATACGGCGATTATCCAGGATACACAGGTTGAGGTCGAGGAAGATCCGGCCAAGGTCATTCTCGTTCCGCAGACCACCAGCGTCGAAGAGCTGGCCGACGTGCTGAATCAGCTTGGAGCGTCGCCGCGCGACTTGATTTCAATTCTCGAAGCGCTCCAGAGCATGGGTTCGCTCCAGATGGAACTGATTACCCTTTAAGTGAGGTGGATATGAATATTTCGACAGCAACAGAAGCCGGACAGGTCAATCTGACCAAAGATCAGGTGCAGTTGAAAGAGGCCTGCAACGAGATTGAAGGGATGTTCCTGAACATTCTGCTCAAGCAGGGCATGCAGGAAATGCTTGAAAATACAGAAGGGCATTCTGCTTCGGCCCTGGCGTATTCGCTGGAGCAGACCGCGAGTGAAATTGCCCGAAAGGGTGATGTGGGGATTGCCGACAACATTTATGAGCAGCTTTCCGCTAATCTGTAGGAGAAGTTGAATGAATAACGATCATCTAAAAGCTTCGCTGATTGAGTTTGAAACCGCGGCCAAGGCGGTACAGGCCAGTCTGCTTTCGCGAAATGCGGAGCAGATCTGGAATGCATTGGCTCAGCAGGAAGAGGCGGTCAGTCGGCTGGCTGCGGTGCGGAATTCGAGCAACGAACTGGACGGAGCATCGTCCAGAGATTCAGGCATTCAGCGCCTCATGGAGCGCTGCCAGACCGTATTGCGCGCCAATCGTGCGCTGGCCAGTCGGTTTCTGGATGTGGTTGATCAGACGCTTTCGCAGCTCGGCGGCGGACGCAGCAAGACGGCGGCCTATTCTTTAAATCCGTATGTTTCTCGCAGATCGGCTCCTTTGCTGGTTTGTCAACAGGGATAGAGTTATGTCAGGACTTAACGACATTTTTAATGTAAGCAGCACCGGGCTGCAGGCGTATCAGAGCCAGATCAGTGTTTACGGCAACAATATTGCCAATGTAAACACCACCGGCTACAGCCGCCGAACGGTGGGGCTTGAAACCTCGATCATCAATAACACGCTGGGGACCGGCGTCCGAACCGGCGATATTACCCGGGTGTATAACACCATGGGCCGCTATGCTCTGCTGCAGGAACAGTCCACTTACAGTTATCACTCCGAACTGGCGGACCGGCTGAGTGCTTTGGAAATGGTGGCCGGCAGCTCAAACGGCGGGATTGACAATGCGTTGGCGCAGTTCCAGAACGCTCTTCAGGATGCCGTTTCTTCGCCGACCGATTTGACAACGCGAACCACACTGCTGCAGCGAGCGGCCACATTGACCACAGAAATTAATCGGGTCGACAGTAAAATTACCTCCGCGCTCAGCGAGACGGAATCGATTCTCGGTAATCCCGCTTCCGTTGTAGACGAAGTGAATGAGCTGACAACACAGCTCCAGCAGCTGAATCACAACATTTATAAAGCCTCCTCCGCCGGGCGTTCTATTCCCGATCTGCTCGATAAACGCGATCTGCTCGTACGCGAACTCTCCGAAAAGATGAACATCACGGTAGGCTCCGACTATCAGATTTCATTCGGCGGTCAGGAACTGGTTTCCTTTAACGGTGTGAACCGGAATGAGCTCGAAGCAGACCCTTCGAATGTCTTTACCGTCGATGGAGTGGATGTGAGTGCTTCGCTGACGGGCGGTAAACTGGCGGCGGTGCTCTCTGCTCGGCAGGCCGCCGAGGTGCTGCAGACGCAGATCAATGCGCTCGCATCAACCTTGATGACACAGCTTAACGCAGTTTTTGACGCCGGCTATAACCTGCAGGGCGGACGTCCGGTCGATTTGGGATATACCTTTTTTACCGGAACCTCCGCCGCTGATATTGCGGTGGATTCCACCCTGTATGATACGGCCAGTCCACTCGATGCACACGCTGAGCTGCTGGCTCTCGCGAGTACCGCAAATGCGGGCGACAACTCTGCCGGACAGCTGATGTTCAGTGCGCTGCAGGTGCCTCAGGCGGCGCTGGGCAATAATTCCATTGCAACCTATTGGATGGATTGTGAGGCGGCGCTGGGTGGTTATGTGCGCGAAGAGGAGCAGCTGGGTGCGAGCAGTCAGTCCGTGCTGGATATGCTCGATGGGGAAATGCTCTCGGTGTCCGGCGTTAATCTGGATGAAGAGTTTATCAATTTGATGAGTGCCCAGAAGGCGTATCAGGCCTGTACGCGGGTGTTGTCTACGGCAAACGACCTGCTGAGTGAGCTTATGAATTTAACACGATAACGGGGAGTCTCGATGAAGAAGAAAAGCAACAAGAAGAATAAAGACGCCAAGAAGCAATCCTCCGAACCGGTAAAAGGAAGCATTCAGCATCTTTCGGAATATTTCGGTTCCTATCTTTCCGCGCTGGAAATGGTCAGAAGCCGTCAATAAATCCACCTTCGGGGTCAATCGGTCCGCACACTGTTGCAGATTGCTCGACAGTTGTTGCGGATCTCTACACGCTCCCATGACATCGTCCATATCGGCGTTCAAGGCCAAAATGTATATGGATTTATAAATTGCATAAATGCAGAAGGTTGCAAGCATGTAAGCCGTTTATTTTCTGTGTTGTGGTGCGAGTTGGTTCACTTTGTGCTTTAAGCGGTTTCGTTAAGCAGGAGGTGAATCTGATGAGCACAAACAACAAAATGTACAACGGCACAAACCTGAACCAGCAACTGAGTCTGGCACCGCAGCTTTTAAACTGGCTGAAGATCCTTCAGGCGTCCACACTCGATCTCTCCCAGATGATTCAAAACGAGCTGATTTCCAATCCGGCGCTCGAATCGGATGTTCCGGATGATTTTTCAGCGGACTTTGAAGAAGCCGGTTATGACGATCTACCGGCTCCGCCGGATGAACTCTATCTCGACTCCTCCGACGAAGGTTCCCGTCTGGCCGCATTGGCCGAAATCGACGAGGATTGGCGCAATGCCGACCAACAGCCGCAGGCCGACAGCCACGTGCTTCAGGAAAAACATGATTTTATGATGGACCATCTGGTCAAAGCCTCCAGCCTGCAGGACGAACTCGAACAAGCGATGATGGTCGCCGGGCTCAGTGAATCAGAAGAGCAGATCGCACAGATCATTTCCGGGTCGCTTGACCGTCGCGGATACCTTGATTTGAGTCTGGAAGAGATTGCGCTTTTGGCAGGAGCGGAGGTTTCGGCGGTTGAAACCACGCTGGAAAAATTTCAGAAACTGGCTCCGGCGGGCATCGGAGCGCGTAATCTGCGCGAGTGTCTCGTGTTACAGCTGCAGGCCATGGAAGAGGAAACCGAGCTGGCGGAAGAGCTGGTGGAAAAATGGCTGGATAATCTGGCCATGAATCAGCACCAACTGTTGGCCGAGCACCTGGGTGTTGAGCTCGATGCCATCAACGACGCACTCGCGCTGATCCGAACGCTCGATCCCGAGCCGGGATGCAGCTTCGAAAACTCGCCGGTCGAATATGTCGAGGCCGATATGGAGATTCAAAACAAGAACGGTGAACTGCGTGTCGTCCTGCTGGATGAACAGCTGCCCCGACTTCAACTCAGCCGCTACTGCAAGCAATTGCTCGAAGCGCGGAACGGAACCAAAGAAGATTTAGACTATATCCGCAACAAAGTGCGCGAAGCGACATTTCTCATCGAAGGCATTTCTCAGCGGCAGGACACAATGCTCAAGGTGGCCAACGAAATTATCCGTGTGCAGCGTCCGTTTCTGACAACAAAGGATGACGGCCTTCAGCCGCTTACCATGAATAAAGTGGCCTCCATGATCGGCGTCCATGAAACCACCGTAAGCCGTGCGATTGCCAATAAATATATTCGTACAGACCGAGGCCTGATCGAAATGCGGACCTTCTTTAAAGTCGGATATCGCTGTGCCGACGGCTCCTCTGTTGCTCCGGAACGTGTTCGGGAAATGGTGGCCGAGTTTATCGAAGAAGAAAATCCGATGCAGCCGATGATCGATTCGCAGATTTCAGATCGCTTCAAGAAAATGGGACTTAAAGTGGCCCGGCGCACCGTGGCTAAATATCGCGAAGAACTCAATATCCCGTCATCGAAAGATCGTCTGGCTGCCGCCCGTCGGCGCCGGGATTATAAGCTGGCCTTGGCCGGATAACGACTTGAATCCGTCGTGGCAGCGCACCTGCTTGCACATCGGTATTTATTGGAGGTTTAAACATGCGCATTTCAACCCAAATGCAGAATCAAATGCTCTCAAATAATATCCGAAAGGATCAGGAAGCCGTATATAAAACAACCGAGCAGATGGCCTCGGGTGTCAAATTCGAAAAGGCTTCCGACGATCCTCAGGCTTGGGCGCGTGCGGCAGAATTGCGCAGAACGCAGGGCCAATTTGAGCAATACGACCGCAACTCCGCTCTGCTGGAAAGCCAGTTGGGCTTTATCGATCAATCACTCAATGCGGTCAGCGATATTCTGCAGAGCGCCTCTGAAGTCGCGGTCCGCGCGTCCGACAGCACGCTGTCGACTTCAGACCGATCGATGTTATCCGAGCAGGTCAACCAGTTGCTCGAGGAATTGGTCTCGCAGGCGAACGGCGAATATAACGGTCAGCACCTTTTCGGAGGTGTACGAAGCGATGTCGAACCGTTCAGTGTAACGCGTACTGCAGAAGGACAGATCGATTCCGTAACCTATGTCGGAGCCTCGACAACCTCCAATATCAGCGTTGCAGAACAGGACGTACTTCCTGGGCAGGTGGTCGGCGGCGACCCGGACAACGGGGTGCTGATGTCGGACGCCAGCGATGCCTTTGCTGTCCTGATCCAAATGCGCGACCAGTTAAAGTCCGGCGAGAGCCTCGCGGAAACCGATATTCAGTCTCAGGTTGATACCGCGTATGAACGCGTTATTGTCGGCCGAGCAGTGATGGGAGCTTACCTCGAGCACATCACATTCGTCAGCGAAATTCGCTTAAACCAAACCGTACGGTTGGCGGAGGATCTTTCCAGAACGGAGGGTGTGGATCTGGCTCAGGCCGCCACCGAACTCTCCGAAAAGCAGACCGCTTATCAAGCCGCCTTGGCGATGGCTTCGCAAACCATGCGCAAATCACTGCTCGATTATATGTAGTCAACTCGAAAACAGCTTCGTGTCACCCATTTGGGGAATTGAGCCGCATTTAGATTTATAATTTGTTTAGGATTTCGAATTTAGAAATTTGAATTTTCCCTGATTAGTAAGATCAGTGAAAGCGTCAGTACGGTGTCCGATCGCCTTTTTGCTTCCATGCGTCAAAAACGCGTTGAGCTTCTGGGCGCAGGTCGGTTTCGGTGAGGAGAGTCCGTGCGTTCCACGGCTTAGGGATTTCCTCATAGAGCCGTGCGTCGTCGAATCCGGCGTCTGATGCATCGTTGCGTGTTGCGGCAAAGTAGAGCGCGTCGATGCGTGCCCAGTAGATGGCGGAAAGACACATCGGGCAGGGCTCGCAACTGGCGTAGAGCTCGCAGCCCTCCAGTGAAAAAGATTCGAGCGCAGTACAGGCGTTGCGGATCGCTTCCACTTCCGCGTGGGCAGTGGGGTCGTTGGCGGAGGTGACGCGGTTCCAGCCGCGTCCGATAATTATTTGATCCTTAACAACGACGGCCCCAAACGGACCGCCTTCGCCGGCTTCCATCTTTTCGCGCGAGAGTCGAATCGCTTCGCGTAGAAATTTTTCTGAATAAGACATATCAACGGTATACAGGGGAAATCGTCAGTTCTCATTTGTAACACAACGGAGCACAGGTTCTCATAACAGGGGGCTCAAATCCAGCTTTTCGGTGGCTTGTGTTTTCCTTTATTCGGGCAATCTCCGCAATAGGTCTATCCGGCAGACTTTGGTTCGGTATACAGCATGCTAACAACCGGGAAGCCCCAATTGTTCGGCGTTCAATCGTATCAGCTCCCGGAAACGTTCTTTTGTTTCAGCAGCGCAGAAACCTCTCTCAAGAAGTTCAAAAGCCGGTCCGAAACCGCAGGAAAAGCGGGCAAATGCGTTGCTTACCTGTTTTTCGTTTAACCGTAACGATTTGGCGAAATTCATAAAATCATCTAGCCGCAGGTTTTTCTTTTTTCCATTCAGCGTGAGCGCGGTTTCCTCCTCATCTTGCGGCAGCAGCAATCGGGTGGGGAGCAGGTCGTAGGCGGGAGACAATGAAACGGCACCGTTCGGCTGATACAGCAGGGAATAGTTTTTCAAATGCATATCCGAGTTGCCGGTAAGGAAACAATAGAGCGTGACCTCAAAGAATCGCAGGGCATCGAACAGGGAGTTGTCGCAATAGCGGATGACTGATTTTCCAATCTGCTCGAGTGATCCTCTGTATTTTTGCTCGGTCAACCGGTCGGTGAGTTGGCACATATCTTCCATATGCAGCATCCCGGTTTTATTTCGATCCATGCGCTTCGTAATGAAAGCCAGCTGTCCGTCTTCCAGCGGAATCAATCCGCTCTGTGCCGTGGAGATTCCGAAGCATTGGGCCATGCACATCGTCAGGTGTTCAAGTTCCGGCATTTCAGGATATTGTGCAACAGGTGGTTTCAGGATATATCCGCCCTCCAGCCCCACCAATGTCAACCTTCCATCCTGCCGTTTTTTACTGCGCTCAAGATGCAGCGACAGCTTGGGCTGTACTCCGGGGACGGTAATGTGGCGACGGATAATCTGCTCCGCCATCTGGTTGAGTTCATCCCATGCATAGGGCAATGTCGGAGGCACAGCGGTGCCGAACAGTTTTTTGCAGCAGCCTGAATGATAGAGTCCTTCCGAGGACTTCATCGGTTGAAGACAGATATGACAGTCGGATTTCTTCATTGCGCGTCCTTAATGGGTATAACGGAGACTGCACCGATACAGTCGCGGCAGCAGGTCAGCAAAAGACCCATGCGGTCTCGCGGATTAATTTTCCACGTATCTTCGGCAATATCCAGCAGCCACCCCTCCGGTATCAACCCGTCGAAAAACGGAAACAGCCGTTTATCCTCATAAGGTTCCGGTCGGAGCGGCAGCGACAAGCTGACGGCGACCGCATCTTTTCGATCAAGATATTTGGATGCGTATGAAAACACATAGCCATTGTCATGTTCTTCGAGCATACCGGCCAGACAGCCGTGCATAAAAACGTCAGCCTTCCTCATCATCAGCCTCCATCCGGTAAGCAACCGGTTCCATCCGATGGCCGAACAGCATGAGCACCTGATTAACCTTATCCATTCGTAACGATTCCTTCCCCTGTTCCAGATCTCGGATGAAACGCAAGCCAACGCCTGCACGATCCGCCAGATCCTTCTGGGTCAAACCCATTGAGCGGCGTCGGTCTTTAACAAACTTGATTAGTGAATCATTCATCGTATCCCTCATCGGGTATATATTTCGCAGTTCGGTTAATAATAAACCCTTTCGGGTATAGCAAGGAATATTTCCATACAAATAATCCCTGTCGGGTATATTTTTACATTTTTCTGAATCCATTGGATAAGAGGCATATCCGTCCCATCGTTGCATCAGAAATTGGTCGGTCCTGTTCGACGGCAATGTGGCTGGATGACCCCGGCTATCAATACATCCGGTGCTTCCGGAAACATTTTTTCGGGTAATCTCCGCAATAGGTCTCTCCGCCGATTTTAATCGGCGCTTTCGCAATGACCCCATTTTGGAGTGCGGTGGGTCGAAGACCGGCGAAGCCGCTCGACACCGCTTTTTAATGCGCCGGAGGCGCTGTGCACCGCAGGACGCTCTTCGGTGCGTGTTGCATTGGTGCAACGGCATCAAGCCGCCGTATTTTAAAGCGGCGTGAACCCGCCGCACTCCATACTGAAAATCTCTTTAAGTATACGGATGTCTTCAACGCCTGAACGAAGCAGGAGGCTTCGTCCACCTTGCGCTGATGCTGCCGCCAAAACCAGCTGTCGCTGCTGTCAAAACCAAACCCATCCAATGACCAAAATACAAGCTGCTTGCTTGTTTGTTTTCTGATGGGAGATTTTGGAGAGTAATTCCCGCTCAATCATCAGTTCATTCGCGGTTGAAAATCGCATCTCAGCCCATTTCTCTTCAAACTCCGCGTTATTGGTTATCTTCTGTACTGATTTGGTCCTCCGATTTGTTTCCATATACAGCAAGCAAACAATTACCTCTCTTCAGCAAATTATCTCTGTATGAAGAAATTATTCCCAACAGAGCCTTTTCATTTTCCAGCGTTTCAGTACTAATATCCACATGTCTTATATTACCTTCACTGAAATATAGGTGAAACCCATGTGAGTATAATGTTATTTTTCTAACATCTCTCATGTCGCATGAAATCGTAACTTTTTTGTTTGAATTGTGCGTATAAATCTTATTTTCATCTAATTTAACCCAAAAGTCACGACCAAAAGTTTGTGAATAAAGAAATAGTATTGTGATATTTGATATAACGTAAAGGACAGTCAACCCACCGGGCGGAACGCCGAAAATATATAACATGACAGAAATAGCCAATATAGAAAATATTGCAACGATAAGGTTTTTTCTCAAAACCTTCCTTGACTCTTTGAATATAACTCCCATTGTGAATATTTGTATTATATTAAATATTATTACTCGTCTTGTTTTTGCATTTCTGAAAGGGAGACAACAATATCAGATATCCACGTTGTCATTACACCGACAGTCTTATCAATAATGTCTCCGCCTTGCATCAGCGATCCGCCTAGAAGTCCAGAGAAAGTTGCCTCTGAAAAATACGGCCAAGACCAATCTTCTCCACTTTGCATCTGTGTCATAAAATTCCCAGCCATTGACGCAACTGTGTTTTCGAGCAATTCGGTTGCCCCCTCAAAATAACTTCCCATCTTCGTCCCCAAGCTCCCCCCCCCCAAAAAAAAAGCCCCAGAATTAACCATCTCCAGTGGAGTTCCTCCCGTCACTGCGGTTTGTGTTGCTGCATACGTCCCCATAAAAAACATCTCTTTTCCCGTTAAGCCTGCCTTATTTCCAACAGCAACGGATATTGCCGTATAAGATAACGTAATTGATGAAAGGTAAGTATTTTCCACCCATCCTAGACCTCCTGAATTCTGAATTTGAGCCAGCCCAAAATATTCCATAGCGGATTCATTATCTTTGAGTAACATACTCCACCCCGCTTCAACTTGATTGTTAAGTGAGCCATTCATGTTAGATGGATCCAATTCATGCCCCCAATCACCCACAAATTCCCAAGTTTCTTGTTCAGCTTTTAGTGTCTGCTGAAATCCCTCCTGAGCAGAGGGTGTAATTGCCATGCCATAAGTAGCAGCACCCATACCGCTAAGCCCCAACGGATCAAAACTAGTAATCGGGTTACAGTGCACGTAGCAGTATATGTTCGGGCCGTCAGCGTATCGGATCGGGTCTCGGGTCAGGAAGGTGCCGGTTTCGAGGTCGCGGTAGCGCATGCCTTCGTTGAGGAGGCCGAGTTCGGCTTCTTCATCTTTTGTGTTCGCTTTCTGGCGGTCGAGGTTGGTTCCCCACTCAAAACCAGAGGGACGGGTACCATAAGCCTCACAGATCGCAAACCATGTCAAAGAACCATTGTCATCAGACCGCGCGATTACATCACCACGATGATCGGAATGCGAGTAGATTCGATTGCTGATTGCCGATTTGCGATGAACCGCTCCTTCGTCGCTATTTCCCTGTCGGGAAATTATCTGCGCTGCGCTTCGGGGCGATGGTCGATTGAGTAGACCCTGGCGCCAATGCCGCCGCCAAGGTCAGGTCCGCGGAGGGACTCTGCGGCGAGGGTGGACGACTGCGGAGAGTCGTCCCTGCCCGTATCGGCGGACGACTGTGGAGAGTCGTCCCTACCCGTATCGGCGGACGACTGCGGAAAGTCGTCCCTACTCGCAACGGTGTATTCCTGAGTGGAGAGTCCGCCGTCAAAGACGCAGGCGTGTATTTCGATGGGCGTGTAATCAAAAAAGCGAACCCCCGAGAGAGTTCGCTTAAAGAAAGACTGGTCGGGGTGGAGGGATTCGAACCCCCGACCTATTGCTCCCAAAGCAACCGCGCTACCAGACTGCGCTACACCCCGTTTCCGTGTTTCGGAAAGCCGCAAAATATTAAGTATTTGGAGGGCGAAGGCAATCCCTTTTTCCAATCAAGTTACAAAAAAGGCCCGGGGTTCCGGGCCTTGTCGATTCAGCGGGCGATTCCTTTTTCAGAGGCGCGGCAGAACTCGAGTAAGTGTTGTATTTCGGCGGTCTGCTCCAGCTCGGTTTCAATTTTATTGAGCGCTTCGGTGGTGTTTAGATCTTCTTGTCGGTAGAGAATGCGGTAGGCCTCTTTGATGGCCTTTCGGCTCTCGTCCGAAACGCCGTTGCGTTCCATGCCGATCCGGTTAAAGCTGCGGACCTGAATCGGATCACCGTGGGCAATCATGTAGGGCGGAACATCCTTCGTGATTTTGGACATGGCGCCAATGTAGGCCATGGAGCCGACGCGCAGGAACTGGACGATCCCGACCGATCCTTCAATGGTTGCCTTGTCTTCGATGACCACATGGCCGGCAATTTGGCACGCATTGACGATGATCACGCCGTTGCCGATGCGGCAACAGTGAGCAATGTGCGAATAGGCCAGAATGTGGCAGTTATTCCCTACGGTGGTAAAGTCGCCGTCGTTCGTGGCTGCGTTGATGGTGACATATTCACGAATCGTGTTGTTGTCGCCGATCTTTACACCGGGCGTTCCTCCTTTAAATTTGAGGTCCTGCGTTTTCCCGCCGAGTACCGCAAACGGGGAGACGCGGTTGTTTTTCCCCAGCGAGGTTTTGCCCTCAATCACGACATGTGAAATGAGCTCGGTTCCGCTGCCGATAACGGCTTGGGCGCTGACCGTGCAGTAGGGGCCGATGAGAACGTCGTCAGCAATCTGCGCCCCGTCGGCCACAATGGCGGTTGGGTGTATGGTGGCCATGACTATGCTGCTCCGTAGCCAAACATCAGTTCGGCCTCGCTGGCCAGGTCGTCGCCCACGTAGGCTTTGCCGGAAACGGTTGCCATGCGCGAGCGCATGCGGGTGACCTGAATTACCATGCGGAGCGTATCGCCCGGAACCACTTTGCGGCGGAACTTAGCTTTGTCGATCGACATAAAATAAGCGATGTGCCCTTCCTTGCCGCCCACTTTGTTGAGCAGAATCCCGGCGACTTGTGCCATCGCTTCGAGCTGCATGACGCCCGGCATGATCGGCTCGTTGGGGAAATGGCCTTGGAAGAAAGGTTCATTAAAGGTCAGGTTTTTGTAGCCGACAATCCGCTGTTCTTCCACATCCATTTCAATGATGCGGTCCACCAGCATAAACGGATAGCGGTGTGGTAAAATGTTCAGAATATCATTCACAGTCATGACAGGGGTCATATTACTCTCCTCGTTCGTATTGAAATAAAGCGGGAAGCTACGGTTTTCATCAGGTGCGATCAATGTTTTTCTCCTCGGCGCGCAAGCGGTCCAGTTCGGGGCATCCCTCTGCCACACTCCAGGCAAAGGGAAACGTGCGGCACTGCTCCGGGCGAGCGTCATAGATGGAGCATCGGTTCCCGTTGAGAAATTCGCAGCTTCCGTCTTCCTGGTCCAGTAGAGCGAGTTGCCGGCGCGAAGGAGCCAGTTGTGTATGCTGGGCAATAAATCGGGCTTCAGACATATTCAGGTGTTGGGCGATGCGGGCGAGATCGTGCTCTTCGAGCAGTACTGAACCGGTCCATCGACAGCAGGTGCCGCAGCCGGAACACACAAAGCGGTCCAACATTTTCAGCTTGTTCATTGAACATCCTTTCTCTAAACCCGTCTGAATGCGTTGACATTTAGACGGCTCTGGAACAACATACTCCCTTTTTACGCATTTTGGGAGCAGGTGCGGTGTATTAGATGAACCAGTTAGAAAGGATCAAGAACGATGTTCGATAAATTTGAGAACAAGCGGATCATGCTGATTCTGTCCGCTGCAGCGGCGTTCGCGGTGGCCGGATGTAAACGGGATACAGCAATCGTTCCTGAAGAGGGCAGTGTCGATCTTCAACAGGCGGGAGAAAGTCTTTTTGAAAAAAGGGTTCCCGAAAACAAAGTAATCTTTACGGTTAATGGGCGGGAGGTTATGAGTAATGATGCCGATCGGCTCTTTGTCCCGTATGCATTGCAGTTGCGACAGCTCGAGGAGGCAGGGAACGCTACGTTGGAACAGCTCCAATCATTGGAAACTCAGGCGAAAAATTTGGTGATCAACGATTTGATTCAACAGACATTGCTTACAGCGGCTGTAGAGGAAGAAGGCGTGACGGTCGATGCTGCTGAGGTGGATAGCGTTATGGATGAGCAAATTGCACAGCTTCCCGAAGGAAAAACCCTTGAAGAGTTTCTTGCCGATCAGGGGTTGACGATAGAGGATGCGCGCAAGGAGGTTGAATCGAAACTGGCGATTGTGCATCTGCTTGAAAGTAAAGTGGCGGATGTGACGCCCCAGAGTGCCTATGATGAGCTTGTTCGACCGGGTTCGGTGACGAGCCGTCATATTTTTCTACGGACGAGTTCGCTTGATGAAGAGGCCAAGGCAGAGAAAAAAGCAGAGCTTGAACGTATTCGGGCGGACATCATTGCCGGAAATATCACTTTTGCCGATGCGGCCAGCATGTATTCTGAAGATCCGGACTCCAAAGATAACGGCGGCGAATATGAGAAAGTACTCAAAGGGCAGATGTATCCGGAGCTCGATGCGGCCCTGTTTTCGCAAAAAATCGGAGAAGTCGGCGAGATTATTGAAACCTCATATGGGTATCATATTCTGACCGTGAGCAAACGCCATTCTCCAAAGTTTTTTGAAGAAATGAGTGATGACGAGCTGGCTGCTGTTGTTGCGCGGGAAAAAGAGATGATTCTGGATGCGTACATGAAGTCGCTTCTGGAAGGTGTTGACGTTAAGTGGGTTGATTTGATTCCGCCTCAGAGTTAAGGTGGGCGGGGTGACTAAAAAATGAGAGAGGGTTATATGCGTATTACCAAGACAATTGTTCTGTCGTCTGTTTTTGTGCTGAGTGGTTTCGGGCTGGCTCAGGAAATCATTTTGCCCGCGGAGAAGGGAGCGGAAAAGCCGGCAGAAAGTGCTGCTGAAATCGATCTGTTTTCTGCAACGAAGGCCGAAAGTGATGTTTTCCTTCGTGTGAACGGAAAGGAAATTACTAAAACCGAAGTCATGCAGGAACTTACCCCGCTTCTTGTTCAGCTCCAACAGCTCGTATCCAGCGGAATGGTTTCGGAAGAACAGGCGAGTGCCTATGTCAATCAGGAGAGAAATCAGATTATTAATGAGATGATTCAGAAAATCGTGTTGGGGAAGGCCGTAGAAGATGAAGGCATCCAGATTGAATCTTCCGAGGTGGACAAGGAACTCGAGGCTGCGAAAGCCGATCTTCCTGAAGGGGAGACGCTGGAAAGTATACTTGAGATGCAGGGGATGACGATGGAGGATGCCAAAAAGGAGATCAACCTCCAGATGGCCATTCTGAAGCTGTTTGACAAGAAAACGGAAGGGGTTACGCCTGAGAATGCCTATGAAATGTTGGTGAAACCGGGTACCGTAACCGCCAGTCATATTCTGATTGGATTTGAACCGGATGCTTCGGATGAGGTGAAGGCCGAAAAGAAAGCGGAGCTCAAAAAAATCCGTGACGATATTGTTGCCGAAAAGATTACGTTTTCGGATGCGGCGAAGCAGTATTCGGAAGATCCGGGTTCGAAAGAGGAAGGCGGAGAATATAAGGATATTGCCAAAGACGACATGGTGCCCGAATTTGATGCCGCCATTTTTTCTCAAAAAATCGATGAAGTTGGCGAAATTATTGAAACCTCATTCGGTTACCATATCATCAAGGTGAGCAGCCGCACGCCGGCAGAAAAAAGCTTTGAGGAGATGACGGAAGAGGAGCTTGACGAATTGGTTGTGAAAAGGAAAAACCGCGTTTTGGGAGAGTATGTTTCGGGTCTGCTGGATCAAGCGAAGATTGAAGAGCTATAAATCGGTTTCAATCAGAATGGTTTGAATGGAGCATCCTTTGCCGGTTTCGGCGGGGGTGCTTTTTTGTTTGTGGGTGTGAGGAGTACGTTTCAGCACGTTTGGCTTGATCTGGATGGGGGAAGGGTGTTTCCTCCATCGCATAGTGTACCATGGAAAGGAGCAAGAAGATGAGAGAACATTTAATTGCGGCGGTGGTTGTTTTAAGTGTGGCAACGACCCCGGCGTTTGCGACTGAAGGAATTAACCTCATCGGTATCGGTTCTGTTCAGCAGGGAACGGCCGGTGCCGGCGTTGCTTCTGCTAAAGATTCAACCTGGCTTATTCTGAATCCGGCCGGGCTGGTAGATATTGTCCCGAGTTTGGATATCTCGATGCAGCTCTTTGCCCCGGTGCGAACGCTGAATTCGCCGGGAACGGGGGTTCAGGAAGACGATTCAATGTTTTATATTCCTTCAATAAGCACCTCGTTCGGCTGCTGCCAAGGGGAGAACGGTTTTGTCGGTCTGGGCGTTTATGGAACAAGCGGAATGGGCGTCGACTATGATTCGGGGTTCGCATTGGGTTCGGAGACCGAGCTTTCTGTAGCCAAAATGACAGCGACCTATGCGTATCGTTTCGGCGACAGCGGACTGAGCATCGGTGGAGGACCGGTGATGGTGATTTCCCGCCTTCGGACGGATATGATGGGTTCTGATTTTGATTGGGATACGGCCACGGGGGTTGGTGCGATTCTTGGTGTGAATCAGCGGTTGGGCCGCTTGAATCTGGGCGCCAGCTATATGACTGAACAGAAAATGTCGGAATTTGAGGATTATACCGGATCTGTGATGGGGCCGAATGCCATTTTTAAAGACTCCCTGAATTTCCCAGAACAGATTGCCGCCGGTCTGGCATTTAATCTGACCGATACGGTTGAGCTGGCGTTGGATTACCATTGGCTCGGCTGGGGCGACCTCGGTGTATTTGGTTCCGGATTCGGCTGGGATAATCAGCACATTGTTAAGGGTGGGGTCACCTGGGACGTTAATGATGCGTTGACCCTGCGCAGCGGTATTTCGCATGGCAACTCTCCCATCGACAGTTCGGTGACTTTCGCGAATGCACTCTTCCCGGCGATAATGGAAACACACGCCACAGTGGGTGCTTCGTACACCGTGAACAATTGGACCGCTCACTTTGCATTTGTTCACGCGTTTGACGAAAGCCGCACGGCGCCCGGGGTGGAGATCTCCATGTATCAGAATTCGGTGACAGCGGGGCTGTCCTATCGGTTCTAAACTCCGGAATTGCGAGTAAATGGAGGTCGGCGTGATTCGCCGGCCTCTCTGTTTTTAAGCAAGGAGGGTTCGGACAGCCTGAAGGTCGGTTTCGATTTGTGCTTTCAGCTGTTCTGCATCTGCGAAGATTTCATCGCCGCGGATATATTCCATGTAGCGGACTTCGACCCTTTTCCCGTAGAGATCAATATTCTGTTCATTCAGCAGGTAGACTTCGAGCACCTGCGGCTCATTCTGGTGAAAGGTTTCGCGGTGGCCGATATAGGCGGCGGCGCGATGCTCGTGCGTCCCGACGAGAAGCTTGGCCGCATAAATACCGCGCGGCGGAAGCATGTCGTTGTCTGGGTCAATATTGGCGGTGGGATAGCCCAGCTTTCGCCCGATTTTTTTTCCGTGAACGACCGTGCCGACGGTGCTGACCGGCCGGCCCAGCATGGCAGCGGCGTCGTTCATTCGACCATTTTTTATGGCTTCGCGAATGCGTGTACTGGAAACACGTTTTCCGTTCCAACAGACCGCCGGGTGCGCGGAGAAAAAGAGATTGAGTTGCCCGCACAGCTTGGCCAGCAGTTCGGTATTGCCGGAGCGGTTGCGTCCGAAGGACCAGTCTTCACCCACAGAGATGCCCGCCAGATGAGGGATGCGGTTGCAGAGGTTGTCAAAGAAATCGACAGCTTCTTGCTTTATGAAATCGATGGTGAAGGGCTGGAGAATACAGCCATCTGCGCCCATTTTCTGGAGCTGCTGTACCTGCTGTTCGGTCGTGAAAATAAGCGACGGCGCTTTTTCGGGAATGAGTACTTTTGCGGGGTGCGGCTCAAAGGTGAAAACCCAGGCTTCCCCGCCGGACGCTTTCGCGCGGTCGATTGCCACCTGAATAACCGCTGTGTGGCCGATGTGCAATCCGTCGAAGCATCCGGCCGCAAGAAAGACTGGTGCGGTGCTGTTGAAGGCGTCAAGTGAGTGAATGATTTTCATCGTAATGCGTGAGCAATAAGTCAGGGGCTCGTTTGCTGCTGAATCAAGTCGGACAGATGAATGATCTTTTCGCTGATCGTTTCGCGGTCGCAGGTCAAGATGCTCTCCAGCGAGTGTGCCTGATCAATGGATAATGGGCCCGAGGCGGTACGGCGGAGCGCATCGAGCGAGCCGCCGACGCCCAAGTCGTTCCCAATGTCGTGCGCTAATGTGCGGACATAGGTGCCTTTGGTGCTCATGACACGAAAGGTGACGAGCGGATGATCATACTTCAGTACCTCAAAAGAGGAAACGTGAATTCTGCGCGGCTCCCGCTCAATTTCCTGGCCTTTGCGCGCCATTTTATAAAGCGGAACGCCGTCTTTTTTGATGGCGGAAACCATGGGCGGAATCTGTTCGATGTCGCCGAGATAGTTTTTGCGGATCACCGCTTCGATCTGTTCGCGGGTAATGTGCGAAGCATCCTTCTCTTCCAACACTTCGCCGTCGGCATCCTGCGTATTGGTGGTTATGCCGAGGTGCAGGACGCCTTCATAGGTTTTGTCTCCGCCCATAATGCGGTCGGAAAGTTTAGTGCCTTTTCCGATCAGCAGCACCAGCAGACCCGTGGCCAGCGGATCAAGCGTTCCGCCGTGGCCGACTTTGGTGAATTTAAAAAAGTTGCGGACCTTGACGACCACATCGTTGGACGTCCAGTCGGTCGGTTTATCGACCAGCAGGAGGCCGTCGTACGGATCGGGGCCTCTTCGGTTACGCGCTCTCATCGGTTTTATCGTCCTTAAAAACTTCGGGATTTTCGCGTTCCATTTCGGCAAGGAGCGAGAGAATGTGGTCACCGCTTTCGATTGATTCATCGAGGATAAAGTGGAGACGGGGGGTATATCTCAGCTTAACGCGTTTAACCATGAGGCGGACAATTTCCTGCCGATGGCGGTTCAGGTAGCTGATCATGCGGTTGCGCTCCTCTTCATGCCCGAAGATCGAGACAAAGACGTTGGCATCGCGCAAGTCGGGGGCGCACTCAACGCGGGTGACGGTCAGCGCCGCCGCGTCAAAATCCGACATAGAAAAGTTGCGATACAGGTCTTCTGCAATTTCGCGTTTCAGCAGTTCATTGACTCTAACTAGACGTGGTGTTCCCATGGAATCTCCTCAAAGCATGCTACTATAGGCAAACTCCTCAGAAAATCCGCAAAAAATATGATCTAATTGTGCGGTCGAACAGATGCGCCGCGAAGGGGCCAGCTACCTCGTCGGGACGCCGCGGGACGAGTCACCAAGCTCGAGGACCAGCTCTTTGCCGAGCCCTGGAAAAAAGTGCAGGAGCAAATCGAAGTCAAACTGGTCCGTGACGGAGAAGACCTTCACGTGTTCACACACAGCGGCGGCCGCTGTGATAAAGAACGCTCCATGCGTCGTCGCAAACTCAAGAAACTCTGGAAACGACGGCATGAAATCCAGAAGATGAAGAATCAGAAGCGCGATGCACTCCTGCTCAGACTCGGGGCTGCTAAACAGGATGCCGGTAAAGTCTCGGACCTGATAGATATCCAACTTCCCAAACCCCGCGAAGCGGTCACCTCGGAAACCTTCCGCTTTCGGCTGAACCTCCAAAAAGTGCGCAAAGCCCGGCGAGGAGAAGGCACCTATCTGCTTCGTACCAACCTGAGCGCGGGCAATCCGGAAGAGCTGTGGAAGCAGTACATCGTGCTGACTGAAGTCGAACAAGCCTTCAAAGAGCTCAAGAACGACCTGGATATCCGTCCGGTCAATCACCAGAAAGACAAGCGGATCGATGCGTAATGGAAAGGGTTGTCAGACAACCCTGCAGCACTGTTCACCCAAGCCGTCCACGCTGATTCGGATCTCATCACCCGCACGCATTAAAATCTGCGGATCACGTGCCGATCCGATCCCCGGAGGGGTGCCGGTGGAAATTACATCGCCCGGCAGCAGGGTCATGCCCTGCGAGATATATTCAATCAGAAACGGCACATCGAACATCATGTCCCGCGTATTGGCCTCCTGTAGAAGCACACCATTATGGCACTGCCGCACATTCAGATTTTTTAAATCTCCGATTTCATCCGGGGTCACCAGAAAAGGACCCATCGGGCAGAACGAATCAAATCCCTTCCCGCGGAACCATTGGCCGCCCGAACGCTGAACCGTCCGCTCTGTGACGTCGTTTAGAATCATATAGCCCGCCACATAATCGAGCGCTTCACCGCGCGCAACCCAACGCGCTTTTCGCCCGATCACCACCGCCAGCTCCGCCTCACTGTCCACCTCCCATGCCTCGGGAGGGAGTACTATCGGATCATTTGGGCCGATCACGGCGGTTGTTGCTTTGGAAAATAAAATCGGCTCCGACGGCACGGAATGACCGAATTCCTTCGCATGAGCAGCATAGTTTGCTCCAACGCAAACAATCTTGGAGGGCCGTGCAATCGGCGAAGCCAATCGGACTCCGTCGGACTCTACATATTTTGCCGATGGATCGTTCAGCAGCATGTTCAACTGCTCCAGACCGTATCCTCCGAAAAAATGTTCTCCATAGTCCTCAATCTGAAATGCGGTAGCCCGCACATCCAGAATACGTCCATCGCCCATCCAAATTCCGGGCCGCTCCCTGTCCTGTTCACCGAACCGCACCAGTTTCATATAGAATACTCCCTCGTTGTAGAGATCTCTTTACTATGAAACTATGGTAGGAGACACCACAAAAAAAAGCGGTCTTCGGAAAATATCGAAGACCTCTCTTCTGAATATCAACAAACGTTTTACTCGTCCGGCTTGGAAAACGTCAGATTCTTCACGTCCGCTTCTGCGCAGGCATCCATCACATCAACCACACGCGTATGGCGCGTTTTCAGCGTCGGATTAAGCGTCACAAAGAAATGAACGCCTTGCCCTTCGGCCGTTGCCTTCAGGCTCTTAATCTGATCGACCAACCCCTTAAGATCTTTATCTGCAGGATCAAAGCTCATCCCGTTATTGATGACTACCGAATCATCCTCGTTGATCCGAAGGCGAGCTTCCATCGGAAGAACATCGGGAGGCGTTTCTTCTGAATCCACCGGAAGAGCGAAAGGAATATCCCCTTCAGGCTGAATAATTTTCGCTGAAACGATAAAATAGATCAGCAGCAGAAACACCACGTCAATCAGCGGGGAGATCTGAAGCTCCATTTTTGCATCTTCATATTGGCTGGAAAGATTCATTATTTATTCTCCTCCTTAGCCGCGAAAATCATCTTATACACGCCCATATCAGCACAGGCCTTCATCACCTTCTGTGTATCTTCAAATTTTACCTCGCCATCCCCGCGCAAAACCACAGTAAACTCTTTATCCTTAGGAGTCCTATTAAGCGCCATTTCCATGCCTTCTATCATTTCGTCAAAGGTGACCGTCGTATCCGCACTGTCAGGCAGGTAATAATGTCTCTCATTATCCTCATCCTTGGAGATACTGATCATAAAGCGTTCTACCTTATCATCTATGCCCTTAACTACCTTTGGGTCGACAGCAATCTTAACCGCCTTCGCATAAGGAACGTCCACCGGCGGTTTATCCGCGATAATTTTTGATGCAACAATAAAGAAAATCAGCAAAAGAAAAACCATGTCGATCATGGGCGACATATCAATTTCGACTTCTTCATCGGCTTCTTTTGAATGGAGATTCATAAATCTTCTCCTTGTATAACCTACACACCTTCGGAGCCAAGCTCCTCCGGTTGTTATTTATGATCCATCTTTTCCAGCTCTTCGAGAGTCAGGTAGCTGGCCGGCATCTTACCGCTTTCAAGCGCATCAAAAAGAAAACCCACATTTCTCCCCAAAGTAGCCAGCGTCTTCTGGAATCCTTTTTTAAAGAAGAAGAAGAAAAACATAGCCGGAATCGCAATAATCAGACCCGTTGCCGTAGTAATCAGCGCCTCACCAATGTTGGCTGCGAGTCTCGCCGGGTCGGCAGACCCCGTCGTACCCATATTGTTAAAGGCCTTAATCATACCGGAAACCGTACCCAACAGTCCCAACATAGGCGCACTTGCACCGACAATGGAGAGATAATCAATCGGTTTCATCAGTTTCGAAAGCTGTTCCAACGAGGCTTCCTCAACCGATTCCTTTACTTTATCGAAATCGTATTGACCCGAAACATCGAGGCAACGTTCCAAACCGGCACCGAAGACATTGGTAAACATAGAGGTATGTTGACGGCAGTAAATCAAAGAGGTCTTAATCTTATCATGCAGCATGTTATCAATCAGCTCCGGCATCATTTCAGTGTGCAGCAGCGACTTTGGACGTAGTGCAATAAAGTTTTGTATAATCAACGCCACCATAAAGAAGGAGAAGCCACCGAGCGGCCACATGGCCCATCCCCCTGTTTTAATCATGCCCCAAAGTGTAAGTTGGCTTTCCACTTCCTGCTCAGCACCCGCCGCCGCCGTAGCGGCCTCTTGAGCAAACACTCCACCCGCCATCAACAACAGCGCAAAAACCAAGATTCGTTTCTTCATTTACAGTTTCCTCCGTTTTCTTATTCAGAATGATTTTCCCTCTCAGGCACAGCACTCCGACTCGCCTGCAAATCCCCAATTTAACTCAACTTATTCCTGCGAGTCGCTCTCTTCCGAAGCTTCTTCCGCAGCCTCTTCCGTAGCCTCTTCCGTAGCCTCCTCAGCATCTCCTTCTACTCTTGCTAATTCCTTTTCCAGAGTCGCGGCTCTGGCCTGTTCTTCTGCAAGCATTTGAGCCTTCTCCAAAATCCACTGTTCCTGCAGCTGTTTCGCCTCTCCGGCACAACTGGAATCCACATGAATATGTTCTACCTGCCGGGCCGTAGAAATCGCTGAATCCATATACGGCTCCACCTCATCATCCGCCCACAAACGGTATGAAACCGCGTTGAGAAGTTCGGCCTGCGGAACCCAGTCCAGATCGTTAGCATACTGTACCAGCAAATCCGCAACACTCCAGATCGATGCCTTATACTCCCCTTTTTTCTGCTGAATGCAGGCGGTGAGGTATAACTTGGCCGGAGGTGTAACCACCTCTTCCAACCGTTTTTCCGCTTCTTTAATCTGATCTTGCATAAGGGCAATTCGAATTAACATGGCACGGCCCTTATCCGCCGCAAGATCATCCTCTTCATTTTGTGCAAAACCTTCACCCGCCGCGGCGGCCTGCTCATAGTTTCCGACTTCAAAATAGGACTCCATCAGCATTAAAAATACTTTTTTGTAATTATTGTTTATGCTCATGAACTGCCAATATTGATCCGTCTTCGAATTAAGCCCCTGATCAATACTCTGAATCATTCCTGCATAATCGGCCGTGCTGAAGAGATTGATCAACATTTCCCCATCCAGTTTTGATAAAAACTGAAGATAAAAGATTTTATCGACAGGGCCAGATCGGTTTGCGGAGCTTCTGTTCGCCTGGAATATGACATTCCCGTCCTCGACTTTCTGTAGAAATACATCAGCCGTATTCCCTCCCACAATCGTCATTCTCGCGGGAACCCCCGACTGCTGAGCGCCGGCCGACGCTACGAACGCGGCCAAAAGCAATACAATGGATACTACTCTTCTCATTCGTCATCCTTCGTTTGAATCTTTGCACCCTCTTCCGATTCCATTGAAGCATCAATTTTTACAACGATATTTGTTTTAACACCGCTGTCAATCAGCTGAATAAAGTCTACGTCTGAAACACTCAAAAACTCTCTGGCCTGAGCAATCAGATCCGCATTTTCCGGTATATTCACATACCGATCCGCGATCATCTGCTGCAGCGTCTGTTTACGACCGCCCTCATAAGCCTGTCTGTCGCTGTAATCTACCGAGGGCTGTTTAGACAGTTTATCCAGACAGCGGACCGCCGCCAAGTAACTCTGCCCCGACAAGCGATTATCAACCCCTTTGTATTGGAAATATACGCGCTGATAATAATTGTAAGCCGCCCGGAGGTTTCCCTGACTCTCTTCCAATTCACCGAGCTTATAAATTGCATTGACCGTCGGCTTACCCCGCCAGTCGGGAACACCGAGCACCTCCAAAAATACTTTGCGAGCATCGGCAATATCGCCCTGAGCAAGACGAATCTCACCCCATAATAACTGCGACCAAGCGACTTCCTTCATCGTCCCGAAAATATATTGCGCTTCTAAGACGGTTTGGAGAGCCTCATCGAACTTACCTTCCGCAAACAGCCCGACGGCACGCAGCTGGAGTGCAGAATTAATATAGGGTGACTCACTAAACGTTTTTTCATACAGCTCCAGAATATCTTCGGCTTTTGAATAGTTCTGCATTTTAAGAGCGGCCTTACAAATCAGATCCAATACCGGCGGAGGTGAAAAACTCAAATCATCAAGCTCATTCAGCAAATCCATCCCCAACTGATCTTCCGTGCCGTTAAACAGCGCTAATGCCACACGCAGGCGCAACTTCATGGTCGGGCTGTCCGTCTCCTCCAGCACCTGCTGAAGTTCCTGTTTGAGGGACACTCTTTGAGCATCGCTAAGACGGTTGGAGAGCTTGACCATTTCCGGGATGATTTGGTCTATGCCTTCCTGAGGAAGGAGTCCGCCATATTTAATAATGGCATCCTTATAGTATGCGACAGCCTCGTCGTATTTCTGCTCTTCCATTTTCACGCGGCCAAGCCAAAGGGTCGCCTTCGCGAAATCAGGATCCCTGCTTCCCCAGCTATTCAGATAGTCTTCTACCATCGCGACGATATGAGAATTGCCGTATGTCAGGCTGTCCTTCTTGAAAATCTCACACGCGGCAAAAACGCCATAGGAGGCCTGGGCCTCACGCTGGGCATATAGATATGCGTTGGTGTAGTCCAGAACGGCCAAGTCTAGATATTTGTCGCCCCATGAACCATAAATATCCCCGCGCATATTGCAGGCGTCTGAATAGACCACGGATTCGGCACCAAACTGATCGATCACATAGGAAAAGCGCTTAACGGCATTGGTAAGATCATCCATCCCAAAGAGAGCAACTCCGCCTTGATGATATGCCTGACTCAGCATGGAACCGCCCGGATACTCCAGGGTGTAGCGGTCGAAACAGTCATAAGCCTTCTTATGATCGTCCAGACACAGATAAGAAAAACCAGCCCAGTAGAGTGCATCCGGAGCCTTGTCGCACCCAACATACTCATCAATAACCATTTCAAAATCATTCACCGCGTTGCTGTACTGCTGCGACATCAGCTCGCTGACACCCTGCATGAAAAGGAGCTCCGAGTCATACTTCCGGACATCATCAGCATACGAAACTTCAAATGCATCAAGGTAAGGACGCAGCTTGATCAGCTCACGCCATTCATCCCGCTCCTGATAGAAGCCCGTGAGGAGATAGGCAACATATCGAGGAAAAATTCCTTTTTTATGCTCGCCCAGAAAATCAAAAGCCCGGGCACGAGCATCGTCCCCTTCTTCCAGCTCTTTTGAGAGCAGTTCAATGGCGTCATAGATCGCACGCTGCCCCACGTCGCCGTCGGGATCCGCCTTATAAACCACATCATAAAACCGTACGGCCTCCCAGTAACGATTTACACTTCTATAGAGTATGGCCATCTCGAGATTGACAAAATTTTCGTATGGAGGAATTTGGCTCTCGTCCTTGAGCAGTCCAACGAGCTCTTCAATCGTTCTGATTTCAATGGGAACATCAAAGCCCAAATCGTCGACATCCGCATCGTCCTCAACAGGCTCGTCACTCATACTGATCGAACCCGAAGAGATAACCCTTCTCCGCTCTTCTTGCTGTTCTTCCTCTTCCTCACCGCCGCCGAAAATCAGCTTTTCATCCTCGGTCAGCGGTTGCCCGAGCAGAGGAGGCAAACCCGCATCAATCCGCATCTTCTTGAGCGTCTCCTCCTGATACTCAATCAGTTCATCCCGCGGAACAATCATACGGTAAAGCGGAAGCGCACTGTCATACTCCCCGATTGTAGTCAGCTCATCCGCAACATTAAGCAGGGCCATATTAACGCGAATATCGTAACGGACATCTGAACGGTACAGCACCGGAACCCATCCGATGATACGCTCATAATCTTCAAGCCCCAGCAGTGCCTCGATCATCCGTGTGATCGAAAGGCCTTTCTGAAGGTCATCCTTCGACCGGTTGATTACATACTCAAAGGGAGCAAGGCACTCTCTATATTTTTCAATTTCAAAGTAAGACTGACCCAGTTTAAATCTAAGCTCAATATGCTCCTCGGGGGTAAACGGCAGATCGGCCTCTTCTTCATCCATCCCCTCATCATCGGCAAACTCACCCTCACGAGCCTCCTCGGTATTTCCGACGCGTTTAATAATGTCCGGATTTTCGTCATACTCAATGGCCTCCACTACCGTAGCGGCGCACTTTTCATATTGCTCCGTCTCAAAGTAGCAGACGATCATCATCTTATATGCCGCGCGCTTGTGCGAAGCAAAAAGGTCATCGACATAGGCCCGCAGTACATCGGCGGCCGCACTCTTGTCATTCAGCTCATAAAAGAGAATTCTGGCCATGCGGTAACGCACGTCCTGCCGCACCTGAATCACAGTATCCCGGGTTGATACCTTAGTTATATCGAGATATTCGTTAAACCCGTCGATGGCTTCCTCATAATCCCTCGTCTCAAGTGCATCAATGCCCCTGTTGATCGCCTCATTGGGATCGCGGTTATCCTCTCTTTCCCTCGACCGATTCCCACCTCCGCCGCCAAAACCGCCAAAATCGCCGTCGTCAAAATCTCTATCTTCGAAATCTCCGTCGTCAAAATCCCCAAAGTCTCCACTGTCCCGTTGGGCATGGCATTCCAAAGGAAGTCCAAACATAGCAAAGGCAAGGAAAAAGCCAGCCCCCGCAATCAAAAATCGGATAGGTCTTTTTGTCAACATGTTCAATAAATCCCCCTACAATATGGCACGGTCATTCGCAAGTTTGCCCAAAACCACATTGCCGTCAATCTCTAAGTGCGAAACCCGTACCGCAATTACAATCCGCTCCAACACATATTGGACGATTTAAAACAGCCCGTTTACTCACTACGGCACAAACCACTCAATTGTCAGCCGATATTGGTAACGCATTATTGGCCGCATTGGAAGTTCCAATTATCCGAAAAAAACAGCGAGCCTCCGGATGAACGAAAACCAAAGAACCCAAGGCTTCCGAAAAGCCTCCGCCGGATCCGTTAACACCGCCGTTCTCAATAAATGATTTCAGCTGAACCAGTGCCCGAAAACTGCAGTTAAGCGCAGAACAACAACCATTTCCCGCATAAAGGACTGTATCAACACACTCCATCTATGGATAGTATTTGCCCATGGATCCTTATCTCAAAATGAAACCGATCGGACGCATCCACTCCTGCTACGGCGAAAAGTTCGGCATTCCGCGCCAACCCGGATTGGTCCCCAGTGCCACCGCCACGCTTGAACTTCTCCCGCCCTGCAACACCGTGGAGGCAGTACGCGGTCTGAGCGGATTTTCCCACCTCTGGATTATCTTTCTGTTTCACCAAACGACCCGTGATCAATGGAAAGCCACCGTACGACCACCGCGTCTGGGCGGAAACGAGCGCATCGGTGTCTTTGCTTCCCGCTCCAATTTTCGCCCCAATCCAATCGGACTCTCCGTTGTAAAACTATTGGGCATTAACGGAACCACGATGGAGCTGAGCGGCGGCGATTTTCTCGACGGCACCCCCGTCCTCGATATCAAACCCTACATTCCCTACGCCGACGCCGTTCCCCATGCAGAAGCGGCTTTCGCCGCTGCCGCGCCCGCGCCCGTTAATCAAATCCGCTTTACAGCAACGGCGGAGCAGGCACTTCAGAACCTTGAAACGGAAAAGCGCCCCGCCCTTCGGCAACTCATCTGCGAGACGCTGGCATATAACCCGCAGCCCGCTTACCAAACGACTCAACCCGAGCGCATTTTCGGCACCCGTCTTTTCGATCTGGAAATCCGCTGGAAGCAGGAAGACAAGGTCGTCACCGTTATTGAAATTTGCACATCGGACTGCAGCTAACCCATTCGCCCTGCCTCCAGCAGAGCAATTTGCTTAGGCTTCCGCCTGAGGATAAGAGCCCAAAACGGTCATATTGGTGCAGTGCTCCTGAAGATCTTCCAGTGCACGGGCAACCGCAGGATCATCCGCATGACCGTCGATATCGACAAAAAAGACATATTCCCACGCCTTGTTTTTGCTGGGGCGCGACTCAATCTTGCTCATATTAATCCGGTCGGTTTTAAAGACGGAGAGCGCATCGTAGAGCGCACCGACTTTGTGCTTCACGCCGAATACAATGGAGGTTTTGTCGGTTCCCGTGGCGGGGCCGTAGTTTTGGCCGATCACGAGGAAGCGGGTGGTGTTTCCCTGAATATCCTGAATATTCGTAGCCAGCACCTCAATCTCGTACAGATCCGAAGTCATTGCGCTGGCGATGGCCGCTGCACCGGGTGTTTCAAGCGCCAGTTGCACCGCTTTTCCTGTACTCTCCACCGCAACCAGTTCTACATTAGGCATATTCCCGTGCAGCCAGCCGCGGCACTGACCGAAAACCTCCTGCTTGCTATAAATCAACCGAACCTCTTTTTTCGAATACTTCGAGAGGAGCGTCAGTGAAATCGGCAGATATATTTCAGCGCAGATCTTCGTCGATGTGACCGCAAACTGATCAAAGGTATTGGTCACCGCGCCCTCAATCGAATTTTCGATCGGCACCACACCATAGTCAACCGTGCGGTTCTGAACACGATCAAACACCTCGCCGATGCTTCCGGCGGGAACGTATTCCACGCTCGTCCCGAATTTATTGCGCGCTGCCTGATGTGTGAAGGTGGCTTCCGGGCCGAGGTAAGCAATCTTCATTTCGGTTTCAAGCGCCAGCGCCGCTGACATAATTTCGCGATAAATGGCGTGTGCCGACTCATCCGGCAACGGACCGCCGTTGAGCTTTTTGATCTTCTCAAACACCTGGCGCTCGCGCGAAGGCACATAAATTTCACCGCCGTGCTTTTTCTTCTCTTCGCCGATTTTCAAGACGACGCCGATGCGTTCGTTCAACAGGCGCACAATTTCAGTATCAAGTGAATCAATTTGTTCTCTCAAATGTTCAATATTCATTGTATTTCCAGTTCCTTCTCCATTTCGGGGAAAGTCGGGGTCGCAACCTTCTTTTCATCCCCTGTAATCCCGCGTTTCAACTCCTGGCTTCCCGGTAGGTCGTCGATCGAATTAATCCCGAAATGCTCCAAAAACCGTTGTGTGGTTCCAAATAACCACGGACGTCCCGGCAGCTCGCTGCGGCGAACCACTCGCACCAGTTGCATATCCATCAGCTTACGCAAGATCGCATCTACCGAAACCCCGCGAACCTCTTCAATTTCCGAGCGAAGACACGGCTGGCGATACGCCACAATCGCCAATGTTTCGAGCGCGGGCTTCGATAATCGAACCGTCTGATTCTTTTCGAGCAGCGCCCGCACAAACGGACCGCAGACGGCATCATTCTGCAATCGATAGGCCCCTCCCACCAGCGCCACATCCAGCCCAACCTTGGCCTTCAGTAAATCTTCCTGAAACAGCTCCAACGCGCCTTCGATCTGGCTTTCGGTCACCTTGGCATACTGCTCATACGGCCCGCCGAAGCCGCTCCCCGTTTCAATCATCGCTTTACGAATCCGCTTTATCGACAGCGGTTCCTTGGCGGCAAACAGCATGGCACCTACAATCTGCTTCAGCTCTGGAAGTACATCAATCGTGCTCTCGCTCATATCCGTGCCTGGTTCTAAAACAACTCCTGGTCCACCTGCACCGGTGCCTCGGATTCAACCTCCGCCGACAGCTCCGGCTTGCGCGGCTCCACCATTATTTGACCGAAATGGCCCTCCTGCACTGCAGCAATACGGTTGAGTTTAATCAACTCCAACACCGCAAGAAACGTGCAGACCATCTCCATCCGCGAATGCATACCCGCAAAAAGATCGGTAATATTCAACCGCTTCGCAATCTTCAAATTCTCAATAATATAGGTTACTTTCTGCGAAACCGTATACTCTTCCGAAAATATTTCCTGAAGTTCCTCCTCCTGCACTCGCCCAAGCGCATCGTTCAGTGCGGAGATCAGGTCAAAAATGCTCGCGTCGCGGATATCCATCTCCGGCGAGTCGCCCAGCTCCACGTGCTCGCTTTCGCGCCCGAAGACGTTTTCCATGTGCATTTCCAGCGCTTCGAGATAGTCCGCCGCATCCTTGAACTTCTTGTACTCCACCAACTGGCGCACCAGATCCCAGCGCGGATCCTCTTCTTCTTCCTCGCTCTCGTCGCGGCGCTCCTCTGCCGGAAGCAGCATGCGGCTTTTGATCAGCATCAGGGTGGCCGACATGACAATAAAGTCGCCCGCGATATTCAGGTCGAGCACCTTCATCAGTTGCAGGTATTCCATGTACTGGTCGGTAATGCGTCCGATCGGGATGTCGTAGATATCCACCTCATCCTTTTTGATCAGGTACAAAAGCAGATCCAGCGGCCCCTCAAACACATCGAGCGAGACCTTATAATCATCCTTAATCAAATCCATCTGTGTGCTCACATCCGTTCACATATTGCCGATTGCCGATTGCCGATTGCCGATTGCCGATTGCCGATTTCTGATTGTCGATTTCAGATTACCAATCCCCAATCATCAACCGTCACTCATCAATCATCATTCCAATCCCACGGCCTGACGAGCCCTGTTCAGCGTTTCGCGCGCAAGCGCTCGCGCCTTCCGGGCGCCATGGTGCAATACATCTTCCACATAATCCATATCCGCTTCCAACTCCCGCCTCTTTTCCCGAATCGGATCAAAATGCGCGTTGATTTTTTCCAACAGTTCCAACTTTGCGTGACCGTAACCCATTCCGCCGGCGCGGTAACGTTCCGTCATATCTTCCAGTTCCGCCTCAGTCGCAAACAGCTTGTAGAGCGCAAACACATTGCAGCTCTCCGGATCTTTCGGATCCTCCAGCTCCTTACTGTCGGTCTTCACCGACATCACCCGCTTCTTCAACGGCTTGCCTTCCATGAAAATTTCAATCGTATTGTCGTAGGATTTCGACATTTTCTGACCGTCCACCCCCGGTACGACCGCCACATTTTCGCGAATCGAAGGCTCCGGAATCGTGAATACCTCACCAAACGCATTGTTAAACTTAATCGCCAGATCGCGCGTCACCTCAACGTGCTGCTTCTGATCGCGCCCCACCGGAACCACGTTTGAATTCACCGCGAGAATATCCGCCGCCATCAACACCGGGTAAGCAAAGAGTCCATGCGTTGCCGCAATCCCTTTTGCCGTTTTATCCTTATACGAATGGCACCGCTCCAACAGCCCCATCGGGCAAATCACCGAAAGCAGCCACGAGAGTTCGTGTACCTCCGGCACATCGCTCTGGCGATAAAACGCCGTTCTGTTGGGATCAATGCCGCACGCCAGAAAATCAAGCGCCACATCCGTTGTCATCTGCCGCAGCGCCGCCGCATCGTTCACCGTCGTCATCGCGTGGTAGTTCGCAATAAAGAGATACGCGTCGCCCTGCTCCTGCAGTTCAATCGCTGGCTTCATCATTCCAAAATAGTTACCAATATGCAGTTTGCCCGAAGGCTGAATGCCCGAAAGTATTCTCATCAAAAAAACTCCGTTTCACCGTTACAGCTCTATACCCCCTCGTTATCCGGAATCCACCATCAAACGCCACCCGATAACGAGCATCATCCCGCCCGAAAACAAGAAAAATGTCCTTATACCCCTTCTTCACCAACGATACAAATCCATAAACCAGCCAACCACCTAATTCCGCAATCTTGTATGTTTTCCAATCAACTCAATGCAGGTAGGAAAAAAGCATTTCGAGAATGGTCTTATTTCCCGTCGGAGAATTGCTTTTTCCCGAGAAACAGGTTGTGCAATCCTCGTAGAGGTGTTCCGCTTCCGGCTGGCAGGCCGGGAGCGGTTCCCGTCCGAATGAGACCGACCGCAAGCCAATTCATCATCGGTGTAGCGGAGCGGCCAAACGGTTAGACCGGCGATGGTGGTAGATTGTAAATCAAACTGTCCGGTTTTTTCTTTGACCCTCATGCGGCCAGCTCCCGAATGAACCTTTCCTCTGCGGTCTCGAA